>JBCBQD010000049.1:0-26690 GCA_039820425.1 Cyanobacteria bacterium J06635_1
CGATGTCGCTAGAGGGATATACCCAGCTAAATCAGGTGGCTTTGGAGTTTACAGCCTATTTTCAAGATCTGTTAGAGCAGCGCCAAAAAAAGCCACAAGCAGATCTGCTCAGTTACCTGGCTAATGCCCAATACACAGACGCCAAGCTCACCCAAGCAGATATTCTCTCATTTTGTGCCATGGTTTTTAGTGTTGGCCAAGAAACCACCGGCAGTGCCATCGGTAGCAGCCTCCTGGCACTGTTACAACATCCCGAGCAGTGGGCGCTGCTGCGGCAAAACCCAACCCTGCTCAAGGGGGCCGTTGAAGAGTTATTGCGCTACGAAAGCCCGACTCAAATCCTGGTTAGGGTGGCGGTTGAAGATGTCGCACTAGATGGGCACATCATCCAGGCAGGAGACCGCGTGGTGGCCTGTTTGGGGGCTGCTAACCGGGATCCAGCTCAGTTTCCTAACCCCGACAACCTGGATCTGACGCGCTCCATGAAGCCCAATCTGGCATTTGGTTCTGGCATTCACCACTGCTTAGGTGGCCCGCTGGCGCGGATGATGTGTCAGTTGACTTTACAAACGTTAGACCGACAGTTCACCTCGTTGCAACTGGCCTGTGAAACCCCTGAGTGGCGTCAGAACTTTATTGTCCGAGGTTTAAAGACGCTCCCGATTGAATTTAAGCGATGAAAGCTATGCCCGTTTCTGATGCGACCGCCCCCAATCGAGCCCCCATTGCCGTGGTGGGGATCGGTTGTCGTTTCCCACAAGCTAAGACCCCAAGAGCTTTCTGGCACCTGTTGACCAACGGCATCAATGTGATTCAAGAAAAGCCGGATGCTCGCCGTGCCCTGGAGGCTGATTTTGAGGGTGAAACCGACATCCCAGCCAGTGCCCGCTGGGGAGGCTTCCTCGATCGCGTCACAGAGTTTGACCCCCAGTTCTTTAAGATCTCTCCTCGAGAAGCGGCCCTGATCGATCCTCAGCAGCGGCTCTTGCTAGAGACCTCCTGGGAAGCCCTGGAAGACGCCAGGGAAATCCCGGCAAAATTAGCCGGTAGCCAAACCGGTGTTTTTATCGGGCTCACCAATCGCGACTATGCCCATGCCCAGCCCATGAGAGCGACCACAGACCCCCATGTTGTCACCGGGATTAGTGGCAGTATTGCCGCCAATCGGATCTCCTTTACGTTTGATTTTGTGGGGCCTAGTTTGGTGGTTGATACCGCCTGTTCTGCCTCATTGGTGGCGGTGCATCTGGCTTGTCAGAGCCTGTGGCGGGGAGAGTCTACTCTGGCGCTGGCTGGGGGGTGTCAGCTTATGCTTTCGGCCTGGGTCAGTAATCGTTTGGCAGCGGCGGGGTTTCTGGCAAACGATGGTCGCTGTAAAACCTTCGATAGTCGGGCCAATGGCTATGTGCGGGGGGAGGGCGTCGGCGTTGTTGTTCTGAAACCCTTGAGGCAGGCCCAGGCCGATGGGAATCCTATCTATGCGTTGATTCGCGGCAGCGCGATCAACCAGGATGGTCGCAGCAATGGTTTAACTGCACCCAACCCATGGTCACAAAAAGCGGTGCTCAAGGCCGCGTATCAACAAGCCGGGGTTTCCCCTGGACAGGTTCAATACATTGAGGCCCACGGCACGGGGACTAAGCTTGGCGATCCCATGGAGATGAAAGCCCTGGGAGAGGTCCTATCCGAAGATCGCGAGGCGGGGGATGACTGTTGGGTGGGTTCGATCAAGACCAATATCGGCCACACAGAGGCCGCCGCCGGGATCGCCGGGCTGATTAAGGTGGCACTCTCCCTCAAATATCAGAAAATTCCCCCCAGTTTGCATCTGCAAGATCCCAATCCCTTTATTCGGTTGGATCGGCTTCCCTTAAAATTGGTCTCGACTTTGACACCGTGGCCGCAACGCCCCCAAAGTGCGATCGCAGGGGTGAGTTCGTTTGGGTTTGGCGGCACCAATGCCCATGTGGTGCTAGAGGCCGCCCCTGCCCAACCGGTTATCCCCCAAGCCTGTCGAGAGCCCCTTGACTGGCAGGTCTTGACCCTGTCTGCCAAAACCGAGCCAGCGTTGCAAGCGATGGCTCACCAATATGCTGAGTTGTGGCAAACCCAGCCGACTAGCTCCCTGGCAGATATTTGCTTTAGTGCCAATATCTCGCGATCGCAGTTCAATCATCGCCTGGCCGCTGTGGCAAACTCGGCAAACCAACTCCAGGATCAGCTGCAGCGATTTGCCCATGGACAGGTGGCCCCTCATCTGGTCAGCCATCACCTCACTGCCAAGAAATCTCCCAAAATTGCCTTTTTGTTTACCGGTCAGGGCTCACAATATCCCGGCATGGGCCATACCCTCTACAAGGACAACCCGATCTTTCGTCAGGCGTT
This sequence comes from Cyanobacteria bacterium J06635_1, assembly GCA_039820425.1. Taxonomy (GTDB): domain Bacteria; phylum Cyanobacteriota; class Cyanobacteriia; order Phormidesmidales; family Phormidesmidaceae; genus SIO4C1. The sequence goes on from JBCBQD010000049.1 coordinate 2,386, forward strand.
AGATGAGTGCAACCAATACCTCCACCCACATCTAGAGCCCCCTCTCCTGGACGTCCTCTTCCCCCCTTCCCCAAGGTCCGCTTCCTCCCGTCTTCACCAAACCTGCTACACCCAGCCCGCGCTCTTCGCACTAGAATACGCTCTGTCAAAGCTCTGGCAGTCCTGGGGAATTCAACCTGAGATTTTAATGGGTCATAGCCTGGGAGAATATGTGGCCGCTTGTCTAGCAGGTATCTTTAGTCTAGAAGATGCCCTGACGTTGGTGGCTACCCGAGGTCGCTTGATGCAGGCCCTGCCGAACACAGGCACAATGGTGTCTGTGTTGGCAGCGGTAGCGCAGGTAGAAGCCGCGATGGATTGCTATGGCCAGAGAGGTGCGATGGTCCCCCGGATCGGCGCTTGCGCCATCGCAGGTTTCAATGGCCCTGAAAGCACCGTCATCTCAGGGGAGCAATCAGCCATAACTGCAATCTGTGAGCAGCTCGACACCCAAGGGATCAAATTTAAACCCTTGCAGGTCTCCCACGCCTTTCATTCGCCCTTAATGGCTCCCATGTTAGACGCGTTCAGGGAAGTCGCCTGCACCGTTCAATATCACCCCCCTCAGCAACCAATTGTCTCCACCCTGACAGGGAAATTGGCTGACCGTGAGATGGCGACCCCTGATTACTGGTGTGAACAAATCATCCGCCCTGTCAGGTTCGCAGATGGTATGGCGACCTTGCAACAACAAGGCTATGAGATATTTCTTGAGCTTGGCCCCAAACCCGTCTTGTTGGGTATGGGGCAGCAATGTTTGTCCCATGGGGTTTGGCTACCGAGCCTCCGTCACCCTCAAAATGATTGGCAGCAGATGCTAGGTAGTCTAGGCACATTAGTCACCCGTGGCGTCTCTATAGACTGGTCTCAGTTAGATCCTGATTACCCAGCGCAGGTTGTGCAATTACCTACCTATCCTTTTCAGCGCAAACCTTACTGGATGCCGCTTAAATCTAATGAGACCACAGCTGATCAGACCTCTAGGCCCAATCCTGCGGGCACTGCCTCGGCTCTACTCCCCAGAACTGGAACTTTTGCCCCAACCCCGATACTCAAGACGCTGAATCAAGGGGATTTGCAGTCCTTGATCGATCAGCTGACAACCGAGGTCTCATCTGAAGCCGCCCAGCAGTTGCCAGCTGTGTTAAAAGCCCTAGTGGACCTCAATCAACAGCAGCTCAAGGCTATGGAGCCGGAGACAAAACCAATATCCCCTGTAACCGCTGCTCTAAATCCTACTTCGACCCTTCTGCCTGCTGCTGCCTCCCCACCAGAAGCGCCAAATTCGCCTGCCGATTGGAGCCGTTTGTACCAGGTTTCTACCTCGTCAGCAGACCGTCAATCTCTGCTCAAAGACTATTTTAGTGAGGTCTTAACAGTGGTGCTGGGCCTATCACCAGACCAGATCGATTGGCAACAGCATCTCGTCAATTTTGGGTTTGACTCCTTGATGGCAACGGAGTTGAGACGGCGACTGGAGTCTAAACTCAACTTAAACGTCCCAGTCGAATTCTTTGCCCAGTTAAACCTGGTGCAATTTGTTGAACAGATTCAACTGCTGATTGAGAAGTCTATTTCTGAATCGGGTCCTCGGCAGGCTGATGATGAGGCGGACCAAGCAAAGACGTCAGCCCAATTATGGGTCAGCCCGGTGGGTGAGTCTCAAGCTCAACTGCGTCTAATTTGTTTTCCCCATGCTGGCGGGGGTGCTTCTTTTTTTCAACCCTGGACCAAGCTGTTGCCCGCTGATATTGCGCTCTGTCCGATTCAATTGCCAGGCCGTGAACATCGCCAAACAGAATCTCCTTTGACCCAGGTACGGGAAGTTATTCAAGCCCTATTACCCCAGCTAAAACCCTCCTTAGAGAAGCCATTTGCTCTTTTTGGTCACAGCATGGGAGCCCTGCTTGCCTTTGAACTCACACGAGAGCTTCGACGGCGGGGATGGCCGCTCCCCAAGCAGCTTTTGGTCTCTGGCTACCGTGCGCCACAATTACCTGATCTGGCAATGCCCATTCATCATTTACCCGACCCTAAATTCATAGCTGCCCTGCAAAAATTCCAGGGGATGCCCCGAGCGCTCTTGCAAGTCCCAGAGCAACTCGATCCCTATCTTCCCCAGCTAAGAGCAGACTTCAGGTTGTTAGAAACCTATGTCTACACCCATGAGGCCCCGCTTGATTGCCCTATTTCAGCCTTTGGCGGTGTGTCAGATCCCATTGTCAGTCATGATGCTTTGATGGCCTGGCGCGAGCAAACCAGTTGTGACTTTCATCTGCAAACCTTTCCTGGCGATCATTTCTTCTTACAAGCGGCTCCTCAAGCGCTGATCAAGGCGATTCTGGCGCAACTTTCCCCTGTCCTGTTACCCATGTTTTTGTGATGGCCTATATTGCTGCAGCCTCAACGGCGTTTCCAGCCCATTACTATTCGCAGGAGGTGCTAGCCACAACCCTGAAAAAATATTTTGTCATGGGCGATCTAGAGTTTGACCTCGACGTCATCGATCGCTTTTTTACCAACGTAGCGATTGACGGTCGGTTTTTTATGCTGCCCCTCGATTCCTTTTTTGACCCACCCGATGTAGCCACAGGGATCCAGGCCACCATTGAGGCCACTGTGGATCTGGTGGAAATTGCGGTACGCAAGCTTTTAGATAAAGCCAGACTGTCCCCAGACGAGATTTCACAGCTGACTACCACAACGCTGGTTGCTGCGGTGCCTTCCATTGATGCCCGATTGATGAATCGGATTCCGTTTTCACCGCAGCTCAAGCGATTACCCATTGGCGGCGTTGGCTGCATGGGAGGAGCCTTTGGGGTTGCCCGCGCGGCTGACTATCTTAGGGGGCACCCCCAGGAGGCCGCTGTTGTTGTCGCCGCAGAACCGTCTTCTGCGCTCTGGTTAGGCTCTTTACAGCGGGACCTGACCGCCATGGTCAGCCGTTTACCCGAGAATCCGGGGCAATACAGTGACATTATTATGACCATTATTACAGCGGCGTTGTTTGGGGATGGGGCCGGGGCAGTCCTGCTGGTGGGGGATGAGCATCCGCTGGCCCAGCCGGGGTATGCCCAGGTGATTGATACGGTCTCAATGTGGCTGCCCAATACGGTTGATTTAATGGGGATGGCGCGGGTTGAAACAGGAACTCGAAATATCCTTAGACCAGAGGTAGGGGAGTATGCCAGAAAAGGACTGCGTCAGGCAATTGATCCGCTATTGGCCAAGCACGCCCTGACGATCGAAAAGATAGCAAACTGGTTGGTGCATCCCGGTGGGCCCAAAGTGATTAATGCCGTTTTGGAGGAGTTTGATTTAGACGACAAGACGTTGCAAATCAGCCGGGAGACGTTAGCTAAAGTCGGCAACATTTCATCGCCAACGGTGTTATACATTCTCGATCAAATACTGGCAACAGAACCCACGAATGCCTATGGTTTGATGATGGCCATGGGGCCAGGATTTTCCCAAGAAGTGTTGTTACTGAAGTGGTAAAAGGTGATGATAACGCAGTGGATATTTGTCTCAATTGTGCTTGCAGTGGTGGTTCAGCGAGTACTAGAGGTGCGCCTGAGCAAGCGCAATGCCGCCCAAATTTTAGAGAAAGGAGGGCAGGAACATGGGGATAATTTTCTATCTCTAGTCAAGCTCATGCAAATTTGCTGGTGGATTAGCATGATCACTGAAGTTTGGTGGTTTAATCGGCCCTTTATCCCGATGTTGGCAGCGGCTGGGATATTGGGTGCGATCGCAGGTCAAACCCTTCGCTATCTCTCCATGCAAGCCCTGGGCTGGCGATGGACCTTGCCAATCATGACGGTGCCGGACGAACCCCGGATCGATAGCGGCATTTATGCCTACCTGCGGCATCCCAACTGGCTGGGTGTGGCCATTGAGATTGCAGCTCTGCCTTTAATCCACACGGCTTATCTGACAGCCATATTCTTTTCTGTGATCAATGCGTTGCTCATGTTCAAACGGATTCAGCTTGAAGAAGTAGCACTTCAGCCCCCTCAGCAACACGTTGGCGTATAAGTCTTCTTCCCAGATTTCGCCCTGTAACCTACACATAACGTTTTTTGAGCCTATGCTGAAGCGATATCTAAGAATTTTGACGGCTTGCTGGCAAACCTTTGGTTTGAGCAAAGATTTTGTCGCCTGGTTGCTGATCATTCCGCTATTTGGACTCTTTACCCGCATCACCTTAGCTCTGGACATCCTTTTTTTCCCAGACTATAGACAGACTAAAATCCAGCGACCTATTTTTATCATTGGCCATCCCCGTAGCGGTACCACCTTTTTGCACAATCTACTCACCCAAACCGATGAGTTTGTTACTTTTGACACCTGGCATATGTTTTTCCCGGCGTTAAGCGCCCGCAAGCTTATCAAACCCTTGATTGACAATGCCATCAAAAAGGGTAAAGCCACTTTGCTGCCAGCAGAAATAGGTCATAAAGTGGCCTTAGATCAACCCGAAGAAGAGGAATTTATTTTTATCCATACCTTAGATACACTTCTGCTGAATGTGATGACCCCCCTCGCCTTTAGAGATCAGGGCGAGGGTGCGCAATATTGTCACGACCAGCACCCAGAGTCTAGACGACGCCATTCCATTCGATTTTTCAAACAGTGTCTTCAACGGCAAGTTTACTACACTGGCAAACAGCGGGTGATTGCTAAACCCAATTACTCGGTCTATCGACTTAAAACGCTGATGGCGGCGTTTCCTGATGCTAAATTCATCTACTTAGTGAGATCCCCCCATAAAACATTGCCCTCATATTTTTCACTGCACCGTAATATGTTCGATCACCAATGGGGGCTCAACAATCTTTCGGATGACCTGCTCAAGAAATATTTCGCGCAAAAATACCACCAGAGCCTGAATCTTTATCACTATTTTTATGAATTACAGCAAAATCAAGAGATTCCGCCTGAGCAGGTAATGATCTTAAAATCTGATTTTCTGTATGCTCAGCCTCAGCAAGCTTTTGAGCAAATTGCTGCTTTTACAGACCTCAACCCCAATGTGAGGCTCAAGCAAGCCGTTGCGCAGCAGGCTCAGGAGCCCTATCAAAGCCGACATGCTGTACTGTCGCTCCAAGCGTTTGGGCTGACCCCAGAGCAGATCAATCGAGACTTTAGTTTTGTCTTTGATACCTATGGATTGGAGAGGCCTAATGTTGATCTAACAGTGTCCTCTCATCTCAAGTCATAAATCATTGATTTGATTAACAGAATTTTTAACGGATAGATAGAGTCATGACTCAGAAAAAGGTTGCAATTGTTGGAGCGGGTCTAGCGGGCCTCGTTACCCTCAAATCTTGCCTCGAGGAAAAAGTAGATGTCACTGCGTTTGAACAAGAGACTCATATTGGGGGAAACTGGAAATTTAAAGAAAAGGGAATTAGTATCTTCCGGAATACTGAACTCACATCCTCCAAATATCTCACCGCCTTCTCTGATTTTCCGATGCCCGAGGAGTATCCTCACTTTCTTAAGCACACTCAATACCTTGATTATTTGCAAGCCTATGCGCAACACTTTGATCTCAATCGGCATATTAAATTTGGAACATCAGTCAAATCTATTCAGCGTCAGGGCGATCAATGGAGCCTAGAGGTAGCGCCATCAGAGGCAGGCAATCGCTTAGTGTTTGATGCGATCGCAGTTTGCACAGGATTAAACACGGCATGGGAACTCCCTGCGCTTACAAACAAGTCAGACTTTAAAGGGAAAATTATTCATTCCTCTGCGTATAAGGATAGCCGCCCTTATCACGATCAGAATGTGGTCGTCATTGGGGGCGGAGAAAGTGGGGGTGATTTAGTTTATGAGCTTTCTCAGGTTGCCAGTGAGGTAACTCTGAGCCTGCGGCGAGGGGTATTTGTCATGCCCAAACTTGATAAGCAGATGACCTTACCCGGTGATTACTTTCATCTTCGATCTACCTATCATTTACCCCCCATTATTTATGAGCGGTTAGAAGGACTTGTGCAAAATCTATTTACTTTTGTCAACCGCAAGCAAGCATCCTGGCAGATACGACACATACTCATTCGACTTTCCGGTGGTCGCTACCATCAACAAATCATCACTAAATCTGATACATTAACCCAGTCTTTGACGCGAGCCAATGTACACCTAAAGCCGGGTATTCAGAGATTTACGACGGATGGTGTGGTCTTTGATGATGGGACAACAACCCAAGCCGATACAATCATCTTTTGTAGCGGATTCAAGATAAGCTTTCCGTTTCTTCCGATAGATAGCCAAGGATGGGACTGGCGACATCTATACAAGAAGATTTTTCACCCTGATTTACCGAATATTGGCTTTGTTGGGTTTGCGCGGCCCCATATCGGAGCGATGCCGCCCATCACAGAATTACAAGCTCGCTATTTCGCAGGAATTGTTAGCGATCGCCTGAGGCTGCCAGACCCAGATCAAATGCGCACCATCATTGACGCTGATGCCCAGCGAACGACCCAAACTAAACCACTGGTTGTCGAACGAGTGACGGGCATCGTTTCCTTTGTGCCTTATCTGTATGAGCTAGCCGAGTTAATTGGCTGTCAGCCTGTCTTATCGCAATTGGTCAAGCAACCTGCTGTATTGTGGAGTGTCTTGTTTGGCACCGTAGCAGGGCCTCATTTTCGCCTTTGTGGCCCTCATTCCGACCCGTTAGCAGGCCGTGTCATTGCAAAAGAAGGCTTACATCTCACAAACCTGAAAACCATGAAAGAGATCGTTCTTTTTCTCCTTTTTCAGATAATCTGGGGAGGTGGAGCCATGTTAGGTTATCCTCTCTTTAAGATGCTCTCTTACATCCCTGGCTGGGAGACCTTAGAACCTGAGCTTAAACTTTAGTCCGACAGCTTCAAAGTTATCGCATGAAGTTCTCAAAGTATGACATCTATCCCTCATCTAAACTCTGATATTCTGAACTGTGATGTTGTAATTATTGGTTGCGGCCCCGTGGGGGCCGTGGCCGCTAATCTGTTGGGTCTATATGGCATTCAAACAGTTGTCTTTGAGCGTGAGTTAGATGTCTACCACTTACCCAGGGCGATCCATTTTGATCATGACATCATGCGCATTTTCCAGCAACTGGGCCTCTATCAAAAGATGTCAGCGGTGGTCACATCAACACCAGAATTACAGTTTCTAGATCGCCACCGTCGCCTGCTGTTCTCAGTAAGAGAACCCGCTTCAACGACTCACTTAGGATTTGCCCAACATTATGTGTTTTATCAACCCTGGATGGAGTCGGTTCTGCGGGAAGGGATAGCGCGTTTTGATAGTGTGAGCGTTTATCTGGGTCATGCCGTTCAATCGATTGTTCAGGAGTCAGAGCGCGTTCTGGTTAGGGGGCAAGATATCGATCATCAGCATGAGCCTGTACAGGTGCGGGCACGCTATGTGCTGGGCTGTGATGGAGCGGCTAGTCTGACCCGTAAATCTTCTGGAATCACGTTACAGGATTTCAAATTTGACAAGCAGTGGCTGGTGGTTGACACCTTTTTGAAAGATACTTGTGCTCCCTCGGTCAAAAGAACACTCCCTAAAGCCTGCCAGCTCCTGTGCGATGAGCGGCGACCAACGGTCTCTGTTCCCTCTGTCAAAAATCATCACCGCTGGGAATTTATGCTAGCTGATCATGAACAACCAGCCGTTTTTGAGCAGCCAGCTAAAGTGTGTGAGCTGCTCTCAGATTGGGTAGACCCCGATCAGCTTGATATCCGTCGTGCGGTCGTCTATCAGTTTCACTCCCTGTTTGCCCAACAGTGGTGTAAGGGGAACCTTTTTCTGTTAGGAGATGCAGCTCATCAAATGCCTCCCTTTAGCGGACAAGGTCTCTGTTCTGGCATTCGAGATGCCCACAACCTCTGTTGGAAAATCCATCGGGTTCTCAAAGGATACTCTTCGGAGGATCTGCTGGATACTTATGCACAGGAAAGAATGCCCCATGTTCAAGAAATCTTGCAGGGGACCATGCGGTTTGGTGCGATCGCACAGACTCAAAACCCGATGATCGCCCTGGCGCGCAACACTATCTTTAGTCTTTTACATCGCATTCCGGCTATCAGCCGACGGTTAAAGAACTTACACATACCTTTGCCAGGCCTCAAGACCGGCATTTTAGCAAGCACCGTTGATCCATCTCAGTCGGCGGCTGGTCAGCCGTTCCCACAGGTTGAGGTCTCCACCCAAACCGGTGAAACTATCTTACTTGATGAGCTGATGGGGCATCACTTTGTCATACTGAGTTTTAATCTCAGGCTCACGGCACGCCTATCTACGAGTACCCAGGCAGCCTGGAAAGCTCAATCGACTCGCTTTATCCACGCGCTATCTGGCCCAGATTCCCCCAGTCTAAACTTAACCAAGACCGGATCTGAGTGCCTAGTTCCAGTGGAGCAATGGGTTGTTATTGACAGGCATCATCAACTCAGTCGTTGGTTTGCTCAACAACGAGGAAACATCGTGATTATTCGCCCAGACCGTTACATATTTGGGGTTTATAACGTCCATGAAATTGACTCGGCCACCGCCCAAGTCAACACATTGCTAAGCGTGAGTTCGTAAACCAGTGTTAAGCAAATTGAGGCGTGTTGGATGCCCCTCGTCGTCGATTATCGATTAAACGAGGCAGCATCAAGGGCTCTGTTGCAAAAAGCGATCCCTTTGGTGATCACAGGGAAGTCTAAGGCGTCATGATTGTGCCTCAGTAAAACGGGCATGGTTCAATTTCGGCGTTTTTTGGGCAACACTCGCAGCCCAAGTCAGGCCATCTTTGACAATGGCCCAGCCTGCTTTTCGTCAACCGTTAAGCTCTCTGAAATCGCTGAAAGCCCAATAGCTCTAGCCAATGTGGGTGAGGCTGGCCGGTCAGCAATTCTTTTGGACTTTTCCCCACCCGTTCCGGTACCTGAGATCGTATGAAACAGCGGTGGTTAGGGAAAAACTGAAGCAAGCTCAAATAGGAATTACCCAGCCGACGACGCAGGAAAAAGTAGTTTCGTAACCGAGAGTTGAGATTCTCCACCAGCGAACTCGCTCTGGGCGTTTGTTTAAGGATTTCACCCACCGCTTCCATCAGCCCATAAAATTTACCGGAAAGCTGAGTGTGTAACTGATTCCACCGCTCCCAGTAAGGATTGGAGGTGGGTTGTTTGTGGTGCAACAGACAGACGTCACGCACCGCCTGTAAAGGCAGTTTAACGCACTCAGCAATCTCTGCTAGCTTTTGATCGAGGACACCTGCGAAAGCCAGCAGCTGATCGCGTTGGTTATGTAGGGCCTTTCTGAGTTTTCGAATCGTGAGATGCTGCTTGGATTCTCGTTGCTGGAGTTCTGCCTCAATGAAGTCAAACAGCTCCTGACGCACTGCCAACGACGGGCCAGCCAATTCGAGCACATCATGGGCGAGCCACTGCAAGAGGGTTTTGATATCTTGGGTGAGGGTTACCAGTTCTCGCTCTCTACGCTTTGCGTAAACTAGCTGACTCGTCTTCTTCCGAGTCACTCGGTGAGTCAATTTGGCTTTGGCGATTTGCTCTTCGAGTTTAATTCGACGTGTTGTTGCCCCTTGGGCTTGTCAAGTCAGACCATTGGCGACCTGCTCAAATTGCTGCTGGATATGAAAGACATCCCCATGGCAGGGTGTTTCGCTCATGACTGCTTTCTGACCTGCCGGCAACGCGCTGCCGCCATCAGCAATGGTGTAGTCTGGGGCGAAGCCTTGGTTCATGACTTCCAGGAGATACCAACCCCAAGTGTCTTCATCGCGACGCTCGACACCTTGGAGGCGGTAGCAGTAGGTTGAGGCTGCATCCACGCCTACTAATACGGGATGAGCGGCTTGAAAAATTTCGTCGTGGAGGCCCACCTCAATGCCGGAGAGGCCCTGGGATTGGTTGATCTCAGCGGTGGTGACCGCAGTGGCTTGGAGGCGATTGTGGATCGTGCCAATGCTGATGGATAAATCAAACAGATCGCAAAACAGTTCCTCCACGCCTCGATAGGAGCTGTGGCAGATGAGTATCAACCCCAGAATCAACTGGAATAGCCAGTTTTTAGTTACTGGAAGATAAAATAATACATCTTCATCTGCTTGATTCGGGGCAAAGGACTCATCGAGTGCCTGCTGAGCTTTCTGTCCCTGCTGATAGATAAATTTCCGGCTGACTTGTGCTGGTCTGCCAGGTGGCTGATGGGTTCTGATCGCGAAAGCACCTGAATGCCGATAGCTTGTCGGATATCGGGCGGTAAGCTGGCGGCGACGGAGGCAGTTGGACTCATGCTGGGCGATCTCTAAGGAGCGATGACGACAAGCACTCAGCCTACCTGATCGCATCGGAAGTGTAACCTGAACTTTAACCAAGCCCATTGTAATTGGTGTGCATTTACTCAAAGGAGCACAGGGTCGGCAATCCTTGCTTAACAAGGACAGTGCCTTATCCTTCCGTCTAAGATAGCCTTGAACAAACTATAGACTGAACTACAGTGACTAGGATTTCAGAAACATGGGTAAACCGAGGAATATGGGGGTAAATGGCGTATCAAGTCGTAGCGGTGTAAGGTCCTGCACCCCCACGGCAACCCTGCTTTTGATGCTGGGTCTGTCCAGTTTTCTGGCCCCTATCCCAGCCCTGGGCCAACTGCTCCCAGATGCCACCACAGGCACCCAGGTTCAGCCCGATAGTCATGTGCGCGGGCTACCCTCGGATCTGATTGAAGGGGGGACGATTCGCCGCGAAAGTCTCTTTCATAGCTTTCAAGAATTTAACATTGATGCTGGCCGAGGGGTTTATTTTGTTACCCCGCTCGATATTGCCAACATTTTCTCACGGATTACCGGGGGCAATCCTTCTAACATTGAGGGTACGCTGGGGGTGCTGGGGAATGCCAATCTCTTTTTACTGAACCCAAACGGCATTCTGTTTGGCCCCAATGCGACCTTGGATATTCCGGGTTCCTTTACAGCCAGCACGGCAGACGCGTTTCAATTTGCTGACGGGCTAGAATTTAGCGCCACCGATCCTCAAGCTCCCCCATTGCTAACCCTCAGTATCACACCAGGGCTCCAACTGGGACGAGGGGACATTGCAAATGCAGGCAGTTTGGGTGTGCCAGCCGGGCGACAGCTGACATTGCAAGGGCGCAATATCACTCACACGGGTCAGTTGATCGCCCCCAGTGGAACTGTGGGTCTGTTGGGTGAAACAATCGGATTGTTAGAAGAGGCCCTAGTGGATGTCTCTGGCCCTGGTGGGGGCGGCACCGTGTGGATTGGGGGGCTGGCGCAGGGGGCGCGCCCAGATCTGAATGCCCTGCGGACCTACATTGGCCCAGATGCCCGGATCATTGCTGATGCCCTGGGGGCTGGGGACGGTGGCACGGTGGTGATTTGGTCCGATCAGGCCACCGGGTTCTACGGGGATATTTCTGCCCGAGGGGGGCGTGAGGGGGGCTTTGTTGAAGTGTCTAGCGACGGGCATTTAATCTTTCGCGGGGCGGTCGATACCACAGCGCCCCTGGGTGAAAGCGGTATTTTGCTGCTAGACCCTGCCACCATTACCGTCGCCAATGGCACAGCGGATAGTGCCGCTGACGGCATAGATAGCTTTGCGGGGAGTGAGTCTGGGCTGGCAGGCCAGATATTGAGTGCGCCCTTGAGTGCCCTGGATGACTTGGGGCCGACTACTCTGTTTGAGTCGGAACTGGAAGGGTTGTCGGGGGATACCAATGTGATCTTGCAGGCGACGGACGGCATTACTATCGAGGACCTGACGGACGATCAGCTAAGATTTTCGGGGGGGGTAGGCCGCATTGCCCTGGTGGCTGATGCCAACGGAGACGGGGTCGGGGATGTGATCATGCTGGATTTGCAAGATACCCTGGCTACCAATGGCCGAGATCTGTTGATCTCGGGTGCCAACCTTCGCCTGGGTAACCTGGATACCTCGGTCCTCTCTGAAGAGCGGCTCACCCCGGTGGATGTGGATGCGGGTGGGCCGATTCCGGCCTCAGGGACGTCTGGGTTGGCCAGTTTTACCTTTACAGTGCCTGATGGGTTAGGGTTCTTGACAGATGTGGATGTCAGATTTTCGGCTGCCCATACCTTCGATGCTGACCTGACGGTGTCCCTGGCCTCTCCAGGGGGGCTGACCCTGACCCTGTTAGATGGGGTCGGAGGCGGGGAAGATAATTTTCAAGATACGGTCCTGGATGATGGAGCAACGACGCCTATTGCTCAGGGAGCTGCCCCTTTTGCGGGTCGTTTTCAGCCAGAGGAGGACCTGAGTCTCTTTGAGGGCAGGTTTGCCAACGGGGTTTGGCTTTTAGAGGTGGTGGATAACTTTGAGTTTGACGCTGGCGAACTCTTTCAGGCTGGCGAGAGCGCTCCCTGGGGGACAGCCCTGGGGACTCAGCTACTGTTGACCTCGATTCAGCAAGTGCAAGAAGGGGATGGGGGAAGGGTGAACCTGTTGGCAACGGGGGATATTGCTGCCAACACTATTCTTACCTCGGGTATCGGTAGGGGAAACCAGGGAGGAACCGTTGATATTAATGCAGGGGGCACGATCTCGTTGAGCGAGATCACGGCCTCTGGTAGCGGCGGGGGCGGGGATATCTTTATTAGTGGACAGGGAGATATTTTAACAGGGGATTTGACGACGGCTTCGGCAACGTTTTCGGGAGATATCGATACGCTTGGGGGTGACGGGGGGGATATTGCGATCGCAACCCCCCTGGGCAATGTCAATACTGGAGTCCTGGATTTAACCACCCAATCAACATCCGGGGAAAACTTAATCGGGGGCAACGGAGGGGATCTCTCAATTACGACCACCTCTGGAGATATCCAAACGTTATCACTGTTAACCGTTGCACGTTCTGGGGCATCTGGTACCGTTGTCGCTGGGGATGGCGGTGATATTTCTATTGCCACCGCCTCCGGTGATGTGGATCTCTCTGCGGCCAATATTGTGTTACGGTCCCTTTCCTTTGGTAGTATGGTGACCAGCGGGCAGGGGGGGGATTTTTCGATTTCAACCACCTCTGGTGATATTACCCTTTCAGACGTGAACTCAACATCGCAAACGTCCGGGACTCGCAATCTAACCGGGGGTAATGGCGGGGCGGCGATCGTTTCAACGCGTTCTGGCGACATTGAGGTAACCGGGTCAATTGATTCGGGCTCAATCACTAATGGCTCCTCTGCCGATGACGTAATAGGCGGTGTCTCAGGGGCCATTTCGCTGTCAACCGAAACTGGAGACATCGACAGCCGCTCCCCTTTATTGGCAAATTCTGTGACCACTTCAGGCACAGGAAGTTCGGTCGCAGGCAGGGGGGGGCAAATCTCGTTATCGACCACCGCAGGCGATATCAATGTCTTGAGTGCAAGCTCGTCCTCCAGAGCAACCTCCTCCTCTGGGCCGATCACGGGTCAGCGGGGGGGCAATATTTCTCTCTCAAGTCGCTCTGGCGATATCACTGTCTTGTCTGGATTAGATTCGTCTTCAGATATTACGTCCTCCTCTGGAACCCTCCGGGGCGGGAATGGCGGTGATATTACTATTTTCAGTGACCGGGGTAATCTCCTGATTGCCCCGCTGAGATCGGTTTCACTTTTGAATTCCTCCCTGGGAAGTGCAGCGGATGGGAATGGGGGAGACATTTCAATTTCATCCACCGCTGGCAATATTGATGTCTCCACCCTACAGACCTTCTCATTCTCAGACTCAGCCGCTGACGATACCACCCCTGGCGGAGAGGGTGGCGCGGTGTCCATTTTCTCTGATCAGGGGGATATTAACCTGGGAAATCCAATTTTCGCCTTCTCGTTGGCCACCAACGGCCCTGCTGGCAACGGGGGCGACCTCTCGCTGGTCACTCAACAGGGGACTATATTCGGGGGAGACAGTGGCATTCTGCACTCATTTGCGGTGTCTCAAAATAATGCAGGCAGCGGCGATGGCGGCAAGGTCACCCTATCGGCTAACAATCAAATCTCGTCGCTGGATGTGTTCACGGTGTCTTCTCAAGCAGAAGCCGGAGATTTAGACATCGTCGGTTTTGGCGATCTCTTTTTGCTGGAGGAGGTTGACGTGGTGACCAGTGCCTCTGTCATCATTCCAAATCCGCTAGGGCCGCCGGTTATTGTGGAGGTGGGTGGCATCGGGCAGTCAGGGGATGCGAACCTCTCAGGGGCGGGTGCCCTCACCCTGAGTAACAGCAATATTATTAGCACGGCCCAGGGGATTTTGGAGGCAGGCAATATTCGCATCAGTAGCCCAGGGCAGGTCACGCTCCAGGGGGCCAGTCAAATTGTGAGCAATACCAATAGCGCCGGGACAGCGGGCAATATTAATGTTGACTCAGACACGGGCATTTTGTTGACCGGGGCCGATACGCTGCTATCGGCGCTGACCAATGCCCAGGGGCGGGCGGGTAATGTCACGTTAGAGGCACCTGAGATCACCTTAGATCCGGGGGCTCAGGTGTCTGTGCGCACCAATGCCCAGGGGCGGGCTGGCGACATTGCCCTGTTGACCAATGTCCTGACGCTGGCTGAGGGGGCTGAGATCTCTGCTTCGACCGCTCGGGGGGCGGGGGGCCGCGTGCAGGTGCTGTCCCCAGAGGCCCTCACCATCAGTGGCCCGGGCAGGCTAACCGTTGAGACAACAGGCTCCGGCAATGCTGGCAATATTGAGATTCGGACCCCGCAATTAACCGTGACCGATGGGGTCGATATTTCTGCCGCGACCTTTTCAGATAGCCGCTTTCCCGCCGGGCCAGGCTCCGCTGGGGGCTTCCTTGATCCAGGAGATGCTGGGGATATCGAGATTTTTGCTGATACCTTCGATCTGACCAATGGAGCCAGGGTCCAAACCAATACCCTGGGGATTGGCGATGCTGGCACAATCGCACTCAATATTCGCGATACGCTGAGCTTAGACGCGGGCGAGATCGCAGCCAATACCGCTGCGAGTTCTCTGGGGCAGGGGGGGAGTGTTCGGGTAAATGCAGACACAGCCCGGTTAAGTAACAGCCGCATCAGCGTCAACAGCGAAGGCCAGGGCAGAGGGGGGGATATCCTGGTGGATGCGGGTTTGGTCGCCCTGGAGAACGGAGCCACTATCAGTGCCACCACGGCCAGCACCGATGGCGGCAACATTAACCTCCAAGCAGAGCACGCCCTGATTCTGTCGGATCGCAGTGAGATTAATGCCACAGCGGGCACGGCGTTAGCCGGGGGCGATGGGGGCAACATTGACATTGACGCTGAATTTGTGATCGCCCTCCCCGAAGGACAGAACCGTATTGTGGCCAATGCCTTTGCAGGCGATGGGGGCAATATCAATATTGTTACGACGTCTCTCTTGGGGGCAGAATTTTTAGACATTTCCGCCTCTTCTGAATTTGGCCTGGATGGCGAAGTGGTGATTGACTCCCCCGATCTTGATCCGGCGCGGGGCATTATCGAACTCCCCGCCAATCTTGCCGATGCCAGTAACCAAATTGTCAATGCCTGCGCCGTCGGCAGACAGGGACAGTCTCAATTTGTTGCAACCGGGCGCGGTGGCTTACCGACGACCCCGGCCAGTCAGCCCACGGGTTTTTATGTGCTACCCGATCTCGGCAGACTATCCGAAGAACAACCCACACAGGCCGCAGCGCAGGCTTACTATCAAGCTAACTATAGCCAGGCCGTGACCTTTTGGACCCAGGCCGCAAACCGCCTGTCGCCAGACCCCGATCGGCTGGCGTCTACGCTAAGTAACCTGGCCTTGGGCCACCATTACCTGGGCAATTGGCAACAGGCTGAGGCCGCTATCATTGACGCTCAACAGCTGCTGACGCCGGAAACGGCGACGCCTCAAGTTCTTGCGCAAGTTCTCAATACCCGCGCCAGCTTGAATCTTAGCCGAGGTCAGACCCAGCGCGCCCTTGACGATTGGCAACAAGCCGCCGATCTCTATCGTAAAGTGGGCGATTCTCAGGGTTATTTTCAGGCTCAGCTCAACCAGGTTCAAACCTTGCAATCGTTAGGGTTTTATCGCCAAGCCCAGGCCCCACTCGAAGCTGTCAACACAGCCCTGGCAGATCAGCCCCCCTCTCCCCTCAAGGCGATGGGTCTGCTCACCCTCAGCCATAGCTTACGCAACAAGGGGGATACTGTCGGTGCACAACAAACCCTGGAAACAGCTCTTGACCTTGCCCAGAAGCTCAATCAACCCGCACTCACCAGTCAGATTTTGCTCAACCTGGGCCATACTGCCCAACCTGACCAGGCCCTTGCCTACTACGAAAAAGCACAGGCAGCTGCCCCCACTGCCCTGACTCGATTTCAGGCACAGATTAGCCAGCTGCGCCTGTTGGCCACCCACAATCCCTCGACGGCTCAATGCCTCTGGTCAGATCTGGCCCCCGCCTTCCAATCCACTCGTCTCCCGGTCAGCCGCGCCGCGCTGTATGCCCAGCTACATCTGGCCCACACCTTATTGCGATATGATCTGTTCCAATATGATCTATTGGTCGACTCTCCTGAACGTCTGTTGGGTTTGCTCAACCAGGTTAACCAACAGGCCCAGGCGCTACAAGATCCCATTGCCCAGGTCTATAGCCTCGGCTACCAGGGAGACCTGTATGCCCAAGCCCAGCAGTGGCCTGAAGCGCAGGCATTCACCGAAAAAGCCCTCCGCCAGGCTCAAGCCCTACAGGCCCCGGAAATGGTGTATCCCTTTGCTTTGCAGCTCGGTCGCTTACAGAAAGCCCAAGGCAATCGTACCCACGCCATGGAGGCCTATAGCGCTGCTATTGATGCCCTCAGTACCCTGCGCAAAGATCTGCTCGGCAGCAGCGAAGAGGCGCAATTTACCTTTCGGGATGATGTGGAACCCGTTTATCGAGAGTTTATCAAACTTCTCTTGCAGAGTGAGGCTGGGCGTTCACCGGAGCAAGCTCACCTCAAGCGGGCCAGAGATCTCATCGAAGATCTGCAAGTGGAGGAGATTAACGATTATTTTCAGGATGGCTGTGTTCAAGGCTCCCCCGCATTTGCCGATGAGGTCGATCCGAAGGCCGCGGTAATCTATCCAATTTTGCTTGACGACCGCTTAGATGTGATTGTCAGTGTGGCCGGTCAGCCTGTTCGTCATTACAGTACCGCCGTTTCATCTGACCAGGTCGAACAGACTGTTAAGCAAGCCTTAGGGGGCCTTACCTCCCCTCTACAGGCGGGGCGACCCTCCACCACTCAGCAGCTTCAACAGCTCTATGACTGGATCATCGGCCCGGCGGCAGCGGATCTGGCCCAACAAGATGTGGATAGCCTGGTATTTGTGGCCGATGGCATCTTGCGTACAATGCCGCTGACCACCCTCCACGATGGAGAGCAGTATCTTATTGAAAAATACAACGTGGTGCTCTCTCCCGGCCTTCAGCTATTGGATCCCAGACCTTTGCAGCGCCAGGATCTACAAATTCTGGCCGGGGGGCTCAGTGAAGCCCGCCCCGGCTTTCCGGCGCTCCCCTTTGTTACTGATGAACTGCAACAGGTGACCACCCAAATTCCAAACCACCAGATTTTATTGAATGAAAATCTGACCAAGTCAAATTTGTTGAATAGCCTGGAGACAGTGCCTGCGGGGGTGGTCCATCTGGCCACCCATGGTGAATTTGGCCAAACAGCCGAGGATACTTTCATTCTCACCTGGGAAGGAAAGCTCACGCTGACGGAAATAAGTGCCGCTTTGCAGACACGTAATCGCACAGATATCTCCCCGGTGGAACTGTTGGTATTTAGTGCGTGTAAGACGGCCTCTGGGGATAGTCGAGCCGTCCTGGGTATTGCCGGGATGGCGATTCGTTCCGGGGCGCGTAGTACCCTGGCCGGGCTATGGGCCATCAATGACCAGGCGGCGGCGGCCTTCATGGCTGAGTTTTACGAGGCCCTGGCACAACCGGGTACTACAAAGGCCAAAGCCTTTCGGCAAGCACAGCTGACGCTTATTGAGGACTCACAATTGGCTTCCCCCTATTATTGGAGCCCGTTTGTGCTCGTGGGGAACTGGCTATGAAATATCTCTCATATACCCTCGTCTGCTTGTAAAATTGCGTCTATCAAGTCAGTGATCTGGGTATACGCATAGTTCTCAGCCAGGCCAATTAAATAGTCTGCCACCTTAGACTGATCTGAGGGGATGCTGTCTAACAGCTGCATCACCTGCCGACCGTTTAAACTCAGGGCCGACCGATGCAACGCCTTCAGCCAGTCGGGAGGCATTGCAGCTAAGGTAGCTTCGATCGCTGCATCACTTTCTTGAGGACTGATGTCTGGACTTTGAACAACCGCTGCAGTCGAATCAGCTGTGCCCCACTCACTTGCCCGGACTGCCCCCTGAGGAGAGACCATCGGTTGAACCTGAGCTGTAAAGCAAAAGAGAGTTCCCCGACCTAACTGACTAGACACTTGAATCGTGCCCCCCATCAGCTGTACCAATTGCTCACTAATGGGTAACCCCAATCCTGTCCCTGTTTTCGCTTTTTCACCACTTTCAGTTTGGGCAAAGGGAATGAAAAGTTTGGGCAACTCAGACTCGGCAATGCCTTCGCCCGTGTCCTCGACTTCGAAGATGAGGGTAGTGGGTAGTGGGCGGTGGGTAGTGGGTGAGGGGGGTGCTGCTGAGCCCTGCCCCTTAGCTCCTGAGTGCTGACTTCTCACACGCAGTGTTACACGTCCTTCCGTCGTAAACTTCAGCGCATTGCCCAACAAGTTGATCAACACCTGCCGGAGTTTTTGGGCATCGCCTACCAGCTGCTGGGGGATATCAGGCGAGATTTCAATCAAAAACTGGATCCCTTTTTGCTCTATTCGCAAGCGGAATAGGGCTTCGATGGTCTCCATGAGATCTGTTAGATCAAAAGGAGCCTCGTGTAAAACTTGTTTCCCTGATTCGAGTTTGGTGAGTGACAGAATGTCATTGATCAGCCCCAATAGATGTTCTCCACTCTGGTCGATCAGGCGAGTTCGTTCTCGATTTGTCTCAGAGAGGGTGGCATCTTTTGCGAGGAGTTGGTTAAAGCCCAGGATGGCACTGAGGGGGGTTCTTAACTCGTGGCTCATGTGGGCTAAAAAATGACTTTTAGCGCGACTGGCTGTTTCCGCCAGCTCTTTAGCCTGACTCAGCTCAATGTTTGCGTGTTGCAATTCGGCGGTGCGTTCGGACACCTTGACCTCCAGATCTAACTTGGCTTGCTCCAGTAGAGAAACGGCTTGCTGCTGGGCTTTAATCTTGGTCTGGATGACGCGGTCGTACTGATAAAAAGCGGCCAGCCCGGCACTGCATAAAGTTAGGCTGGTGAGCGCGGGAACCAATGGAATCCACCAACCTGCTGTCAGGGCTAAGTGGCTAATGACGGTAATGCTAACAACACTGATGCCGACCCAAAATAAGGCCCGGAGAGGCGAACGACTATACCGGGCAAAGCCAATGCCAATGACACCCCAACCCATAATCCATAGGTATTCGCTCAGGTTTGGCCAGGTTTTAATCAGCGGGCGTTGATCCAGCGTTGCGCTGATAATTTGGCTAACCGCGTGGGCCTGAATCTCAATCCCATAGGCCCAATTATCCTCAGCGTCAACGACAGAGTTGGTTGCTGCACTGACATAGTCTTGAACGCTGGGGGTTGTCATGCCGATCAGGACGATGCGATCGCGAACCCAGGCTGGGTCAACCTCACTGGCTAGAACGGCCTGAAAGGTCACGACTCGAAAGGCATTAGAACCCTGACGAAAATTAAGCAACATTTGCACATCCCCTCCCCCGGCATTCGCCCGGGTGTAGCCACCAAAATTGGATTGAACTCGAGGGATCTCAGCAGCGCCAAATCTCATGGTTAAGGGATCGCGTCGTCCATTGTTTAGCGGAATATTCTCTTGGGCCAGGTAGGTTTGGGCCAACAACAATGCCAGGGAAAACCGAAAGCCCTGATCGGTTTGTGTGCCTAGCAACATCCGCCGTTGGCGGCCATCCTCATCCAGGGGGGCATCTACAAACCCTGTTCGCTCTGGGGGTAAAGCGGAGGGTGGAGCCACCGTCGGGGGCAAGACTTTCTCAATGCCGATCAGGTTCTCCATTTCCTGAAAGGCTGCGGTCAGGTCCTGATGGCCGGGCTCTACCGGCAGATCTCTAAATAGATCCAGGCCAACTACCCGAGGTTGGTGCTGCTGGAGGGTACGCAGGAGGCTTGTCAGCTGCTGATCAGGGATGGGATAGGCCCCGACAGCTTGAATCGTTTGCTCATCAATGCTCACCAGTAGGATGCGCTCGTCTGGAGCTTCGGGAGGATGGGATTGCAAAAAGACATCCAAGGCCCGCCATTCTAATAGCTGAAATGCGCCCGCCAGCCGCCCGACCGTGATCAGTCCTAAGAACAGCATCCCTGGCAGTAGCCCGACCTGTAAACCGGCTGTCTGTTTACGAATTCTGCGCCAGACCCTAAACCCCAACCAAACTACCCTCCCAAATACTGACATTCTAACTGTAACCGAGCTTTAGATTGCCAACGGCTTAAGGACAAGCTTTTTGATTGAAGTGAGTACGCGAGAACGTACGACAATGGTTATCCTTGGAGTCCTTACATGACAGTAGCTAACCTGACGCGCAATGAACGAATGCATCTGTCCATGGCTAGAGAGGCTTTTGATCTCTTTTAAAGCTCAACAGGTCGTCAGGCTTTTTCTTAGCCTTGCTCACGCCCCTTCTAAAAAAGCTTGAAACACTGGCCCAGACTGTTCTTGTGTGGCCGACCGGAGCACATTTTCACTCTTCTCAATCAGATCTCTTATCGGGGCGTCGGCGGCGGGCACCTGGCTAACTCCCCCCACGGTGATCATGAGTCCCATAGATTTCACATGGCCTGTGAGCGCGGCGTTTAGCTTCCAGGCCAAAGCCTTGCCCTGGGAAGCTTTTACGTTAGGCAACAACACTGCAACGGTATGAGCTCCATAGCTGGCCACAAGCGCATTTGGATACTGAACCGTACTTAACACTGTCTGGACAATGGGGGACCAATCAAGGGCTTCTGGGGGCTGTGGCGAATTGAATCTGCACAAAATCAGACTGAGCGGAGAGTGTGATCTCACGCCTTGTTCCCAAACAGACTGGAGGGCCGTATCAAAAAAATTCCGATTCACCAGCCCTAAGACCGCATCGAGCACCCCCACCGCTTGTAACACCCGATTGGCATACTGAAGCTGTGCCGCCAGTAATGAACGTTGCCGTTGCGATCGCTGAAATTCCAGTTGATTTTCAATGCGGGCGATCACTTCTATCACCTTAAAGGGTTTGGTAATATAGTCGCCGCCACCCACTGAAAACGCCTGTACCTTATCCCAGACTTCATGCAGTGCGCTGACAAAAATCACCGGGATTGACTGGGTGTGGCTATCTGCTTTTAAGCGACGGCACACTTCATAGCCGTCCATCTCCGGCATATTGACATCCAGCAGGATCAGATCCGGGGGGGCCACCGAGACAGCTCTCAGCGCGATGGCCCCATTCAGCGCCTGACGCACGCCGTATCCTTCGTTCTCTAGCATGTCAGATAGCAAAGCTAGATTTCGGGGCTGGTCGTCAACCAGTAAGATGACAGCCTTGGGGACCTTAGCCCGGTTTGTCGGTGCCGTGTCAGATGAGGGTGCTGAGTCTGGAGGGAGTGAAGGGTGCGATCGCATAGCGGGCAGCTCCGTCGCTGCTTTAGTGTCAGCCTGCTTAGCAATTTGAAGTTTTTGTAGTAACACAGCCCGAGCACTAGATTTTGTCACCTTTTCACCCATCGCCTCAGAGAGTATCTGCCAGACCTGAGGCCCTACCACCTGACCCACGTAAGTAGGCGAATATCCAGCTTCAGCGGCAATTTGCTCATAGGTTTTCCGTTTAGGGCTATTACTCAACGCTTCTAAAAGGATCACCCTTTGTAAATCGCTGAGATAAACACCCGTATGCTCATAAATAAAGGCTTCTGCTGATTCGAGGAGGGCTTCACTAGCTTGCATGACAAACTCACAGGTAAAGGCGACGCTACGGCTTGGCTCTAGCATAGCGAATTGCCTCATCCCGATATATTCGCAATTCGGATACAGGCTTGCACCAGCCAGTCCAAACTTGAGCGGCTGCCCCCAAGATCTGAAGAAACCTGAATTTAAACCTGAATAAATACGATCCTTTCAGGATTTTTTCTACCAGGGATCTTCGCTAAAGTAGGTGCAATGAAACACATGAGCATCAAACAAATGACAACCGCAACCAAACTTTACATCGGTTGAAACCAGGCTCAACTTAAGATCTGGATAGATGTTAGGTGCCAGGTTTACCTATTCTACCTAGTATCTGGTATCTAACAGCTAATACCTAACACCTACCAAAGTAGGTTATACAAACAGCCATATTGTAACTGTTCCTGAGAGACAATCTGATCATGGAGACGATAAAAAATGCAACAGTACAGCAATCTGCTAAACATCTCATTAAAGGGATTCTAACAACAACGGCTTATTATCAACTGGCGGCCAGTTTGCTACTCGCGTCTGTATTCACAACAACGACATGGGCTCAACAGTACCAGCCGCCATCGGGTGATCCGCCAAGTGGCCCGCTGGTGTCTAACGGATCGCGTAACGGCTGTGGTGAACAATACGAAATCCCTCTCACGGTGTTGGCACCAACGACCCATGTTGGTCAAACGACAACGACAACCCCAACTCTGACCTGGTTTGTGCCAGCGACAGATACTTATCGCGTCGAAGTTTCTTTCTATACCCTCGATCAACAAGACCAACCCAATGAATTGGTGCAGCTGCTAGAGTATGTGGGTAACGCTTCAGGGATTGTTGAGTTTACCTTACCAACGAATGAATCTGGACTCAGGGCCGATCAGCGTTACCTCTGGCAGGTGCGCATTGCCTGTACGCCAGATTCGCCAATCTATGATCAGTCATTTGTGTCAGTGATAGACGTCAAAACGCCTCCGGCAGAACTCACCCTCGCCCTGGATAGGGCCCAAACCCCTTCAGAGAAAGCGGATATCTATGCCAGTGCCGGCTACTGGTATGATGCTCTGCGAGAAGCCAGACTGTCTCCAGATGGCTTAGAACGTAATCAGCTCACCCAATCCTTGCTGGCCGAATTAGTAGCGTCAGAAAGCGGTCAACATGGCGAGTTTTTAACGCAGATCGCTGACCATGTAGACTGAGACTTAGATTTTACTCGTCTTTCTGTGGGTATCAACTTAAGCCGGGAAAGCGTTTGCGTGCAAAGGTTGTAGCTGATGTCGGGGCATGACTTTCTCCATCAGTACGTCGAAGGCCTCGCTGGCGGTTTGTTGATAGCGTGATTTGAGCCGGGGACGTCGGGTTTCCACTAGCTGGCGATCTGGTCCATCCAGGTCTCATAGCGACGATTCTCACATTCAACGTCGGTGAAAATAAACCCACTGACGAGCTCT
This sequence comes from Cyanobacteria bacterium J06635_1, assembly GCA_039820425.1. Classification (GTDB taxonomy): domain Bacteria; phylum Cyanobacteriota; class Cyanobacteriia; order Phormidesmidales; family Phormidesmidaceae; genus SIO4C1. The sequence goes on from JBCBQD010000049.1 coordinate 25,957, forward strand.
ACCAGCACCAGAATCGAGGCTCTGTTGTAAAAAGCTTTTGAGGAGAGAATAACCCTGTCGATCTCACTCTGCTCGACTGTATTGTTCAGGTACTTGCTCTGCCGGGTTTCCGTCGTTTTCGGTAGAGCTTCGTCTTTCTTTAACTCATCGATAGCACAAGCGCTGACTTGGCAGTTCGCAGGCGGATAGGCCGCATTCTTATCGATGGTGATCACCCTGGGTTCTACGGTGTGTGGTGCATTGAGTGCCTTCTTTAGAAAGCGTTTGGCGGCTTTGGCATCGCGTTGGGCACTGAGCATGAAGTCGAGGGTATTCCCCTCAGCATCGACGGCTCGATAGAGGTACTTCCAAACTCCTTTGATTTTGATGTAGGTCTCATCCACCTTCCAGGAATCATTGGTGGGCCTGAGATAAGGGCGGCAACGCTTTTCTACCTCCGGGCTGTAAGCCTGAACCCAACGATAGATAGTGGTGTGATCGACTTTGAGCCCACGCTCGCGCATCATTTCCTCCAAATCCCGGTAGCTCAAGCTATAGCGCAGATACCACCGCACATTCAGCAGGATGATCTTGGGTTGGAAGTGACGCCACTTGAACGGTTCTGATGAATGCATGGGATATGAGCAGATACGATCGATGATGACTTAGACTCCCCTGCGATCACAAAAGGTATCGCTTTTTTGCAACACAGCCTGCTGACTCAGGTCTAACCGTTTCCGTCAGCGTAGTCTTGA
>JBCBQD010000050.1:0-26621 GCA_039820425.1 Cyanobacteria bacterium J06635_1
CATTGGCATCTTCATCGGACTGAGCGCGTTCTTTCAGCCATGGCAAGGTATCAGGGTCATCTTTCCAGCCCCGAGCTGCCTCTTCGACAGCGCTACAGCGTACATTGGCATCTTCATCGGACTGAGCGCGTTCTTTCAGCCATGGCAAGGTATCAGGGTCATCTTTCCAGCCCCGAGCTACTTCTTCGATAGCACTTCTGCGCACTCTCCTATCGTCATCCGATTGAGCCCGTTCTTTCAGAATTGGCAAAGTTTCGGGGTCGTCTTTCCAGCTGCGGGTTAACTCTTTGATAGCACTGCGGCGTATGCTGTAATTTTCGTCAAACTGAGTAAGGTCTTTTAATAGATAATTTGTTTCTGGCTTGTGCCAAGTATGAGCAATTGCCTGCAGAGCCGCTGATGGAGCATAAGATATTGCTGAAAACTGAAGACAGTTTTCTAGCCAAGACTGCGTACTAGATAAGGGCCACAAAGTTGAAATTTGCAGAATAATAGTCTCGGCGGCTTCTGCATCTAACAGGTGAGGATATGTCCTTTCGACTTCGTGCTTAAGAGTATCTAATAAATAGTTCTCTGCTATTCCAATCTCGTGGCGGTTACTGACCTCGTTGAAACAATAAGCGGCTAATAAAAGGTTCTTGATTCCAGCCAACTTCACAAATCCTTGAATTCCTCCGTAAATCAATACCTTAATTAGATATTCAAATTCCCGGTTTATATAACTTCTTTTATCAATTTTGATAGCTAGCAAGTAGTCAATGATTTGACCCACAAACTTAGGCTGAATCATTCCCGCAATTAGCCTGAGCACCTCATCCCAGGCTTCATCCTGAAAGTGTTTGCCGTATAGCTCAGTTTTGAGATACTCAATATCAATTTTTTGCTCTCGCTCAAACTGCCAAACAAATTCCCACGCGCAAAAATACTCCAAAAACGTGCGATGTACAAACGCATAGCTATCTGCCCCGAGATAGCACAGGATAAAATTCCGTGATCGCAGTTGCTCAATCATCAGTCGCGCTACCACCCGCGCCTGGTCAACATCAATCGTCTTCAAATAGCCTGTCAAAATCTGCTCTAGGTCTTCGCGACTGATCACGTTTCCCGCCAGGCCTTTCTCGCCCGCCTGCATGTGATACGCCACCTTGCGCAGCATGGCCTGCTTGTCACGTACGTCTATCGATAGGTCTTTGAGCCGATCGTTTTCTAAGATCTTTTGCTCCACATCCCACTGGTGCAGCAGTACTTCTGATGCCCGCTCGTACAGACGAGCCCGGTCTCGGGGCAGTTCCTGGTTGCGGTTCAAAATCGCCATCATTGTCAGCAGCAGTGGGTTCCCGGCCAGCTCATGGATGGCTTTGGAGTCTTGGATGGCTTTTTGCAGCCGGTCGCGCTTGCGGATTTTGTCGGCTTCGTCCTGGGGTCTGAAGGTCAGTTCGTGCCAGCGGTTGATAAAATCGGCAATCTGCTCATCGTTCAGGTCTTGCAGCATAAAGTGCTGAAACCCGGCGTTGCGCAGTGCCTCGGCTTTATAGCCCAGCCAGCGCGAGGTGACCACAATCTGAGTGGTCGGGTAGTTGTTGCTAAAGCGATGGATGTCGTTGACCACTTCTTCCCGTAGGGCCGGGTCAAAGACCTCATCGACGCCGTCAAATAGCGCCACAGCGTTGCCCGTTTTCAGTAGCTGGTGCAGCTGGTTTTGATTCAGGCGACAGGCTGTGTTGCCGTTGTGCAAATAGTCGAGAAAATGGCTGCATTTGTTTGCGGCCTTATCCCGCGCATAGGTGCGTAGCTCAATCAACAGTGGGATAGGCTGCCCCTTCAGCTCCCTCAGCGGTTTCTCTGCCCAGCTCAGCGCTGCATACTGCAGCAGCGTCGATTTTCCTGAGCCCGGATCGCCCAAAATCACTGCCTGTGGCACGGGTGAACGGCTGGGCGGTTTGGGGGCCGGGGGCTGCGCGCCGACCGGGGCGGGTGGGTCCAGGCCGATCACTTCCAGCACCGACTGGATCGGTCGCTCTGTGTAGGTTTGTCGATAGCGCTCAATCGTATCTGCTTCTAGCAGCGCCTCGATCTCGCCCTCGGCGTGTAGCCGCAGTAGCTGCTCTTTGGGTAGCTCATAGAGCTGGGGTGTAAATTCATGACATTCCCGCACATCCTGGGGAATGAACATACGCCACAGCCGCAGGCTGTTGTAGGCTGCCCCGGTTGTATCCAGCGAGTCGAGCTTGAGGCTGCCAAATTTTTCCTGCAGGGCTTCCTGATATTTTTTCAGATCAAAATCAACGGGGATGCCTTTGATGGCTTTGAGACTGTCTTTAATCGCTTCCTGGTAGTACAGATCAAGCTGCTGACGCAGTTCCCCATCGCCGCGAATGATGCCCTTCACCGCCCGGACATATTGATTAGTGAGCTGCAACCAGTCAAAATCGTTCGGTAGCTGGCTCAGGCTGAGGCTCTCCCACTTGGCGGCCAGCAGATCGCCCTCTAGCTTTTTAATTTCTGGGTCAAAGGGTCTACCCAAAAACTGCTTAGTTTCTGGATCTTTCAAAAACTGCTTCAGCGGTTTTTGATACTCATGGTGAATCAACTCACCCGGCAACCCGGCATACTCTAGCTCAGCCTGAAATAGTTTCAGAAATTCTTTAAGCGCCTGGGCAATGGCCTTTTTGAGCGGCAGAGGGGCGTGAGCGGCAATTGCGTCCGAAAGGCTGTCTTTGAAAAAGTCTTTAACGTAGTCTTCCAGTGCCTCTTTCGCTAACGTTCCCAGCACCTCCTTGACTAAAAACTGACCAGCAGCTGCCCCTGCCAGGCTTAATAAGTCAACCATGCCAACCTTGCATCAAATCCAGTTCATATTGAATATGGCATCGTTCGCAGAAAAATGCCGCAAATGCTTCGCTATGTGAACTAACGGCTCCTGCCTCTGGGTAATAATGTTAATTTTTCGGCACTGAATTTAATCCGACTAAACTGGCTCGATAGGATTGGCCTTAATAGGGGGGTGGTTGCTATGCAACGAGATTTGCTGCCCCAGGAGAGTTCCCATGCAAAAGGCCTGTGCTTTGATACCCACCCTGCTGTTCGTGGCTTGTTCACAACCAGAGCCAGTCAGCGCTCCGCCGATTGAAGGGGCTTTGGTAAGAGGGGTTAATTTCAATGGGGCTGGGGGGATTGAAATCGATGGCTATCGCTGGACTTCGCAGGATGACTCGAAGGCCAACGGCATGATGCTGCGAGAAGTAGAGGCGATTGCTACGGAGCTAACGCCTAAGCCAGGGGTAGATGAAGACACCCAGGCGATGTTGAATAGCGCGATCGCAAAACTCGGCAGACTCGAAATCAACCAGGTTCTCTATGGGGCCCAGTACGACCTGTATCTCTGGGTGATGGAAAACGAGCGCGGCACCCAGCGCACCATGAGCGTTGAAATCGAAGGCCAAATGGTAGAAGACGCCATGGGCAACCTCCCCTTTAAGCAGTGGGCTCGCTATGGACCCTACCCCTTTGAGCTAAGCGACGGCGAAATCAATATCGCGATCACCACCGCCGACCCCACTCAAAAAGCCCAGGTGATGGGGATGCTGATCGTCAAACCTGACAATTCTGGGTCACTTTGAGGTGGTGGGCAATACCTACCCTACTCCGCTTCCCTTCTGAACACCACGTCCCCACGTCCCCGCGTCTCCCCCATCTCCCCTATCTCCCTTGCCCCTCTTAAACCAACCCCACCTCCTGCGGTTGCTGCAACTCAGTAAGCTCCAGCTGCCCCGACTGCTTAGCCCGTTGCAACGCAGCCTCTGCCAGACCCAAAAACAGCGGATGTGGCGTGTTGGGGCGCGATTGAAACTCGGGGTGAAACTGGCTGGCGATAAAGAAGGGGTGATCTGAATGTTCGATAATCTCCACCAGTCGGCCATCGGGGGAGGTGCCGCTGACTTTGTAGCCGGTGTCTAAGAACAGATTGCGGTAGGCGTTGTTAAACTCATACCGATGGCGGTGGCGTTCATAGACGACTTCTTCTTGATAGAGCCGACGGGCCAGGCTGTTAGGCTCCAGTCGGCAGGGGTAAAGCCCTAGCCGCATGGTGCCGCCCAAATCAACCACGTCCTCTTGCTCAGGCAGCAGATTAATCACCGGGTTGCTGGTTTCAGGGTTGATTTCAGAGCTGTTGGCATTGTCCAGATTGGCGACATTGCGCGCCCACTCCACCACGGCGCACTGCATCCCGAGGCACAGCCCGAGGAAAGGAATGCCCTTGTCTCGCACGTAGCGAACGGTGCGGATTTTGCCCTCAATGCCGCGACTTCCAAAGCCGCCGGGGACGACAACGCCGTGGACCCCGGCGAGGAAGATTTCAGGGTCCTGGTCTTCGATGTCTTCGGAGCTGACCCAGCGAATATTGAGATCGGCATCGACTGCGATCGCAGCGTGCCTTAGGGCTTCTACCACAGACAGGTAGGCGTCATTAAGGCTAACGTACTTACCGACAATGGCAATATCGAGTTGTTTGGTTGGGCGATAGAGCCGATCCACGAGGGTAGACCAACCGCTTAAGTTGGGTTCCCGCTGGTCTAGATTGAGCAGCTGTAGTGCCTGCTCAGCCAATCCTTCTTGTTCAAGCCGCAGGGGCACTTCGTAAATGCTGCGGGCATCTGTAGACTGAATCACGCACTGCACTGGCACATCACAAAAGTTAGAGACTTTTTCCTTGATGTGGTCTTCAATAGGCTTTTCGCAGCGGGTAACGAGAATGTCGGGCTGGATGCCGATGGAGCGCAGCTCTTTGACGGAGTGCTGGGTGGGCTTGGTTTTGACCTCCCCCGCCGCCGGTATCCAGGGAATCAGGGTAACGTGCATATAGATGACGTTTTGCCGTCCCACCTCTTTGCGAAACTGGCGAATCGCTTCTAAAAACGGCAGTGACTCGATATCGCCAACGGTGCCGCCAATCTCAGTGATCACCACGTCCGGGTTGCGGTTGCGGGCGACCCGATGGATGCGCTCTTTAATTTCGTTGGTAATGTGGGGAATGACTTGAACTGTGCCGCCTTCGTAGTCGCCGCGCCGCTCTTTATTAATCACAGCCTGGTAGATCGAGCCAGTGGTGACGCTATTGAGCCGCGACATGGAGGTGTCGGTAAAGCGTTCATAGTGACCCAAATCGAGGTCGGTCTCAGCGCCGTCCTCGGTGACAAACACTTCACCGTGCTGAAATGGGCTCATGGTGCCCGGATCTACGTTGATGTAAGGGTCTAACTTAAGAATAGAAACCGAGTAGTCGCGGGATTTAAGCAGCCTGCCCAGACTTGCCGCTACAATGCCTTTGCCAATACTCGAAACCACGCCGCCAGTAACAAAAACAAATTTAGTCATAACCCCAGAGTCAAGCTGCCCTGCTCAAATCAACCCGTTAATTGTGCCATAGGGTTTGAGGTTTGGGGTGAGGAAGTGGGGAGGCAGGGGGAGATGGGGAGGCAGGGGAGAAGTCGTAGGGTGTGTTCAACACAACCGGCTTCGTATGGACACCAGGAATAACATTGACTAACGCACCACTCAGAGGGGTAGGCTAGAAGCTTGAAAACATTTACACATGGGTAGAATATGCGCCTGACGAGGGTTAGCGGGTTGATTGGGGTGATCGGGTTCATGGGCACCGTGAATATGAGTCAGCCCGTTTTGGCAGATCAAGCTTTGGCGAATCAGGCTTTATTTGTGGCCTACCCTCCCGAAAATCATGAAACGACTGCCGATCGGATTTTCTTTATTGGCACCGCGGCCCCCGATGATGAGGTCCGCATCAACGGTGAGGAAATTGAGAACCGTAGCCCGGATGGTCATTTTGCGCCTACGCTGCCGCTATCGATGGGGGAAAACCGCTTTACCCTGACCCAGGGCAATGAGTCGCTGACCCTAAATATCACGCGCCTGCCGCAGACGACGCCTGCGCCAGCCGGGGTGGCTTTTGCAGAGTCGTCACTGACCCCCGCGACGAATATTGTGCGCCAGCCGGGGGAGCTGATTTGCTTTGGTGCGATCGCCCCCCCTGAGGCCACCGTCTCTGTCCGCCTAGCCGATCAAACCATTCCCCTCCAGCCCCAGCCCTTAGGAGCCGAGCTACCGCCGAACTATGCCGTACTGACCGATCAAACCGCTCCGATTGAGGTGACGGCAACCCAGTACGGCGGCTGTGCCACCTTTAACCAACCCGGTAACTTCGGTAGCCCGGAGTTTCGCCTTACTCTGGATGGCGAAACCGTGAGTCAGGTCGGGGCAGGCTCGGTCAGTATCCTCTCCCCTGTGAACTTTGACGTGGCCGAGGTGACCGTTGACTCAGGGATTGCTCGCACGGGCCCCAGCACCGATTATTCTCGGCTGACGCCGCTGCCCGAGGGCACCCAGGCGTCGATTACCGGGCGCGAGGGCGAGTGGGTTCGTCTGGACTACGGTGCCTGGATTCGGGAGAGCGAAGTGCGGGTGTTTGAGAGCCCGGTACCGCCTCGGACGATTATTCGAGGGGTGCGATCGCAGCAAGTTGAGGGCTGGACCGAGGTGATCTTTCCCATGGTTGTGCCCGTGCCTATGAGTGTTGAACAAGACACCACCAGTCTCACTCTAATTTTGCACAACACCACCCCCCAAACCGACACGATTTATTTCTCAGACGACCCGGTGGTCGAGCGCATGGACTGGCAGCCAATCTTACCGGACAAAGCTTCCTACACGTTTCATTTTAAGAACGCCCAGCAGTGGGGCTATAAGCTTCGCTACGAAGGGTCCAGTCTGATTTTGTCCCTGCGTCATCCGCCCGAGAATTCAGGCACCTCGCCCTTGCAAGGTACCCGAATTCTCATCGATCCGGGCCATGGCAGCAGCGAAGACCTGGGAGCCCGAGGCCCCAATGGCTATCCCGAAAAGGATGTGGTGCTGTTGGTCTCTAAACTGGTGCGCGACGAACTGCGAGCCCGAGGAGCGACCGTGATCATGACCCGTGAGGGTGACGATGACCTCTATCCTCGAGACCGCGTAGATGTGATTAATCGAGAAGAGCCCACCCTGGCCCTGAGTCTGCACTACAACGCTTTGCCCGATAGCGGCGACGCCCTAAACACCGCTGGTATTGGGGCCTTTTGGTATCATCCCCAGGCCCATGACCTGGCCCTGTTTTTACACAATTACCTGGTCGAACAGCTAGACCGGCCTGTTTACGGTGTCTATTGGAATAATCTCGCCCTGACCCGCCCCGCCGTCGCCCCCAGCGTCTTACTAGAGCTGGGGTTTATGATCAATCCCAACGAATTTGAGTGGATCACTGATCCAGCTGCTCAGCGAGCCCTCGCCGCCACCCTGGCCGATGGTGTAGAAGCCTGGGTGGCAGGGCAGGGCTAGGGCTCGGGGCTAAAGCATGGAGATTTTTTATATTCCGCCCTTTGAAGATATGACGCTCTGGCAACGGGCCATGACCCATAAATCCTACGCCAAAGAGCATCCCTCAGAGGGCGTTGACAATGAGCGTCTAGAGTTTCTCGGTGATGCCATTTTGACCTTTATCAGTGGCGAATACCTGTTTCAGCGCTATCCAGATCGCCCCGAGGGAGAGCTAACCCCGCTGCGGGCGGCCTTGGTAGACGAAGCTCAGCTCAGCCACTTTGCAAAAGAGCTGGGCCTACAGCAGCATCTGCGGCTGAGCCTGGGGGCAGAAAATAGCGGCGGTCGAAAAAGTGATCGGCTTCTGTGCAGTGCCTTTGAGGCGATTGTTGGAGCCTATTTTATTGATATGGGCAATGATATCCAGGCCATTCGCGACTATGTATGGCCTATGTTTGATGCAGTGGCCGATAAGGTTTCTAAAACGGCATTCCAGGTCAACTTCAAAAGCCGATTACAAACCTGGGCTTTGGAACATGTGGGTGTCGTGCCCGAGTACCACATCATTCAAGAAAGCGGCCCCGATCACGCCAAGGAATTTACCGCAGAAGTGCGAATTCAGGGGAAAGCCTACGGTCAGGGGACAGGTCGCCGGAAGCAAGACGCCGAGAAGCAGGCGGCACAGGCAGCCCTGGAGGAGATGTAAACTCACTTTTTTTTACGACGAGCCTGCGCCATTTCGTATGCCAGATCATGCTTACCAAAGCTGAGAATTGCCACATGTCTTGGGCTGGGTTTTTCAAAAATCCTGTAGACCAATCGATATTCATTTTTGTCACCCTCAAATGCAACTTCAAGCGCCTTGCCGTTGAGCAACTTTCCCTTTAAGTTGTGGCATGGCAAACTAGCACAATTATGTGGGTCGAGTTGCAAAACAGGCTTGAAAATCTTCTGGAAATCAACCTGTAAATCCTTTGGTAGAGCAGGTAAATCTTCACTGATCACTTGAGGATGTATTTTCAGTTGATACCTGGTAGCCACGTGCTTCTATGCGCTCTCTCAGGATCTTGATGTTTATCTCACTATCAGGTTCAACGACTATCCAATCAGCATGATCTTCTGAGTCCAAGTGGTTCGATCGCTTTAGAGCCTTTCCTTCTGCGGAGTCTGCATCAAGGTAAAATACCTCACTATCAAGTACGTAGGGAACCACGGCCTGGCCCAACGTCGCATCTAAATCCCATAACATAGACTTCATTGATCTGAGGATTGATTTTTTATAGTGTGATGCCATCTCCCTCTCATCATTACTTCTAAATTTGAGGGTATTGAACCAATTATTTAAGGCATTGAGATTGGCAAGTTCTGAAAACGATTTAAGAGCTTCTTGATCGTTTTCTTGTCGAACCAGCCAATCAGAAAAAAGGACAAGGTTATCAGCAACTATTTCAAATCCGTTAGATATAAGCTCGATAACTTTAATTTGCTTTCTTTGACGTTTTGGCTCTTCAACGATTAAGGACAAGCCGTTCAGCATTGCTTGAACCGCTGGTAAGCCATTGGATAAAAAGTCTATCTGTTCTAGAAAATTAGGATCTAGCGTGTGGTTATATCGATCTCTGAACGAATGCAATCGTCTGATCAATTCTGCAATAGCCTGTGCTTTTTTAGAAAAAGATAGACCATTTAGCTCAGCCAGAAATGGCTCCCAAGCAGTTTTCCAATCTTTTAACAGACTAGATCGGATGGCTCTATCAAAATGGTTTGACGATTTGAAAGCATCTTCGAGCTGCCGTCGAGCCTCCTCAATCAGGTTGTTTCCTGAGTCGCTGAGCTGTTCGACTTTACTGATTGTGGGTTGTAAATTCTTCAAAAATGTCGTCGTCACAGGAACTGCCTGAGCCGTATGCTCCTATTTTGGCATACCTAATGATTTCTGCAGGTAGACATCTAGAAATCAAATCGCTGCCTCATCCCGTTCGCCAGTGCGAATGCGATACACCGCCTCAACGGGGGTGACAAAGATTTTGCCATCGCCAATCTCCCCCGTGCGGGCAGCGTTAGATACCTTTTCAACCACCAGGTCGGCTTTATCATCGGGGACGATGATTTCAAGCTTGAGCTTTTGCAAAAACTCAACTTTGTAGGTTTGGCCGCGATAGCTTTGGGTTTGCCCCTTTTGTCGCCCAAACCCCCTTGTATTAGAAACAGTCATGCCAACGATCTCGGCTTCCACCAAGCTATCTCGAACGGCGTCTAGCTGTGAAGGTCGAATAACGGCCAGAATTTTTTTCATGTCAGGTCTCCCATCCCAAAGCCTAATCAGTATAACTTGCTACAGTTTTTCCTGATCGATAGAAACCGGGTTTCTGATCAAGGGTCTGGCAAAACTTAGAAAGATTTCCAAAGAAACCCGGTTTCTGGCTGCTTATCGACTCAGCCAAGCAATTGCCTCGCGAATCCACTCTTCGGTGTCGGCGGATTTACTCAGAGTAGTGCTGCGTCCAACGGCCTCCAGGGCCTGGGTAATCTCGCGATTGGAGTACCCCAGGGCCAGCAGGGTCATTTCCACGTCTTCTTGCACGACCGAGGCGGGACCGCTAGCGGGGGCTGTTATCAAACCTGCTTGCTGTCGCCATTCAGAGAGTTTGGTCTTGAGCTCTAAAATCACCCGCTCGGCAGTTTTTGAACCTACGCCGGGGGTGCGAGACAAGACCCGGGCATTGCCTGACACCACCGCCTGGATAAAATCATTTAGACTCAGGGTATCGAGCAGGGCCATGCCCATTTGGGGGCCGATGCCGCTGACACTGGTGGCTAGACGAAAGACATCGCGCTCAGCTCGAGAGCTAAAGCCAAAGAGGACCGGCTGATCGTCGCGGTTTTGAAAATGGGTGAAAATCTGGACAGGTTCCCCCACTGGCGGCAGATGGCTCATCTGGCGGGCGGTAATTTGCATCTCGTAGCCCACCTGCTGCACATCAAGGGTGATAATGACGCGCCCGTTGTTGAGTTTTTGGATATCTGCCAGGGTGCCTTTAAGGTAACCAATCATCGGCGCTGGCGTGGCGTCCTGGGGGGCTGCATCGGCTGGGTTGGGCGAGGCTGGGTCATGCCAATCTGCTGTCGCTGGCGAGGGTCTATCGGAGGCTGGCCAGTTGGCAACTCGCGGCGGGACTCTGGGTCAGATTCGAGCAGACGCTGCTGCTTGGTGTAAAGCTGCTGACGACCGTTGCGCAGCACGCCGAGCATTTCACTAAACTGGCTTTCCATCCGCTGTAAAACTTGATCGGCGTAGGCATCGGCATCTTGATGGATGGCCTGACACTCGGCCACGGCCTGGCTGCGCATGTCTTCCCATTCTTGGCGGGCCTGACGCTGGAGCTGCTCGATCTCGGCCAGGGTCTTGGCGCGCATGGCAGCGGCTTCTTGCTCGGTTTGCGATCGCACCAACTGGGCCTGCTGCTCAGCCTGACGAATAATCGCCATATCGTTGAGAATAGCAGCGGCTTGCTTTTCGGCGGTTGAGACGATCTCTTGGGCATACTGCTCAGAGTCAGACAGGATTTCATCCCGCTGTTGCAATAGCTGAGTGGCGTCTTGGAAAGCACTGGGTAAGTTAAGGCGAATGCTATCGAGTTGATCCAGGATTTCATCCTCGTTAATCAGCGTACGACCGCTCATGGGCACACGGGGACTGTCTAAAATCAGTTCCTCGATCTGGTTGAGTGCTTCTAGCACATCAAACCGGGCAGGCGGCTGCTGATAGCCAGTGTCACCCTCCAAAGGCATTTGGCCATTACCTAAAGGCATTTGGCCATTACCTAAAGGCATTTGGCTATTGCCTAAAGACATCTGGCCATTCCGTTGAGGGTCGTTTAAGGAAGGGTTCTGCGGTAGCATCTCTCGATATCAAGCGCAACATGCTCAGGAACAAGGTGGCTGATGGCACCACCAAACCTTGCAATTTCTTTTACAAGACTACTGCTTAGAAAGCCATACTCAGTAGACGTGGCCAGAAAAACCGTTTCAATGTCATCTGCCAACGTCTTATTAGTATGCGCCATTTGGAGTTCTTTCTCAAAATCCGACAGAACGCGCAGTCCTCTTAACAATACTTTAGCCTGGCGCTCTCGGGCGTAAGTGACCGTTAGTCCGTCAAAGCTATCGACTTCAACATTAGATAAATGGTGAATCGCTTTTTCGATTTGAGCCATGCGTTCTTCGACGGTGAAAAGCGGCTTTTTATTAGGGTTTCGCGAGATCACCACGATCACCTTTTCATAGAGCTGGCTGCTGCGCGTAATAATATCGAGGTGACCCCGAGTAACGGGATCAAAGCTGCCCGGATAGATAGCAATCACAGTGATTAGAAGCGAATTACCCCGCGATTATAGTGAGCATCTATAAAAGGGGCAAGACAAAGACTGAGTATTTGGTTTAACCCCCTCCGGGCTTTGATTCTACAAAAAACAAGGCTTTGTAAATTAATGTTACTTCTTCTCAATATATTGAGACTGAACAGCACAGGATTAGCCTAGTGATCACAAGAAACGCCAAGACACCCCTCTGTAGATTGCCTAAGATTTAAAGGTTTCAGCAAGCTTGCAAAAGCGGGCCGAAATCTGAGCGTGTTCTCCAACCCATCGCCGTCGATTAGCAAACTCCCAGCGCTTCCCTACAAGTGCTAGATCACAAGTGCTAAGTCACAGGCTGGCTTTGCTGCGCTAGGTTTCGACGGTCATCGGCACTCAAACGGTTTTAACCCTCCCAGCAATTAACCTCCGAGGAATTTCACACGCTAGGACATTCAGACAGTTTCTCCTGTAGGCGCTTAAGCAGGCTGAGTTCATGTTGCTTACCCGTTGAGGAAGATTTTTCAAATGGATACCCAACCCTCACCCAACAGCGTATTTCTAGGTAAAAATGGTCAGATAGTTTTAGAAGCCGAATCATCCGCCCCGACAGGCGACTGGAAGAAAGTCACTGTTCAAGGCGAAGCCTCTCTGCTATGGGATGCCCCCCAGAGCAGCTATGGCAAAGCCCCGTCAGGTCAAACCCTAAGCTACCAGTTGGCAACTGACCAAGCAGGCACCTACAGCATTATCGAGTTTGTGCCGAGTGGGCTAGGGGCGAATGCTTTGGGGGCAAATACTGGCGCGATCGCACAAAATCCGCTAGCTGCTTGAAATTCTAATCAGAAACCGGGTTTCTGGGGTGCCGGTGCATTTCCCCGGTGCATCTCCACAGTGTCTTTAGCCATCTTTAGGAGCTAAATTAACGTGGCGATAATCGATTTTTCTAAGGTCAACGACTGGGGCAGCGGCTTTACGGCCAGTCTCAAGATCACCAATGACCAAACCTCCGTCATCAAAGACTGGACCCTGACGTTTGAGGCCCCCTTTGCGATTACAGAAGATTGGGGCGTTGACGTGGTCAGTCGCCAGGGCAACACCTACACCCTGCGCAGTGCCGACTGGACCACTGAGATTGCCCCTGGCCAGTCAGTGACGTTTGGCTTTAACGCCAATAAAACCGGCACTGGCCCTGTGCAGCCCACCCATTTTGTGCTGAATGGGCAGCCGATCGGCGGCGAGGCGTCACCCCCCTCATCTGGCCCGGATGCCTCGACAGGTAACGACTTTGTGATGCACCTGACCTTTGATGACGTGGCTGGCAAACAAACCCGCGATACCTCCCCCGACGGGCGTCAAAATCCAGGTTGGTTGGCAGGCGGCGCGAAGCTGCAAGCGGCGGCGGGGCGGGGCAAGGTGTTGCAGTTAAACACCAACACCGACTATGCCTACGTCGCCGATAGCACTGACATTAATACGGGGGTGCATAGCGATCGCACCGTCGCCGTCTGGTTTAAGGCCGATACCCCCGCTGGTGGCAAACAAATCGTCTACGAAGCAGGCGGGGCGGCCCGTGGGACCAATATCTACCTGGAGAAAGGCAAACTTTACGTTGGCGGCTGGAACCAGCCCGAGAGTAAATGGACCGGCACCTTTCTCTCGACGGACATTACCGCTGGCAAGTGGCACCATGTCGCCCTGACTTTAGACGCCAACCCCAATCAGAAAAACACCCAGGCGGGGGCTTTCACGGCTTATCTAGACGGTCAACAATTTGGCAAGGGCAAAGGCTCTCAGTTGTGGAAACATTCTGATGACATCGGGATTGGTGCGGTGCGCGGGGGCACCCGATTTCACAACGGCACCGCCAACGGCATCGGCAAATTTGGCCTGACCGGGAGCCTGGATGATTTGCGAGTTTATAACCAGGCCCTGAGCGCAAATCAGATCAAAGCCCTCGCTAAACCGCCTGCTGGTGATAATAATCCACCGGATAATCCACCGGACAATCCACCGGACAATCCACCCAGCAATCCACCCAGCCCGACCGGCATCAACTATGGCGAGGCGCTGCAAAAGTCCTTTTTATTTTACGAAGCCCAGCGCTCAGGCAAGCTCCCCAGCGACAACCGCATCGACTGGCGCGGCGATTCTGCCCTGGGCGATGGTTCCGATGTCGGGCGCGACCTCAGCGGCGGCTACTATGATGCGGGCGATACGGTGAAATTTGGCTTCCCCATGGCGGCTTCGATGACCCTGCTGGGTTGGGGGGTAGACGAATACCGGGGGGCATACCAAAAGAGCGGTCAGCTTGACGAAGCTCTGGATGCGATTAAGTGGGGGACTGACTATCTGCTCAAGGCCCACGAAACCCAGAATGGCAAAACCAAAGCGTTTTGGGCCCAGGTGGGGGCAGGCGACATCGATCATCAGGCTCAGACCTTTGACGAGGCGATGTCATTCTCGCGACCGTCGTTTAAGGTGGATGCTCAAAATCCCGGCTCAGATGTCACCGCAGAAACTGCTGCTGCCCTGGCCGCGGCCTCGATTATCTTCAGACCCACCAACAAAGCCTATGCCGACAAGCTGCTGCAAAACGCCAAGCAGCTCTATGACTTTGCCGACACCTATCGAGGCAAATATTCAGACTCGATTGCCGATGCCGGTAAGTTTTATAACTCCTGGAGCGGCTATGGCGATGAGCTGACCTGGGGCGCGGCCTGGCTGTATAAGGCCACCGGGGACCAAAAATATCTGGCTAAGGCAGAGCAATCTTACACCGGGGTTTACTCAACCCAAAGCTGGGATAACAAAGAGCTGGGTAGCGCTGTCTTGCTTTCGCAAATCACCGACAAGGCTAACTATCGTCAGGATGCAGAGAAGCTACTCAACGACTGGGCCAACGGCACAGGTGGTATTAAATACACCCCCGGCGGGTTAGCCTGGCACAGTCAGTGGGGCTCGGTTCGTACGGCAGGCACGGCGGCGATGGTAGCGGGCATCTATGGCGACACGGTGAATAACCCCGGCAAGCGTTACACCAATTTCTCAGAAAAGCAGATCGATTACATTTTGGGCAAAAACCCCAACAAGTTTAGCTACATGGTGGGCTTTGGCGATAACTTTGCTAAGCAGCCCCACCATCGTGCGGCCACCGGGTACCCCAGTTTCAATGACCCCAGGGATAACCGTCATACGATCTACGGTGCGGTCGTGGGTGGCCCCACCGCCCCAGACGACAACGCCTACCAGGATATTCGCTCAGACTATGTGGCCAATGAAGTCGCCCTGGACTATAACGCGGGTATCACGGGGGCATTGGCGCGTCAGTATGGCGAATTTGGCGGCAACCCGCTGAACGATGCCCAGTTGAACGCGCTACCAGGGGTTTCGGTGAATAACTGATTTTCGATAAACCCGATCGCACCTCGGCGTTTCTACCCGAGCTTCTGGCAGATAGCCATTTTTCTCATACATCGCCACGGCCGTTTTGAGGACGGTGGCGGTTTCGACCCAGATTGATTGGTAGCCTCGGGTTGCGATCGCGCCCTCCAACTGACTAAGCAAAAACTTACCCAACCCCTGCCCCCGCACCCCCGGCAGCAAATACATCTTGCGAATCTCGACTGCCTTGTCATCTCGCTCGATGGGGTAATAGCCTCCGGTGCCGACGATCTGAGATGCCTGCTCGATCACCCAAAACTCACCGCCGGTTTGCCAGTAATACTGCTCGATCTCGACGGCATCCTTATCGGTACCAGCTCCGCAGGTGGCTTCCCAACCGAGGCCATATTCTTCTAAAACGGTTTTGACCACGTGAGCAGCCGCTTCGCGATCAGCCGGTTGCCAATCGCGGATGAGGAAGTTTTTATAGGCGATTTGCATGGCTGATTATTGACTCTTCATACTCGCCTTGATCGGGTCTAGCGATTGGATCATCCTGGAGACATCCAGCCGTTTCTTCAAAAAAGTCAGGGGGCCATGCTGGGGCTGCAATTTGAGATTTGATAGCAATCGGCTGATAAACCAGCAAAATCTCTAAGTCTTGATCTTGTAACTCAATTGGAATTTGCAGCCGTAAGACGCCATCATCACCCACATGGGACTGTAATCGAATCGTTTGCATGCTGGTTTAAAGATTGCCTTGTAGTGATGCCTCCATTGTATGTGTACAGACCTTAAGGACTACGACATCCAGGAGTTTAATTTTAGCTAGTATTATCTATTCCCTAAACGCTTCCTTAGCTAGAAGTCGTCCGTCAACGCGCTCATACTCGTCTTCTGAGAGCCAAAGCTGGGCTTCTTCGTAATTAGCGCTGCTAAAGATTGCCTTATAGCCCTCAGCAGGGTCATGGATCTGACAGTGACCTGCTTCATTACACAGCAGCAACAATAAATATGGCGGTGAGAGCATGGGATCTATCCATGCTTCAGTAAAGACCCACTCAGGCTCCGCTAGGTCGGTTACGGGGGATAACGTGGTATCGGTTGTCTGCATTGATCTTGATCTCTCCGTAATAGAGGGGTGCTTGATCACCATGAATAAACCGATACCGCCCCCCAATCCGCTGCATCAGGCGACGCTTGACGCAGTAGTTGAGAAAGCGGGCATAGTTCCAGGGGGAGGGCCGGCGCGGGTGAGGACGTGACGGAGGGCGAAGTGTTGAATGGCGGCTTGGCCACCGCCTCCGCGTCTCCGTGTCCTCCCCTCTCCGCGTCCTTGAAGTTTGCAATTACAGCTTCTAGACTATGTCGCTCACTGCGCCAGTTCGGGGTTATCGAGCTGATCGAGTAGTTGCTGATGCCCCTTGCTGACGTCTTTACTAGACTCGTGAGTATCTAACTGCTCTAGCCGTTGTGCTTGAATAGACTCTTTTTTGCCACCGACCACTTCACCGAGTTGTTCTGGTGAAACTTGTTCTTCTGACTCTATGGCTGCGGGTTGGCCTTTGGTTTGCTCTTCCATGTTGATTAATGTCCTCATTTTGGAACGTTTAAAACTTGGCCATATCTAGACCTGTCGTTTGCCCTGCGGGAAAAACTCAAGATTTCAAACTGGATATGGTCCGTATCACTAATCTATCGACTGTCTTAATGGGGCAAATGAAGCATCAATAAGAATTTGCTGTGAGCCAAGAACATCAGACAGACAAAGCTAATTATGGGCCAGGCCAAATTCTTTAGCTGTCGCTATGTATACGACCCACGACCCACACCACCCATGGCCCAATGTCTCACCGCTCCGCCACCGCCAATCTCAACCCCAGCAAAACCAAAACCGCCCCGGTTAACCGCTCTAACCAGTGGGAAAATGCCATCAGCCCTTGCCGAATCCACCGCTGCGAAACCAGTAGGGCCAGCAGGGCAAACCAGACCAGTGATAACAGTGCCACGGTGCCACCGTAGGTCACCTGCGTGAGGAGCGGCGTCCCCGGCTGAATAATTTGGGTGAACAGCGCCAGGAAAAACAGCGTGGCTTTGGGGTTGAGCAAGTTGCCAAACAGTCCGATGCGAAAAGCAGTTAACCGTCCGACGACCCGCTGGGGGGATTGTGTTTGAACGACCTGCCCCTTGACCGGCTTGGCCCTCAGCGACTTAATGCCGATGTAAATCAAGTAGCCCGCCCCAATCAGCTTGATCAGGCTAAACAGCACAATCGATTGAGAAATCAGCGCCCCAATGCCCACCAGCGAGTAGGTGGCATGGATGGTATTACCCAGGCCAATGCCAAAGGCCGTATAGACTCCGGCCCGTCGAGAATAGGCCAGGCTATTCCGCAGCGTCAGCGCAAAGTCTTGCCCTGGGGTCACCACAGCAATCAGACCCAAGGTGAAAACTGTCAGCCAGCCAGTCAAAAAAGTCATTTTTCTTACTCCTGAAAGAAATCTGTGGGGCAAAAGCTCGTTAAATTTATTCTAAAGAAGTCATAAAACTTTGCTATCTACGGGCATATTTATTGAGAAGCGCAAACATTTGCGAAGCATAACAAGTTAACGTAAGGGGATAGAAAAACCCTTTACGCTAAAACCCCTTTACCAATCAGGCAGCCCTATAGCTACCGCAATACCCTAAAAGACTGACGTTCCGCCAAATCGGGGGAGCGTTTTTGTGAAGCGAATCGCAAGCCATTTAAAAACCCTTTTAGCCAGTAGGCCCCTAGTGAGGATGACCACCTACCAAGTTGAGCGTAGACCGATCACAGCAGAGATTGCGGTAGTTGAGCATACCGTTCTGCCGGTTGAGCCTCAACCCTTGGTGACCCCAGATGACCCCCTCAAAGCCAGCGTTCGGACCAGTTTGAGAGCCTCTACGCTAGACGGGGTGTTTTCCGCCGTGTTTGAGAACGTCATCAAAGGCGTTTTGATTAGTAATTTTTTGATCGAGCTGGGGGCCGGGGCGATTGAGGTGGGTCTGTTGGCCTCTATCCCGATGCTGGCCCATTTGCTACAGCCTTTGGGGGCGTACTTTTCAGAAAACAGCACCAGCCGACACCGTTACTGTCTCTGGATTTTCAGTGTTTCAAGACTGCTGTGGCTGGGGTTGACCGCGGGTATTTTTTGGGCGAGTCGTCAAGGGGGGGTGTCTCAGCCGCTGATCTGGCTAACCCTTAGCATCTTGCTCGTTAGCTTTGTCTTAGACGCGATGGGGGCAGCCTCCTGGCTTAGTTGGATGGCGGCGTTGGTGCCCCAAAAACTGCGCGGGCGCTACTTTGGTAACCGTAAAAGTCTGGCCAGTCTGACTGCTTTAATCACCGTACCGGTGGGCGGCTGGCTAGTTACCCATTGGCCCGGCGGGTCTTTAGAAGGCTACGGCGTTGTGGTCGGTATCGGTATGGTGTTGGGCATCGTCAGTTTGCTATGCCAGTTTTGGATGACGGATATTAACCCCAAGGAACAGGCCCAAACCCAGCAAAAAGCGCAGGGTCAGGCGGACCGTCTCTGGCGCGATGCCAACTTTCTGACGCTGCTACTCTATCTGGCGGGGTGGACATTTGCCCTCAACTTGAGTACGCCGTTTTTGAATTTTTTCCTCCTCGATAATCTGCAAATTGATGTGCAATGGGTCACTCTGTATTGTGCGCTGATGGCGGGGGCCCACCTGAGCATGATGGTGCTGTGGGGGCGACTGGCCGATCGCATTGGCAATCGCCCGGTGCTGGTGATTAGCAGCTTACTGACGGCGGTGATTCCGCTGCTGTGGGTGACTACCAACACGGGCAGTTTGTCGCTCTGGCTCTGGCTGCCGCTGTTGCATGTGATGAAAGGGGGGACGCTGGCTGCCCTGGAGCTGTGTACGGCGAATATTCAACTGGAGCTGGCTCCAGTGGGTAAGCAGTCGGGGTATTTTGCGATCGCAGCTGCCGTCATCGGTGCAAGCGGTTTTTTAGGCACCACGGTTGGGAGCCTGTTGGCAGAGGGGTCAGGCGACCTCACCCTGGTATTTACCCTGTCTAGCTGCTTGAGTGTGGTGGGCATCCTGCCGCTGCTATTTGTGAAAGAATCCCGTAGCCGGTCAATCCGTGGGTTGTTAGGCTATATTCCTAACCGTCTACGCATTGCCAAAGTTGCTCAGGCGAGCTGACAACAGCCCAAGGCATATTGACCCGGCGTCACCCCCACAAAGCGTTTGAAATGCCGAGTGAGATGGCTTTGGTCGGCAAACCCCGTATCCCCAGCCACCTCAACAATGGGCCGACCCTGGGCAAGCAGTGCCCTGGCCCGATTGATTCGCACCTGTAGCAGATAGGCGTGGGGGGGCAGTCCCATTTCTTTGCGAAAGGCCCTGAGCAATCGTAGCGGTTTGAGCCCTACCAGGTCTGCCAGCTGTTGTAAGGCAATCTTCTCACCGTAGAAACTTTCTAAATAGTCGCGGATTAGGTGCACTGCGCGTTCTTCTGAGCCCAGTTTGGCAATTGCAGGGGCGGGGTCGGCGTAACGGCTAATTAAATGGGCCAGGGTGGTGATCAAGTAAGACTCGCATTGCAGTTTAAAGCTTTGGTTGTCTTCGAGGGCGTTGAGCAGTTTGATCAGGCGCTGGGCGAGGGTGCGATCGCATACATGCGACCCTGAAAAATGAGGCAATCCGGTCGCCGTCTCATCCACCGACTGCATTGCTTTCGAGAGCGTCTCACAATGGGGGTAAAAAATCCGATAGGTACAGCCCGTCCCATTGAGCGCCCCACCCCAGTGCACCTGACCTGGATTGATCACCACCATCTCCCCCGGTGGAATCACATGCTCACCTGTATCGGCCCAGTAGTGCAGCTGCCCCTGCTCAATCACGCCTAAGCCAAAACAATCGTGGGTATGGCGTGTAAACGTCTGATTAATGTAGGTCGCCTTGAGCACTTCTAAATTGTTGAGCTCTTGTACGCGCCAGAGCTTGGCTTGCTCTTTGTGCAGAGAGGCTGGATGCAGGGTAGCTGAGGGCATAGCTGTGCTTAATCGCTAATCTCTCTAGCGTAAAGGCAGTGTTGGATTTCGTCTTGAACGTTTTTGCGGCCTACAAAAACTTCCTAAAATCCTCACCCAAAAACAGCGCCCGCTCCGCCCGCCGCCGCCGGGTTAGCCCTGCTAATACCCGCCCCCCCGCTTTATTCCAGCGGAGAAACTCATCGGCGGCCCCGTGGGTATCGCCCTGGTTGAGCTTTTTGCGGAGAGTAGAGCTGCGCAATGCCCCGGACCCGACGTTATAGGTAAACGCCACCAGGGCCGAAAACTGATTGTCGTTGATGGGGACCGTAATTGCTTCGTTGACTGCCTTCTCAAAGCGATCTAAATCATCTCTCAAAAATTCTTCTGCTTTGTCCTGGCTGATTTTCATCCCAGGTGTTACATTGCGCGTAGTCCCATAGCCAATGGTCCAAACACCTACTGCGTCTTGATAGGCTTCTAACCTGAGCCCCTCAAACGACTTGATCAACTGGAGTCCGTTGGCGTTGGTTCGTTTAGGCCCTGCTTGATCAGTCACTGGCTTTACCCGAGCTGGTAAGGGCTGTGGCTCTGGGCCACCGCTTGAGACTGTCATCCCCCGAGGGGCGTCAGCCCGAGTAAACCAGGATTTCATAGCCGTTACATTAACCACCTTTTCTTGCGGATTAGACTTAGATGGGTATTTCGAAATTTTAGAAATGTAGTAACCACCTTCCATTAAATAAATGGCGTTATCGGTTTCTTTGATCCAAGTACCCATACCCGTTACCCTGCTTAATTTTGGATTTTAGTTAGAGATTAAAGTTGACTTCAATTAAACACTCAAACTTTCAAATTAGATACGGTTTAAGTGACGCGTTTACAATAGATAAAGAAAATAGCACTAAAAGTCTATGCCCTTCACGTTAGCACCCCCCTCTTCTCCCACTTCAGGCCCTGTTTTGCAAACAGCCCCTGTGGTGCGACGACTCTCTAACGGACTCACCATTATTGCCGAGCAAGTGCCCATCGATGCTGTCAACTTAAGCATTTGGTTGCCGGTGGGCTCTAGCGTCGAGTCTGACGCCATCAACGGCATGGCTCACTTTCTAGAACACATGATTTTTAAGGGCACCCCCCAAATTCGCTGCGGTGAGTTTGAGCAGCTGATCGAAGAGCGTGGTGCCGTAACTAACGCCGCCACCAGTCAAGACTATACCCACTACTACATCACCACAGCGCCCCAAGACTTTGCCCAACTGGCCCCGCTTCAAATAGACTTAGTTGTTAACGCCAGCCTGCCGGACGAAGCCTTTGAGCGCGAGCGTCCGGTCATCTTAGAAGAAATCCGCCGTTCTGAAGATAACCCCCGACGACGCACGTTTTATCGCTCGATGGAAATGAGCTTCGATCGTCTACCTTACCGTCGCCCAGTCCTCGGGCCAACAAAGGTGATCGAGCAGCTCAGCGCAGACCAGATGCGCACCTTTCACCGCAATTGGTATCAACCCAGCCGAATGACGGCGGTGGCGGTGGGTAATCTGCCGGTCGAGACCTTGATTGAAACCGTTGAACGCAGTTTTGAGAAAGCGCTGGCCGAGCGCGGCACCGTCGAGGTACCTGAGCTGGAGAGTTTGGGGCAGGTGCCAGGCGGCTTACCTGAAGATGCATTTCAGCAAATTAAGCGGGTTGATTACACAGACGATTCGCTTCAGCAGGCGCGGTTGATCATGGGCTGGCGCGTACCTGGCATGGCCGATCTCTCAGAGACCTACGCCCTAGATGTGGCGGCGTCCATTTTGGGCCAAGGTCGCACCACTCGCCTGGTGCAAGAGCTGCGCGAAAATCGCAAGCTGGTGAATAGCATCTCGGTCAGCAATATGACCTTTCGCCAGCAGGGTGTTTTCTATGTCTCTGCCTACTTGGCTTCAGAACATATCCCTGAGGTCGAGGCGACCATTGCAGCGCATATTCAACAGCTGCATGATCAGCCGATCACCGCCACTGAGCTATGTCGGGTCCGCACCCAGGTTGCGAACCGGTATGTCTTTGGCAGCGAATCTCCCAGCGATCGGGCGGGGCTCTATGGCTATTACCACACGCTGACGGGCGATATTAGCAATGCCCTCACCTATCCCGAGGCGATCCGCTCAGTTGATCCAGATCAGGTGCAATCGGCGGTGCGACGCTACTTGCCGGTGGATGCCTATCGCATGGTGACCCTGCGCCCGTCTGAAGACAAGTAGCTCAGCGGAGACGAGTGATGGCAACGGTCATGTGGGATGAGCTGGCTGAGCAGATCGGTCAGCTGCTGGGGCGACGGTTTGAGATCTGCGATCGCACCCCCATCGGCGGCGGCTGCATCAACCAGGCCTATGCCGTCGCCGATCAGCAGCAAACTGTCTTCGTAAAATTTAACCAGGCCAGCAAACTCGCCATGTTTGAGGCGGAGTTTGCCGGGTTGCAAGAAATGTACCGCAGCCAAACGATGCGGGTGCCCCAACCCCTCGGCTGCGGCATCGCGGGGGGCTCGGCCTTTATTGCGATGGAGTGGTTGCCCCTAGGCAGCAGCAGTCAAACCGCCTGGCAAATGATGGGGCAGAATCTGGCCGCGATGCACCGGGTCTCGAGCGATCAAGGCTTTGGCTGGCAGCGCGACAACACCATTGGCGAAACCCCCCAGCCCAATCCCTGGACCGATAGCTGGCTACGGTTTTACCAAGACCACCGACTAGGCTATCAGTTTAAGCTGGCAAACCGTCGCGGTGGGCACTTCCCCCGTGAAAATGAGCTGCTGGACGCCCTACCTGAATTACTCTCTGGCCATGATCCTGCGCCAGCTTTGGTACATGGCGATCTGTGGTCGGGCAATGCGGCGGTGACCCAAGACGGAGAGCCAGTTATCTTAGACCCCGCCACCTACTACGGCGATCGCGAAGTCGATCTGGCGATGACAGAGCTGTTTGGTCGCTTTCCCAATGCGTTTTACCAGGCTTACGATGCAGCCTATCCTTTAGACGATGGGTACGCCACCCGGAAGACGCTGTATAACCTCTATCACATCCTCAATCACTTCAATTTGTTTGGCGGCGGATACGGCTCCCAGGCCAACCGAATGATTGATCAGATTCTCAGCCATTTGATATAGTGGTTTTCTGTTCGGCGGCATGGCCAAGTGGTAAGGCAGAGGATTGCAAATCCTTTATCCCCAGTTCGAATCTGGGTGCCGCCTTTAGTAGAGTGCCTTGATTTGCAAGGCTTGATAGAATTGGGTTGGCCTTGTAAGTTGGCTTAGTGGTATGACAGTTACCTCCCAAAGGATGACGCTTCAAGCGTACATCGACTATGACGATGGTACGGATACTCATTATGAGTTGGTCAATGGAGAGTTGGTTGAAATGCCAACGGAAAGCGAGTTAAATCGTCGGATTGCTAGCTTCTTGTTTGCCTATTTTTTGCAGCAGGGGATTCCGGCCTATCGTCTGACGATGAAGACCGAGATCGCGGTTACGGGTTCACGGGCAACCGTACGTTTACCCGCGATTTGATGGTTTTGTCTGAGGCGTTGGCCACTGCGCTAGAGGGGGCCAGCCGGTCAACCGTAATGTTCGATATGCCGTCACCCCTTCTGGTGGTAGAAGTGGTAAGCCCTAAGCAAGAGAATCGCGACTATTGCTACAAGCGTTCGAAATATGCAGCGCGAGGGATTTTGGAATATTGGATTGTTGATCCTATTCAGAAAAAGGTGACATTGCTGGAGTGGGTAGAAGGGCTCTATGAAGAGGCGGTTTATCAGGGAAATCAAGTGATTGCGTCGCCTTTGTTTGGGGCTTTAGATCTAACAGCGGCGAAGGCCCTGGCGGGGCGTTAGCTGCACCGCAGAACCGTTGAAAGAATGATGGTAATCGTCGTGCTGGCGATGAGTGTAAAGGCTAGCTGGACCGCCCACTGTGCAGCTTTTTGGTAGTTATCGAACTTGTTGTTGAAGTTGTTGACGTGAGTGGTCAATGTTTTAAATGTCGACGATGGGCTTATCTAACTTGTGCTCTATGCAGTCTATGCGGTTATTGTCAGTGGAGGCAGTCATAGATGAGAAGGATGGTTCTATTCAAATGTACCTGTAGTGGTTTTCGTCTCTAGTCTGCTGTAGAGTCTAAAAGTTGAGCTCAAGTTTAGATCTCAATTAGAAAATTGTCTCGAGATGCAAGATCCGCTAATTGTGCTCTCAAATCTTTTCTTAGAATTTTCTTTTGAGCTCTTGATAAATCATCAGCAGCCGATCCTTCATCTAATCCTATAATTCCAGAGTGGCCATCAGCACCTGGACGAACATTCCGAATTTTTCTAGTTTCCGGATCCTCGAATAAATAAATCCAGATTACATCTAGCAAATTGTCGTATATTGCATTGCTTTGGCTGGGACGACTTTTAAGACCTCGAATATCATCAACGCTAAGACGAATAACCAGCTTTCTTGGAGAGTTTGGCCTGTTTTCGACAAGAAAATTATACGCCTGTTGCGGTGTTGTCAAAGATTCAGCCCACACACTCAAGTGAGGAGGAACCGATTTTTTATCCTCACTTGAAAGCTCAAATGCTTGGCTAAGCTGATTGGCTGAAATTCTTCTTGTCTCCGCATAGTCTTTCGATGGTGCGGCAAGACGAATAATGCAGAAACCATTCGGCAAAGGAGTTTGATCTTGATATTGCATTGATATCGATATAGCAGTCGGCTACTGAACCAACTTTTAAGCAAAGATGGAAAGCTTTTCAAAAATGGCGTTAGAAAACCCATTGTCAAGCGTTGTGTCTTCTCCCCAAACTTCACTACTATGCCTATTCCGATAGAAGAACTCTATGTTACCATTACCAAAAATTTCACATTCAAGATAATGCTCATTTTTCGACCAGGTATACATAAAGTCATCTTGATCCCCAGCACAAGCGTCTGGAATTTCTAGTTTGCGCCCCCCTTCTTCAAAATGATTGTTCAGCTTTCCCCAAACCCTCTCTGCGATATCTAAAATACTAAGCATGACACGAGCTTCATCGTCAGACTTAGCTTCGGTGCGAAGTGAGGCCAAATACAAGTACAATCCTAGAGCTTTTTCATCTCGCAATAAACGCTGAATAGGAGATAAATCCTTTGATAAACCTTTGATTTGCCTATGGAGCTCTTCACCTTCACGACCTGACAATTCGAGAGAAAAATCAGGGTTCGTGATAAAAGGCGGTTCTCGTAATTGTTTTGAGGATACAAAGGTTGCCATTACTTAATTAACTCCCTTGTTTTATCTGTAATACAAGCTTCAAAAACTTGGTTTTTTCGCACTCGAATTTTCTCTAAAAGTTCCCAATACTCGTTAGAATTAGCCTGCAAATCAACTTCACAAAATAAGTCGATATCCAATACTATAGAGACGATGTTTTCCTCGATAGGAGTAGGTAATATAGCCTCTCTTAATGAAAGCCATCCTCCCAAATCTCTCTCAGGAATTCGTAATTGTAAAAGATAATCATTTAGTTCTTGCGGGAGGTCGGATGAGAGTTGAGGTATTGTTCGAAGGTAATCTGAAAAATCCTGAATTGGCAGTGGTATATCCAACCGATTTATATACCTCACTGCAACACGCTGGATTTTTTGGGGTTTAGTAAACTCCCTATATATATCCCACAGTCTCCTTGCTTCATCTCGTAGGGTATCCCAGTCTTTATAAGGTGCAAGCCTGCTGAATGTGAATCCATCCAATCGAGCCTGACAAATCTGTCTCCTATCACTGCTCCAAAAACGAAATCCTGTAAATGATGTTTTAGTTTGATTTGTTAAGACTGGAGCAGCTATCAAGTTGTTTTCAAAAGACAGCATATTCTCCAAATGCGGATACTCTTCATCAATACTTTTGTAAATCTTGAGAAGGCTTGAAAGGTTTACATCAGGAGGAACCGTAACCCTTAGATCAAGAAGAGCTTCAGTGATGGGTGCCTTCAAGTAATGGTTTGATATCTCCATACTCTAATCGTAACCTTTTAGACCTGTGAAACTATATCCACTCTGGGTGGGCATTATCATAGCGCCAACTTGACAGATTCTTACTCTTCTAGGAAGCCCTAGACTTAGTTAGGATTCCTAGCGTATTGACAGGAATCCTAACCAACCTTTGCCAGTCTAAGTAAAAGGCTGTATGAAAAGTCCTTTAGACTATATTTGGCTACCTCACTTACCCAGAAGTTAGAACGATTTCATAGGCGTTTGGGACTTTTCAATTACGGCTCTGGGTATCAAATGATACCCAGTTTGACCCTTCTAACACAGCCTCTAAGCTAAGATTAATTTTCTCCGCTAAGTCTTATTCAAGAATCGAGGATTTCTACGCTCCCTCCCTCAACTTGTCTAACACACTCTGGTCTTCCGAGGATTTCTACGCTCCCTCCCTCAACTTGTCTAACACACTCTGGTCTTCCGAGGATTTCTACGCTCCCTCCCTCA
>JBCBQD010000051.1:0-26196 GCA_039820425.1 Cyanobacteria bacterium J06635_1
AACTTAGTCAGGACACCTTTTGCGAGCCTGACATCGGCCCTGCTGATCGTTCTACTCTTCAAACTCTGAAGACGTTTGGTGCCGGATAGCCATAAACCTGATATCGACGTCAGAATAAATCAGGTATGGGTGTTCTATCTTGATATCGTCATCGCAGCTGAAGCCAGCCATAACTGATCAAAAATTTGACCTAGCCTTTCTGGGGTCCGGGCAAACACACCCCCATTGCGCACCTATTGATCCGCTAAAAGCCCTATGATTTCGTCAAGATTCGTCAACAAAAAGACAGACGGCACCCATGACAGACACCGTCAAAAGCTTTTTATTTCTTAATCGGAGCGGCGGGATTTGAACCCACGACCCCTACTACCCCAAAGTAGTGCGCTACCAAGCTGCGCTACGCCCCGATGCGCTAATTGCGCTCATCCAGGATAGCATGCCAACAGACAAATCAGTTGTGAGAGGGGGCAGATTCAGTTGGGGTGTCCAGGTAGCAATCGAGATTGCTCAAACAGCCTACTCGTTGATAATTCGTATAATCTCGTCGTTCTCTGAGGACGTATCCTCCCCGTCAGGGGAGGTATCATCAGTCACTGACGTCTCTGAAGAATCCCCCCGTATGGGCTCCGCCTCTGAAGAGCCATCAGCCCGTCTAGGGCCCGGAGCATCGGTCTCCTCGGTTTCTGTAGGAATCGCTTCAGGGTCAGCCTCTAACGGATCCTCTGAGGCTTGCTCGGCAGGGTCCCCCTCGACAGCGGCCTCGTCTGTGCCAGGGGCTTCTGAATCAACAACTTGGGCCGGGGTACTGGATTGAGCCGGTGTTGAGGTGCTAGTGGGCCGGCGGCTGGGGGCGCTGGCTTCGCTGGTGGTCGAGCGTTCGGCAGGTGAGGGTGGTTGGCACAGGTGATTGAGAGGAACGTACTCCCCCTCGGCGGTGCGCATAAAGCAAAAGTCAGTGTTGCCAGGTTCTTCTGAAACCTGGGCATGGCTGGTCCCTAAGGTAAACACCCCTGTCAGCGTCAACAGGGTGATGAGGGCTGATTTCGTTTTTCCAGCATATTTCATGTGATATTCCTCACCTGGCATTACTGGTAAAGTTACCGAATAGCCCGCATGGGCAACCAAGGGGTCAGGCCCCCCACTGCCCCCTGAAGGTTTTGCAGATTGAGGTGTTGCCAGACTTTAAAATCCATAGCTCCAGCGGGCATAGTAGCCACGGGCATCAATGTGGGTAAAGACGGTCGCACTGGCCAGACCGCCTCGGGACCCCCACCAGCGATTGAGTCGATCATAGACATCGTAGGGGTGAATGCCGGGGGCGACAAAGTCAACGGCATCCCCGACCAGGTGACGAGAGCGGCTGGCCCCACCGACGCGGCGGTTGGTGGTTGGGTCCCGATACCAGGAGTTGACTTTGATGGGTCGTCCGCCGAGCTTATCGCGGACATCTTCCATGGCTTTGGCAATGCGAATAATGCCGTAGACAACGTTACGATTGACGGGGATGCGGGTACCGCCGTGGGTGGCTTCGCCCCAGGTAAAGTTACCCCCCGGAATAATCGGTTGGGATAGATAGAAAGTGCTACTGAACCCTGGCAGGCGGATGGATGGGCCGCTTGGCGGTTTTTCAGGGCGAGGGGTTTCGTTTTTGGGTTGGTTATTGGCTTCGTTGCCCTCGATCAATACGTCGGGGCTGTAGGCATACCAAATTGTACTGTTGCTGCCCGGAACGCTGGGGTTTGCCAACTCCAGCTTGACGTGGCTGCCGGGGGCTTTGGTGTGGCCAATCAGCTCAAACTCGGTCTTATTTTTGATGAATTTTTTTTCGTCTTTAGAGAGCTGGGACGACATCTTGGGCTCTCGCTTAAAGAGGGTGTCGCTGACCACTTTGAGGTTGATGGTGTCGCCAATGATCCGCACGTCTGGCTTGTAAACATACCAAGTGGTGCGATTTTCGGGTCCGAGAAAGGCGTTTGCGATCGCAACTCGCACGTGCTCAGCCTCGGCCGGTAAAAAAGACTGCAAGTAGTATTCAGTCCCATTGGGGACAAAGACCTTTTGTTTGTCGGAGAGTTGGCTTGAGAGCACAGGTTTGAGCTTAAAGAGCGTATCGCTGGTCACTGTCAGTTTGACTTTTGTGTCGTAGATACGTACATCCGGGTTATACACATACCAGGTTGATTGTTTGGCATCGCCCAGGGTCTTGTCGGCCAGAGTGATCTTGGTATGGCTACCCCGAACGGCTTCAGAGGCCGACAGGTCAAACTCGGTCCCGTTTTTGACGAAGACCTTCTCCGCATCAGGCAGTTCGGTGGAGGATTTGGGACTGAGCTTAAAGAGCGTATCGCTGACAACTTTGAGTTTCATAGGTAGAAGGGCCTCGGACTTAGCCCCAAGTTACAAAGTATTTACGACTAACCGCCAGCTTGTTTAGAAAACTTTTAAGTAAGCAATAGCTTGCAGCAACTCAGGTACGACGGCAACGGGCCATGCCCCTTCACCCCGGCGACCTGTGAGTAGGATAAAGCGCAGGCTGTAGGCCTGGGGATATCCTTCTGCTTCTAGCCAGATTTGCTCGGTTGCTTGCTCGCAGGTCAGGCGCTCCGCGTCCATCAGTTCGGTGCCCATGGCGACCATCGTATCGGCGATCTGCTGAGTCAGGCGGCAAAAGTCATTAAACTCAGTGGCGGTCAGCTCAAGCGCCCACTGCTCGCCGCTGAGTAATCCTTGAAACTCATTCCCGTCGTCGTCCCAACCGACTCGCCATCCGTCGCCTGCTTTGATATGTCGTGCCATAACGCTATTGCCCCTTCCATCTGCTGCACAGGGGAATTATGGCAACAGGTCGGCAGCGCCAGGCTGCGTTTGCTCCGATTCGCCGGGGGGCTCTGCCGGGGTTGATGGCTCAGGGGAGGCCCCTACTTCACGACCGATAAATAGATCGAACAGTGCCTGGGAAAGCTGATTTCGCTGCTGCCGAGTCATCGCCCGAATGGCTGCTTTGTCGCCTTCCATTGGGTTTTCAGACAACACGTCGGCGGAGGGGTAGCGGGCCGCTCGAATCCGCTCAAAGGCATCTAGATAATCGGCGATGGTGAGTTTCCAATCGAGACGAAAATTGGCAGGGCGATTCATCACGTAGAGGTGATAGCGAATTAAACGGCTGATCAGGGTGTCATCCACGGCGACTTCGCCACCACGCCCCAGGGTGTAGGTGTTTTCTGTCGGAAAGTCGGGGTATTGCGTGTAAATTTGGGCTGCGATCGCAGCGGGCTCAACCCGCCGGATTACCACCCTGGGCTGGGCCTGGGCCATGCCAAAATGCCCTGCTTCAAGAGGTAAGATGGCGCTGCCTGCTAAGACTGCCAGGGCAGTCACAACGCTTAAAAATATAGGCCAAAGCCTCTTCAATCGCCTTCTACCGACAGCGCGCTTACCATGCACTGGAGTGGATCCGCTCACTTGAAACTCAAACCTTGAAACTCAAACCTTGAAACTCAAACCTTGAAACTCAAACCTCGAAGCTGCAAAACAGGTGGATGCTTTGGGATAGCCTGCCCCTACTCACCGATAATCTCAGGCTGGGTGAGCTCGTCGGACATTTCGACAATGGCCCGTAGGACGGGTTTCATGCGGGGGTCGTCCATATTGTCAAATTCTTCAAAGCGACGACGCTGGGCCCGGTTAGCCACCTGCACCGTGATCCGATAGCGATTAGAGGCCGCGCTAATCAGGTCTTCGGTACGACGCATAATTTGGGTGGTGTCAAAGGGCAAACGCTTCATGCCAAATATTCCCGCTGTAGTGTGATTACTCGAAACTCGTCTATCTTAACATTCCCACGGAGTTGGCTCGTCAGCAGCATTTTTCTTCAATGGCTTTTACAATAATTAACGTTAAAACCTCTTGTTGACGATTGCGTTGAGACCTATGCCTGACACCTTAACTAAGATCGCCTATCAGACCTTTCAGCAGGGCAAGCAAACCTTTGGTTTTGCCCACAAAACCCTGAGTGCTCGGGTGATGAACTTTTTTTATCCGATTGAGCGGACCGAGCCTAACCGATTAGACAGTGATTTGCTCAGCCTCTTTAAACAGCGACTGGACGAGCTGCTCGAAGCCGATTGGCAAGATGCTGAGGAGGGCGTCTATCCCAAGCAGCTGCTATTTGATAATCCCTGGGATGATTTCTTTCTCTATTATCCGATGGTGGTGCTAGACATTCCCAAAATTTGGGATCGTGCTACCCAGAAGCGACACCAAGATTTCTCCGCAGACATCAAGACAGAGGGCTACCCCAGCTACTACGTTCAAAACTTTCACCATCAGACGGATGGTTATCTCAGCGATCTTTCTGCCAATCTCTACGACCTACAGGTTGAGCTGCTGTTTAACGGCTCTGCTGATGCCATGCGGCGGCGCTTGCTTAAGCCGCTTAAGCGACATGTTGAGGCAATGGGGCCATCGTGCGAACCCAATCCTCAACCCTTAAAAGTGTTGGATATTGCCTGTGGTACCGGGCGCACCCTCAAAATGATTCGTGAGACCCTACCCCAAGCGTCTCTCTACGGGGTTGATCTCTCCCCAACTTATCTGCGTAAAGCCAATCAGTTACTGTCTCAAACCCCCGGCACCCTGCCGCAGCTGATCCAGGCTAATGCAGAAACGCTGCCTTACCTTGACAATTACTTTGAGGCCGTTACCAGCGTCTTTATGTTCCATGAGCTACCGGCAGCTGCGCGTCAAAATGTGATTAACGAAGCCTTTCGGGTGACTCAACCCGGGGGTGTCTTGATTATCTGTGACTCTATCCAACAGGAGGACACGCCCGAACTTGCCCCGATGATGGAAAATTTCCCAGCGATGTTTCACGAGCCTTACTACCGCCATTACACCACCGACAGCATTACCGATCGGCTGACTGAGGCCGGGTTTGAGGCGGTTGAGGTATTTACGGCGTTTATGAGCAAATATTGGGTGGCGAGGAAGGCAGGGTAGAGGGTGGTGAGTAGAGGAGCAGGGGAGGCAGAGGGAGGAGGGGGGTAGAGAGAAGATAAGGAGGATGGGGAAGATGGGAGAGGGAGATGCGGAGATGGGGATATGCGGAGAAACGGGGAAATTGCACTCCGTTACCCACTACCACTACCCACTACCTCCCCCTTCCCCAGTGCTTCAAAAAGCTGTCTGACTTTCTCTAAATCCTTATCCCCGGGGGCGTGCTCTACGCCACTGGAGAGGTCAATGCCGTCGGGGGAGAGCTGGGCCAGGGCATCGAGAATGTTGTCGGGTCTGAGGCCACCGGCGAGGAACCAGGGGCGTTCGGATCGAAATTTTTGCAGGGTGGGCCAGTCTAAGGTTTGCCCGGTGCCGCCTAGCTGCTCGGGGTGGTAGGCATCAAGTAGCAGAGCATCGACATAGGGCTCATAGCTGTGGGCTTGCGTCAGGTCGTCGGCTGAGCGCAGTCGCAGGGCTTTGATCAGCTCTACCTCGGGCAGCGCCTGACGCACCTGTTGGCAAACCTCGAAGGATTCTTGCCCGTGGAGTTGGACGGTGGTGAGCTGGCCAATGCGGACGGTTTTTATCATGGTTGCCAGATCTGCATCAGCAAAGACGCCAACGCGATCGATTGCCGCCGGTAAAGGCGCTGTGATCAGACGAATCTGGTCGGGGCTGACATAGCGAGGGGAGCGACTGACGCAGATAAAGCCCAGGGCGGTTGCCCCCAGGTTTGCGATCGCAACCCCCTGATCAACCCGCGTAATGCCACAGATTTTGATACGCATTGTCAAGACTTGATACGGAATGTTAACTCTATCAAACCAAACGGGGGCAGCGTGAGGGGCGCTCTTTTATAATCCGGAGTGATTACGCACTTTAGCCAGAATATGCTGGTTGGGTAATGCGATTTATCCCTATTTTAGGAGCTTTTTCTTTGAATACTGCGCTTTTGCTCGCTGTCACGACTGGTCATACCGTGTCTTGGTCACCCAAGGTGGCTTTGATCATGATCACCTGCAATCTATTTGTGATTTCTATTGGTAAATATGCCATCAAAAAGCCAGGGGTGGGGCCAGCCCTACCGTTTTCGCTGCCCCTTGTCTTTGAGGGGTTTGGGTTGCCAGAGCTACTCGCGACCACCAGTTTGGGCCACATCCTTGGGGCCGGGATGATCTTGGGGCTGGCCAACGCAGGCTTACTCTAGGGATTTCGGATATCCCCTCACGCCCCAGGAGAAATGCCTCATTTACAATGGGACAAGATGGCTCTGGGGCTGTTTGATTTTTAATCTCTGATAGGACAACGACATGCAATCTGGTTGGCGAGTCGGCACTCTATTTGGCATCCCGCTGTATATCGATACTTCCTGGTTTATTATCTTGCTGCTGATGACGTTTCTCTATGGCAGCGATTTGTTGAACCAAGGGGTAACCATGGCATTGGCCTGGGGGGCGGGCTTTGGGATGGCGCTGCTACTCTTTGGCTCGGTGTTGCTTCATGAGCTGGGCCATAGCTTAGTGGCCCGCATGCAGGGTATTCAGGTCAACTCGATCACGCTGTTTTTGTTTGGCGGTATTGCCTCGATTGATAAGGAGTCTAAAACGCCGGGCCAGGCATTTCAGGTTGCGATCGCAGGCCCCTTGGTGAGTCTTAGCTTATTTGTCATCCTGACGCTGGCTAACCTGATGTTGCCGCTATCGGGGCTGGTCTCATTTATGGTGGGGGCGATTGCCAACCTGAATTTGGTCCTGGCGCTGTTTAATTTAATCCCAGGATTGCCCCTGGATGGGGGGCAAATCCTCAAGGCTGCGGTTTGGAAAATGACTGGCAGCCGTATTCAGGGGGTTCGCTGGGCGGCTCGCGTGGGTCAAACCCTGGGTTGGATTGCGATTGGGCTGGGGTTATTTGCCGGCCTATACTTGCAGCAATTGGATCTGCTATGGATTGCGTTGATTGGTTGGTTTGCGGTGCGCAATGCGGGGGCCTATAACCGAGTGTCTGATTTGCAGGATGCGTTGGTGCATCTCAAGGCGGCGGATGCCACCGTGCGTGAGTTTAAGGTGGTGGATGCGCATATGAGTCTGAGGGAGTTTGCGGATATGTATCTGCTGCAAGAGGGGCCGCGACCGATCTTTTTTGCGGCGTCAGAAGGGCGCTATCGGGGTCTGGTCTCTGTGGATGCGCTGCAAGCGGTCGAGCGCAGCCAGTGGGAGACTCAAACGTTGCTCGAGATTGCTCAACCGCTTCTGGATATTGCCTTTGTGCGCGAAGAGACGCCGCTGACGGAGGTGATTACAGATCTCGAAGAGGCGGAATTGAATCAAATTACGGTCTTGACACCTGCTGATGCAGTGGCAGGCACGATTGATCGGGGGGATATTGTGCGGGCGCTGGCAAACAAGCTAAATTTCCCGATTTCTGAGTCGATTATTAAACGAATTAAGGAAGATGGGGCGTATCCGCCAGGGCTGCAACTGGCTGCGATCGCAAAGGCGGCTGATTAGACTAGTCCTGCATCAAGCTTAAAATTTCGATTGGAAAGGACGAGGAGAGGAGAGGACACGGAGACACGGAGATCTCTCATTAGACGAAGTCGCCGCGTCTTTCTATTGCCGTGTCCCCGCGTCGGTCTTACCCATAAATTCCAGACTTATACGAAACAATGCACTGTTCTGAATATTGTTTGCAAGCAGCCTCAATTTCTCTATCTGAAAGAGGTTGTATCGTTAGAGGAGATTGAAAACAATGCTCAGCGGCGTCTGTTAATGCCTTTGAAACAACAGTCTCGCTAAATGAGGAGATTATGCTTGGCAACTGTAGTAGCTCATCAAAGACTTGTTCAAACAGGGTGATATCTGGCCGCAATCGCATCGACCCATGTTGCAACACGCAGCCGTCTTGATAGAGTTGAGCGCTGCCGATCAGCTTATAGCCCTCTGGGGTGACTAAATCAGCGGCTGTGGCGCTGCCAAAACAGTTGGGATTGTGAATATAGCCACGTCTGGCATCGCCAAAGGTCAGTCTGACCCCTAATGTCTGCCATCCCTGGATGAGAAATTTACAAAGCTGGCGGTATATCGCCCTGCGATGGCCGCTCAACCCTGAGGTGATCACCGCATAGGTGAGATCGCCCTGGTGTAAAACAGCTCGTCCACCGGTCGGTCTGCGCACCAAATCAATCGATTTGCCCTGCCAGGTCAAGGCGTGCCAATGGGGAGGATAGCGCTTTTGGTGATAGCCCAGGGAAATGGCTGCTGGAGACCAGGTATAAAACCGCAAAATAGAGGGC
Source organism: Cyanobacteria bacterium J06635_1 (assembly GCA_039820425.1). GTDB lineage: Bacteria > Cyanobacteriota > Cyanobacteriia > Phormidesmidales > Phormidesmidaceae > SIO4C1. The sequence goes on from JBCBQD010000051.1 coordinate 8,288, forward strand.
TGGAGGCCCTGCTGATGCTGAGATAGCAGCCATCGATCCAGGGCCATGTGAGTTGCCCCTGACGCCACGATGGGTGGAATTAGCCGCCAAGTCGAAACAGGCAGGGTTGTAAGTTCATTACCCACTACCCATTACCACCCAACTCCCTCAAGCTGTCGGATATGCTTTCTGGAGGGCGTCATCCTTTTCGTCAGCGAGGGTCGCGACAATGGTCATCATCCGAGAAATCTCGCCGGGGTTGATATCGGCCAGGATTCGAGTTGCCAGGATCAGCACCTCCTGATTTGAGATCCCAAAGCAGGCTTCAAACGTCTCCCCGCAGTTCATTTCTAAGAGGTGCTTCATCAAACCGCTTTCATCCTGAACCGGCAGTTTGAGGACAGGAGACCATACCGTTAATGTATCTTCATCACTCGTGCCCGTGAGCTGGACAAAGACATCCACACTGCCATAATGAAACTTCCAGAGGTAGCCATCTTCTTCGTCATGGCTGACCATTGCACTGTGGTCCTGATCCAGGCTGGCGATTACCGTCTCAATCAGTTCGACGGGGCTAGACTGTAACTCGCCGCCATCGTCGGTATTCGTTGAAATAGGGTCAAGAGTCATAGAAGTTGGGGTCATAGGTGCTTTTTAATATTCAGGCTAACCCAACTTTAGCTTCGTTTGGGGCCAAAGGCACTAGGCTGTAGATTTTCTTTGAGTAGGTGCTTGGGGCGGTGTCGCTAACGACACCGCCCCAAGCACCCATTAACCTAATAATTCGAAAACGCGGGCTGATGGCGAATCAAGCTGAGAAACTCCTCACGGGTCTTTTGATCTTCTTGGAAGACGCCGAGCATGGCGCTGGTCACGGTCCAAGAGCCAGGCTTTTGGACGCCGCGCATGGCCATACACATGTGGCTGGCTTCCATGACGACGGCAACCCCTTTGGGCTCCAGCACTTCTTGGATGGCTTCTGCGACCTGGCGATTGAGGCGCTCTTGGACCTGCAATCGGCGGGAATACATTTCGACAATGCGGGCAAGTTTGCTCAGACCCACCACCTTTTGGTTCGGGATATAGGCGACGTGGGCACGGCCCATAAAGGGCAGCATGTGGTGTTCGCACAGGCTAAAAAAGGTGATGTCGCGCACCAGCACCATCTCGTTGTGGCCTTCGTCAAAGATGGCCCCGTTAACCAGCTTTTCTAAAGACTGGTTGTAGCCCTGGGTCAAAAAGCGCATCGCCTCAGCAACCCGCTTGGGGGTTTTGAGGAGCCCCTCACGGTCAGGATCTTCACCGAGTTCGATCAGGGTGGTGCGGACGGCATCCATCAGTGCAGTGTTGTCTACAGACGGCTGCTGTTTGGTGCCTTGGCTGTAGGTGGTGGTGCGATCGGGACGCACTTCTGTCGATTTTTTAGCGCTCGCTGCGTTGGCTGCCGCTGAACCGTTAGTCGTAATGGTCATGATGTAATCTCTCGAAATTTCCAATGTTTGTGTAGCTGAAAAATTAAACTGGGGTCGTCTCTAGACCGTTTGCCTTATTGGAGTGTCACAGCGCTCCTCCGCTCGGCATCAGGGTAAGCTCTTCGATCACAGCTTCTGCGGGCAGGAGCGCTGTGTGCAGAATGCTGTTGGCAACAATCTCAGGGGTGAGCATCCCCGATCGGTCAAAATCTGCCTGGACGGTGTCTGTGTCCCATAGGGGAGTATTGACTGCCCCCGGCAACACGGTGGTTACCCGGACGCCGTGGCCTTTTTCTTCAACGGAGACGGCGCGGGACAGGGCTAACAGCGCCGCCTTGCTGACGCCATAGGCCCCCCAATCGGGAAAGGCCTGTCGGGCTGCAATTGAGGCAATGTTGACAATTAGCCCGGTTTGACGAGCCCGCATACTGGGCAACACGGCTTGAATACATTGAAAGACACTGGTGAGGTTTAGGTTCATCAGGTGTTGCCAGTCGTCTAAAGACATCTCTAGCAAGCTGCCGGTGTAGCCCATGCCGGCATTATTAACCAGAACATCCAGGGAACCGAATGTCTCAACAATGTGCTCAATGTCTGGCTTAATCTGGGTTAGAGCGGCTAGATCAATCGGGAAAACGCCCACATTGGGCGCTCCAAGGGCCATGAGCTGATTTGCCAGGGCAGATAGTTTGGGTTTAGAACGGCTGACCAGGGCAACCTCAAACCCGGCTTTGGCAAATGCGATCGCAGTTGCTTTTCCAATGCCGGTGCTGGCACCAGTGACGAGCACACGACGGGAATTAGAGAGGGGCATGTAAATGGGTCCGCAGAGCAACTAGGGCACAAACCACATCCGGTTACTTGAGTTTTCCCATAGGGCAAACCATAGGCCTGGATGCGGCCAGGAGTTAAATAACAGATTTAGGCCTTTTCAATGTTAACAAAAGTTAATTAATATCGACTATTTCTCAGAAAAAGGAGGTGTTTTTCTCATTAAAAAGCGGTTAGACAACCTAATTGGTCTCAGCTTGCCTCGGCAAAGACACCAATTTTTCTAAACTTTGCGTAGCGAGTGTCCCGCCGCTGGGCACTGGTCATTTTCAGCAAGTCGGTCAGGTTCTGTGACAGGGCCTTTTTCAGAATCTCAGCCGCTTGAATCGGCTTGGCATGGGCTCCCCCCACGGGTTCAGGCAGCAGCTGATCGAGAATGCCCAGATTTTTCAAATCCCAGGCGGTGATTTTTAGCGCCTCTGCCGCTTGGGCCGAGCGTGACGCATCCTTCCAGAGAATTGCGGCACAGGCCTCAGGGCTGGCCACCGTGTAGACCGAGTGCTCAAACATCAGCAGTCGATCTCCCACGCCAATGCCCAGGGCCCCGCCGGACCCTCCTTCTCCAATGACGGTGCAAATGATCGGCACGTCTAACCGAAACATTTCCCGAAGATTATAGGCAATCGCTTCGCCCTGGCCCATCTCTTCGGCCTCTAACCCTGCCCAGGCACCGGGCGTGTCGATAAAGGTGAAAATAGGCATTTGAAATCGGTTGGCATGGTCCATGAGTCGCATGGCTTTGCGATAGCCCCCCGGAGAGGCCATGCCAAAATTTCGGGCCACATTGTCTTTGGTATCACGGCCCTTTTGATGACCGAGCATGACCACCGGTCGCCCTTCAAAGCGGGCCACCCCGCCCACCAGGGCTAAGTCATCTTTGCCGGAGCGGCGGTCACCATGTAGCTCGATCCATTCGTCAGTAACTGCCTGAATATAGTCCAGGGTACTGGGCCGACGGGGATGACGGGCCACCTGGATCCGCTGGGCCGGTGAGAGGCTGGTAAAAATCTCTTGGCGGAGTTGCTGTGCCCGTGCCTCAAGTTGGTGAATCTGCGTCGATACATCGACATCATTGTCTTCTGCCAACTCTCTAATTTGCAAGATTCGAGATTCTAGCTCAGCCAGCGGTTTCTCAAAATCAAGCAAAATCGGTCTTCGTTCTGTGGTTGCCATAGCCTCTCAGATGCGTCGCAGCGATGGATCCAGGTTAGCGCAAAGCGCCCCCTTGCAATTATCCCGTGCAATGCCCAGTTAATCTCCGTTTGTATCTTTGTAGGGTCAAGCTAAGTAGGATCAAGCTAAGGTCATGCTAGAAGCGGGCGAAACCCATGTTTGACAGAGGCTTTGCCAATCAGTTCCATCTTGTCGAGGGTAATTTGATTGCGCCCCCAGGAGAAATTAGTATGCCATTTTTCAAATTCGAGCAACATGGACTCTGCAAAGCAGGCAAACAGCTGACGAGCCGGCACATCCATGGCCACAATATTCATAATGTGCCAGTCAATGTCAAGGGAATGCTCCACAATACCGCCCTTTAGAACATGAATGCCAGGGTAGTTGAACTTTGTCCCTAGATTTTTGGGGTAACCGCCATCCACCATCAGGCAAGGTTGTTTGAGCGTGGACGGATCCACCTCAACCCCTTTAGGCATGCTAGCGACCCAAACTACGATATCAGCTTGGGGGAGGGCGTCTTCAAGGGACATCGGTTTACCGAAGCCTAACTCTGCCTGCAGATTTTGCAGGCGCTCCTGGTTACGGGCAATCAGCAGCATCTCTTTAATATCGGTACGCTGAGACAGCCAGCGACACACCGCACTGCCAATATCACCCGTTGCGCCGCAAACGGCTACTGTCGCCTCGGACAGATCAATGCCGTACTTGGGGGCAGCTTGCTCAACCTGGCGACAGATGATGTAAGCCGTGTGGGTGTTGCCAGTGGTAAAACGCTGAAAGTCTAGATCGATGTTTCGGACCCGCTGAATCTGGTCTAGCTTGAAATTTTCAAAAATGATCGACGAGAACCCTCCGAGCGCCGTGATGTTGATACCGTGCTTTTGGGCATGGGCCATTGCGTTTAAAATCTTGCGAGTGGCCGCCTTGATGCGTCGGCTGGCCAACATCTCTGGCAAAAAGCAAGACTCGACGTATTTACCCTCGATGGTCTGGCCCGTCGCACTGGTCACTTTAATGTGATCTACGATTTGGGGAGGGGCGCTGCACCAAAAGTCTAAATCCTGATCCGCGTACTCGGGATATCCTAAGTCGCGAGCAACGGAGCGAGCATGTTCTAAGCTTGTGAGGTGACCGATTAAACCAAACATTCGAGGCTGCTAAAAAAAAGATGACGAACTGACCGCTTCATTGAGAAAAATCACTCAGAAACAAAACCAGGGTTTACCCCTTAGGGATAAACGCCAATCCTTGAACTGTAGTTTAAAGCGGTACACAACAAAACTTTACACTGAATGGTTAGGCAGTCGATAGCCGCCATCACGAATTCATTTTTTTCTCCTGAGAGACTTTTTCAAAAGTGTTGCCTAAGAGGTTAATCTGCTAACCCCCCAGACAAAAAAGGCAGACTACCCGTCGTTTAAGCCATGGCCAAACCCTGGGCTGACAGCCGCATCACATCGCGACTGGTAAAGCCAATATTGGATAGCGCTTCGCCGTAGGTGATCATAAAGTCTTCAACCAGGGCTTCTTTTTCCATGCCTAGCTCAGCTGCATCGGTTTCTACCTGATTGAGCATTTTCCACACCAGGGGCAGGTTTTGGCGGTTGGCTTCTTCTAGCTCGGCCTTAGCGGCTTCAAAGTTAGCCTTGAGCCACTCTTCACCGAAGTTCAGGTGCAGATATTCGTCTTTGACAACGCCTTCAGTAATTTTGCGCGCAAAGTCGTCTGCAACCGGAATATAGATGTTATAAGCAGAGATGGCAAAGGTTTCAATAATCAAAGACTGAATCAGTAGGCAGGTTACAATCCGCCCTTCTGCCCAAGCCGTTTGAAAGTTTTCATGGAGCTGGGCAAAAAATGCCTTGGCAAAGTCCATATCTGGAGTGACGTCTAGATTCTTCCCACAGGCTTGAAACCCCTTCATATGGCGTTTTTCCATGCGGGCCAGCTTGATGAGCTCATCCTTATGATCAGGCATGCGCTCTGCTAACTGCTGGTAGTTTGAATTAGCTTCTAGCTCGCCCTCAATCACAATCGCATTGATGCGGCTGTAGGCGTCCTTATAGATGTCACTATGAAAGTTAATGGTTGGGCTGGCCTCAAGCTGCGCCATATTTGTCCTACCTGTCTCTGCGTTACGATATACCGATTATCAATCCCAGAAAAGTTAAAGCAAGGTACTTAAACCTATCTCTGTCGATCCTTAATAGCACACTTTACACTTTTTCAGGCTTAGATGTGTAAGTCACAAGGCTAAGAAATTGAGTACAAGTGCTTACCCATAGAGACCTGAGTCGTTTGAGGACCCATAGCATTAATAATTTTTATAAGACTGATTGGCGAGGATGATAGTTCACAGGTCTAGCACTGGGGCAAAGCTGTGGCGCTGGCTCAACTTGCTGCTGCTGGTATTGGGGGCTGCCCTGGTGCTCTGGCCCCTGGGGGTGGTCTTGCTGACGGCCTTTACCCCCAAAGGTGTCGGCTCAGTTGGCTTAGCCTCTGGCGAGGCAGTCGCCGGCCCATGGACCCTGGCTAATTTTCAACGGGCCTGGCAGCAAGGCCATTTTTTGCGCGCCTTTGCCAACTCGGTGGTGGTGGCCCTGGGGGTAAGTGCCTTCCAAATGGTGACCTCTGCCCTGGCTGGCTATGCCCTGGCTCGACTCCAGTTTCGCGGGCGGCAGCTGATTTTGCTGTGGGTTTTGGCGACTCTGGTAATCCCGTTTCAGCTGCTGGTGGTGCCGATTTTTCTAGTGCTCAAAGCAGGGCACCTGATCAATAGCTACGGCGCACTCATTCTGCCTACCGCCGCCAATGGGTTCGGCATTTTTTTGCTGCGCCAATATTTTCTCACCCTGCCTCCCGCTCTGGAGGAAGCCGCCGCCCTGGATGGGGCTAATCGCCTGCAAATCCTCTGGCATGTGACCCTGCCCTTGGCCCGCCCCGCCCTGACTACCCTGTTTCTCTTTACCTTTATTGGTGAGTGGAACGATTTATTTAAGCCGCTGATGTTTACCACCCGCCCGGAGCTGCAAACTGTGCAGCTTGCCCTGGCCTCCTTCCAGGAGCAATTTACCAATGATTGGCCGTTGCTGATGGCGGCGGTGGTGATTGCAACGGTGCCAGTGGTGGGGCTGTTTTTGATCGGCCAGCGTCAGTTTATGGAGGGGATTGCAGCGACAGGGGTGAAGGGGGAGTGAGCAGGGGAGGCAGGGGGAGAATTTTGGATTTTGGATTTTGGAGCAAATCGTAGGGTGGGCTAAGCCTCCAGCCCCCTTAACCCCAAGCGGCCATCTCTAAACTTGCGAGTCCACCATCCGAAAACATCGCCACCGACCAATCCACCCATTCCCCATCACCCATCCATATCATTATCATCCGGCATAATTTTGAGCCGCACGGTTCGGGAGGCTGGGCTATTGGGATCGCCGAGTTGAATTTCGATTAGTTCACTGGTGAGGGGGGCGAGGGCCTGGAGGAGCGATCGCAAGTGCGGGGTACTCTCTCCACTGTCCACATACACCCGGTCAGACAAGCTATTCAGTCGTTTCCAGGCGGTGTAGAGCTTGGTGGCGGCCTGCTCTAGCAGGGTGGCCTGGTTGACCAGATCGGCGGTGGAGTTGAGGCAGCCGACGCGCAGGGCTTCGTCCAGGGCCAGCTCCAGATTGACCACGTCGGGGTCAATCGTCTGGACCTGGCTGGCGGCGGCAATATATTTAGATAGATAGCGGGCCTCGGAGGTGACCTGTTTGAGGGTATCTACATCGGGGTTTTGGGCTACCTCGGTTTTGAGGGTTTGTTGATGGCTGGGGGGCAGCTTTTGCATCTCCTTAACCATCGGGGTGATATATCGGGTGGGGATAGTATTGTTCGCCGCTTTGACCCGCACGGGCTCAGGCACCAGATCAGAGGACATGGCGGTCCATTCATCGGAGAGCTGCTTGACCTCTTTGCGGGTGATTTGCTCGCCGCGCCGCGCTGCCTCGGTGACCATCTGCTGCACCTCCGGCGATGCCTGGGCGGTCTCGACAAAGGCCCGTTTGCTAAATTGATTAACGTCTTTGTCCTCGAGTAGGCCGTCTTGCAGCAGGGCATCGGCGCTATTGGCCAGGTCAATCAGCGCATAGGCCTGGCTTTTACTAATCTCACGATCTTTGAGCCAGTTGAGAAAGCCAGCCCCGCGACTATCACCACCCACTTTTTCGCGATCGCGCACAGCTCTGAGGATGCGCCCCCGCCAAATGTCGGTTTGCAAGTCAAAGCGATCGCAAACCTGCCAGGCCAGCTCAACCTGCTGCTGAAACTCAAAATCTGAAATTGATGTATCTTCCGGGTCTGGGATATCAAAAGCCAAGGACGCCTCTGCACCATCCGCCGTGATATCAGCCACAAAATGGGTGACAGGGTTCGTCGCAGCACTCATGTAATCGGATCGCTTTGTAACAGCCGGATTATTATAACTTTGGGCCACCTCTCCTTTCGCCTTTCCCCCTTTCCCTTCACCCACCCCTCAATCTCAAAATTAACCGCACAACCCACACCGAAAACCCCGCCACCGCAATCACCAACGCCACCAGTACCGTAATCAGCACAATCGCAAACAGCCGATCGGCGGCACCACTCGGCACCGGATCCTCGACGTGGCGCTCCAGCAAAGCCAGATTCTGGGCATTGGCCTTCCAGGCGATATCAAAAAAGTCGCCCACCACCGGCACCGTCCCAGATAGCACATCCATCAAAATATTGAACCCCATCCGCCCCAGGGTTGCAGCAGGTACCCCAAAGCGGGCGGCCTCTATGACGATATAGACCGATATCAGCCCGGTTAGCAGATCGCCCCCGCCGGGCAGCAGCCCAATTAGCGGATCTAACCCCACCCGATACCCTACCCCTGGAATCGGCACTGCGTTATCGAGCAGGCGGCTAATCTGTCGCAGGCGCGTGAGCGTGGTCGATTGACGGGTAGAAAGCGGGGGCCGGGACATATTTTTAGGAAATTATCAGAAATCTGAGGGGCAGGCCTGGTAGAAAACGTTGTATGCACGTGTGCGCATTAAAGCCCTGGCCCTATCTGGGCGTTTGTTCTGAGGTTAAACCTTGGGCTCGCTGGGTATGGGGTCGCTCTGACAATTAAATCGGACGAAACCTTTAAGCCTTCTAAGGATTTTCCCGATCTACCCGGTGAGTTGAGGCATAATGACACCATCGTTGGCGTTTATCTAGCAACCCGTTTGAGTTTTACCATGAAATATACGAAAACCGCGCTGCAGCGCGCCCTGTTGGTCCCCGCTGTACTCGTTACCCTGGGGATGTCGGCCACTCGAGCGTCTGCTCAGTTGTATAACCCCGTGGCAATTTCGAGTGGTCAAGAGATGTCCGACTCGCTCTCACCCGCAGATATCCCCACTGGGTTTGGGGGGTTCGCTCGCGACTACACGGTGGAGCTACAGGAGGGCGATCAGATTACCATTGATGTGCTGTCTGATGAGTTTGATACGCTAGTCAGCCTGATGGACTCTGAAGGCATCACCGTTAGCGAAAATGACGACGGCCCCGATGGCAGCACCAATTCGCTGCTGTTTGCGCGCATTACCACTGGCGGCAAGTACACGGTGCGGGTTCGCTCCTATGCGGGGCAGGGCGCAGGCCAGTTTTCGCTCAAGGTGGCGCGGCTTCGAGAAATTGAGTAATTACGGTTCTGACTGACGCGGGGATAGGGGAGACGCGCAGAAGTAACTGAGGACTTGACGATGGAGCAGGCTCCTCGTGTTGCCGCGTTGCCCCCCCTCTCTGCGTCATATTGGCTTCCCCGAAAACCTGCAAGATTTACCTTGCTAAGGGTTACAGTCTTTTGTTAACGTGTTTAGGCTAAGCGAATTTAGCTCAGCAAGCCGGGATAGCTCAGTCGGTAGAGCAGAGGACTGAAAATCCTCGTGTCGGCGGTTCAAGTCCGCCTCCTGGCATTTTTTGCTTTTTGCTCTAATCCTTCATTAACTTAGAGTCGGATGATGACGGGTATTAGAGTTTGAACTTAACCAGGACAATGCGCAAGGTTTATAGCAAGCTGGTCAGAGATAAAGTTCCTAGCATCATAGCTGCTGCGAACAAGCGCTATGATGCTCAAGCTTTGTCGGATACACAGTATCAGCTAGCTTTGAAGGCCAAGCTAGTTGAGGAAGCATTGGAGGTGCAGGCGGCAGCATCGCCAGAAGACCTGGTTGCCGAACTTGCTGATGTTTTAGAAGTGATGGCAGCGTTGATGGATGCTTACGGGCTGGATGCTGAACAGGTCAAATCAGCGCAGGCTGATAAGCGGGCACGGCGGGGCGGGTTTGAGACGCGTATAGAACTGCTGTGGGTGGAGGAGGGTGAGGCAGAGCCTGCTGTTAAAGATGAAGCCAAAATTAAATAGAGGGGTCTTAGAGTAACTTCGGGGTGTTTTGTCGTTAAACTACGTGAGTAGTTTTGAAGCGCTCTAGGGTTGTTGAGGTCGAGTCTGAGAGCTCTGCAGATTCAGGCTGAGTATCGCAGTGATAGTTGCGATCTCATCCGAGATTTTTATGTGCCTTGTCTGAGTCGGGCGGTTCGATATGACCGAGCAGTAGGCTTTTTTTCGAGTACGTCGATGGCGGCGGTGGCGCGGGGGCTGACGACGTTTATTCGGGCTGAGGGAAAAATGCGGTTGATTGCGTCGTCTCATTGGTTGGCTGACGATTGTGATGATGGATATAGAATCTTATGATCCAAAAGATTTACTTGGCCATTAAGTCTTCTTGAGAGAGATGCAAAGTGATGTCAAAAGACTAGAAACACTAGCTTACTACAGCAAAAAGTTCCAGAAGATCAGAGTTGATAGAGCACATGGGTTAGCCCCTCACAAACCCATCTTGTTGCTCTCAGTCATTGAGCACATTCAAAAAAACATCATTAGCGAAAATAAAATCTTTTTAACACCTGCGCTGATTCAGACATTTTTGAAATACTGGGTCTACCTGGGCTCGCCTATGCACAATCCTGATATCTCAAAGCCTTTCTTTCACATGAAAAGTGGTAAATTTTGGCACCTTTGGCCCAATCCCACATTCGAGAAAATACTTTCTTCAAAAATTAAACTTAAGACATTTGCTGAGGTGAAACGTGCTATTAAGTTTGTCTATCTCGACGAAGATTTGTTTGAGTTATTACAAGACTCTGAATCTTGTGAAAGCCTCAGGCGCATCCTTGTAAGTCGATGGTTTTCTGGTCAATGGGCTTTGGTTGAGGAAATAGGCTCTATTCAACAGTTGGAAAACGAAGTCTCTGTGTTAATACAACATTACGGAAGATTCTATAGTAAAGGAGATATAGGTAATTGGGATTTTCTACACTAGACTCTTGCTGTGATGGAGGTTCGTTCATTTATTATAACGGTAGTGCTGGTTCTCGAAATACGCCGCCTAGTTGGCGCTCTCGGTGCCAACGAATATACTTTGGAGAAATTTCGGGCTGGCCTACCAGCGGTGAACGAATTCTTTTCCCATGCAGTGTTCTTAGTCTTTGGATAGCACAATCACTCCCTGTGAAATTAGCTGATACTAACACTCTACGCTCATCGCTGAGTGACCAGGCACCTGCATCGAAGAGTTTGTGCATAGTTGGCTCTAAGCAGAGACCGTTATCAACAGAATCAGGTCCTTCATAAGCATGCCATTGAACGTGAGCAGCTTCACATGCAAAAAAGTTGCCTTCTAAGGCGGCTCGAAACCCTGTCAATGCGCACTGATGTTCATAGGCACGCAGAATTTTCTCTCGAAACTTAGGATCCCGTTTCTTTGTTAGCGTGTAGTTTCCTGTGGCTTCTCCACTCTTGAAGTCCGAAGAAAATGAGAGGCCTATGGTAGCTAAGATATCTTCATGGAGAGATTCTGGAAAATATTTGAAGAGGAGAGTATTGACTATCTTTTCAATTAAGGCCGGATCTGATCGAAGGAGCTGAGTGACGCATTCTGGTAAGCGAGCCGATGACTTGCGTAAACCAGCCATTTTTGGAAAACCGCCTATTTGACGTGGTAGCGCCTCAGCTCCCTCGACTTCCCAAAGCTGATCTGATTGCAAGTGCCAGTAGGGCAATTTGGGATCAGGTTTTTTCACGGGTGGTGCATAAGTGGTTAAAAGCGGTGATAGAGCTTCCTCGATTTCGCCGAATGAGAGAATTGTTGTTCCTTGTTGTAACTTTGCTATAGCAATTAACAGTAAGAGTGGTTTGTGTGGTGCTCTTTGGCCACTACTACGACCGACGTTAATATTTGAGAAACGTTCTATTATCTGATCTCTGTTCATTTGCGCTGCTCATAACTTGTGATTTCTCTTTATCCAAAGCCATTTTGCTCAATATCTAAGAATCAGTGCTTGGGAGCTGTTATCGGAAGTAAATGATGAACTCACGTATCTTTGGCTACTTTAACGATAAGGGGTAGGGGTATGCTCCTATAAATCCTTCAGATAAAGCTGAATAAATTGCTCGGCAGCGGCAGCATCAATTTGTCTAAGCGCTTTAATCAAGCTGATGACCGTCTCCGAGCTGGGGTCTCTAACTTCATTCGCCCAGCGATAAACGTTAGATGCACCAATGCCCATCGCAGCAGCCAACTTACCCTGGCTAATGCCGTGATTCTCCATAACCCTCTTTAGTACTTTACCTGCTCTGCCCATAGCCTTAGATCCTGACAAAGGCAAAGCAATTCGTATACAGTCCAATTGGACTGTGATATTGTAATTAAGTCCAATTGGACTGTGCCTGTTTAGAGGTCAGCTCTGATTCCCATTTCCTTGAGGACTTAATTTATGAAGACTAAAGCCTTTGTGACAGTTTTAGAGCCTATGTTTTCCCCTGAAGTCATGCCTGAAGCTCAACTTCAGCTTTATTCCACTGCCAAGCCCAATCGCGAGCCCGTCAAAATCCTCATCATCGGTTCCCAGGTTGCTGTCAACACCATCATCCACAGCCTCCACCATCATCACTTCGCCGAACCCTTTGAATGGACCCCATTTTTACCCACCGATCGCCCGATTCAGATTCGGGCAGGGGAGTCGTTGCGATCGCTAGTGAAATATCTGCCCCGTTAGTAAACTATTGAAAGCTTTTCGCTGTCCCCTTATGGTTCGCTGGTTTAACACAACAGGTCCCTGTGATACCGAGATTCACTACACCGTGACATCTAATAGCCGTTTGCCAAATTTAGAACGGTTAATTGCCCAGCGAAACTATTTCGTTCTCCATGCTCCTCGGCAAGTCGGCAAAACCACTGCGATGCTTGCTCTGGCCAAACAACTGACCGACTCAGGGCAATATGCTGCACTGGTCGTCTCCGCAGAGCTAGGGGCTCCTTTCTCGGACGACCCAGGTGCTATGGAATTGGCCTTACTCAATAGCTGGCGTGGCAATGCCAACATGTACTTACCCGAAGATTGCCAGCCGCCCCCTTGGCCAGAGTCAGCTGCTGGTCAACGGCTTGAAGCAGCCCTAAATGCCTGGAGTCAATCTATTCCAAGGCCGCTGGTGCTCTTTATTGATGAAATAGACACCCTGCAAGATGCCGCACTGATATCAGTTTTACGGCAGTTGCGAAACGGGTTTCGTAGTCGCCCCCATGGGTTTCCTCAGTCTGTGGCATTGATTGGCTTACGGGACGTGCGGGACTATAAAGTTGCTTCTGGCGGCAGTAACCGGCTGACCACATCGAGCCCATTTAACATCAAAGCAGAATCCATCACGATGCGAAATTTTACAGCGGCTGAAGTGGCAGAGCTGTATCAACAGCATACAGATGAAACAGGTCAGATCTTTTCATCAGCCGCCACAAATTTAGTCTTTGAGCTAACCGATGGCCAACCCTGGTTAGTCAATGCCTTGGCCCGTCAACTGGTGGAAGTATTAGCCCCGGACCCCGTCACTACCATTACCCCAGACCTGGTACAGCAAGCCAAAGAGATTCTCATAAAACGCCAGGACACCCATCTAGATAGTCTGGCCGAACGCTTACAAGAACCCCGGATCAAAGCCATCATAGAACCCATGCTGGCAGGCCTGCCGTTACCGGTTACCTCCAATGATGATCGTCAGTATCTGGTGGATCTGGGTTTACTCAAACGTTCTCAAGCTGGGGGATTAGTGGTCACAAACCCAATTTATCGGGAAGTACTGGTGCGTTTTTTGGTGCAAGGCTCCCAGGACAGCTTGCCCATGATCGCTCCCACTTGGCTGACAGCTGAGGGCAAGCTGGATACTCGAGCACTGCTAGAGGCATTTCTAGCCTTTTGGCGACAGCATGGTGAACCGCTACTCAATAGTGCTGCTTATCACGAAATTGCACCCCATTTAGTTTTGATGGCATTTTTGCACCGAGTGGTGAATGGGGGCGGCACCTTAGAACGAGAGTATGCCATTGGTAGCGATCGCATGGATCTCTGCTTATGCTATGACGATGTCATCCTGGGTATTGAGCTAAAAGTGTGGCGAGACAAAAAAGCAGATCCGCTGGAGGTAGGTCTAGACCAGTTAGATCGCTATTTAGCCCGATTGAAACAGGACCACGGGTGGCTGATGATTTTTGATCGCCGAGCCCAGGCACTCCCCCTGGCAGAACGCTTAGCAACGGAGACCATACGGTCCAACCAGCAACGGTCAATTACCGTTATTCGAGCCTAGTTGTTCATGATCAGAATGTTGTATTTCCATTACTTTTTGTTGTAATAACATCGCGTGATTTTTCAAGACCTGATCCTGCAAAACTTTGGCCCCTATAAAGGCCGCCATCATATTAACCTCTTGCCCGAGTCTGATCGCCCCATCATCCTATTTGGTGGCCTCAACGGTGGCGGCAAAACCACCCTCATGGACGCCATTCGTCTGGTGCTCTATGGTCAGCGAGCCCAATGCTCTACCCGAGGCAACCTCGCCTATGCCGACTTCCTCAACCAGTGCCGCAACCGTCGCGCTAAAGACGAACCGGCCCAGCTCGAACTGAGCTTTTTGCAAACCCTGAACAATGCCCCCCAACCCACCGAGTTTCGTATCCAACGCACCTGGGGCGACCTGCGAAAGAGCGATCGCGATACCCTGAAAGTTTTCAAAGACGGCGAACTGCAAGACGACCTGATTAAGGGCTGGGACGAACGCATTGAAGTGCTATTGCCCTTAGGTATCTCAAACCTCTTTTTATTCGATGGCGAGCAGGTTAAGAATCTAGCTGAGCAAGAAACCTTGCCCATTAATGTGATCCAAGCGATTCGTGTTTTATTAGGGTTGGAGCTACCAGAGCGGCTAGACGCCGATATAGATGTGCTAATTGCCCGCAAGCGCAAACAGCTTGCGGGCACCGAGCAGCTTAAGCAAATCGAAGATATCGAAACAGCCCTCGAAACCCAGTATGCCGAGCGTAAAGCCGCCAAGCAAGAACTGGCTAGCCTGACCAATCAGCTGGATTTGGCCGAAAACAAGCTGCAAATCGCTCAGGAAAAATACATCGCCGAGGGCGGCAAAATCGCCGCTGAAAATGCCCAGCTCAATGCCAAAAAGTCACGACTCAAAGAGCAGCTCGACACCCAGCGTCAGGCCCTCCGTGACCTTGCCGGGGGCAGCTTGCCCTTACTCATGATCCGCCCGCTGCTCAAAAAAGCAGAACCCCAAGCCCATGACGAAGTTCGCCAGCAGCAGTTTGAACTCGCAAAAGACCTGATCGAGGCCCAAAATAAAGCCCTGCGTACCTTTGCCGCGGAGGCTTTTAGCCAAAAGCAGGCGAGCCAACTCAGCCAGTTTTTAGACGAGCAACTACAAGCCTTCACCTACCTAGATGAGCCACCTTATCTACATCTGGGTGCCCAGCAGCTAGACCCGCTGGTGCAAGCCCTCAACCATACCCTAGCTGCACAGCGTACTAAGGCTAAGCAACTGCTCAAAACCATCCGCCAAACCCTGATCGATATCGAATCACTCGAGCGATATCTCGCGACAGCCGCCCCAGATGAAATCTATCAAAAGCTGGCCAGTCGGGTGACTGAAGCGCAAAACAAACGAGCTCAGTTGCAAACAGCCTATGCCAAAGCTGAGCAGCGTTTAAATCAGGTACGGCAGGCCATTGAGCGCTCTAAAAAAGACTTACAAACTTACAGTCAGCTCGTTATTGATGTTAAGAATGCCGATCACATGCTTAAAACAGCAGCCAAGGTTAAAGAAACCCTGGCTGTTTTTAAGCAACGCCTCAAATTACACAAGCTCAACCATCTAGAAGAACTGGTCACAAAGCACTTTCTGTACTTACTGCGTAAGCCTGATTTTGTCCATCGTGTCCAAATCGATACTGAAACCTTCAGCCTGTCGCTGTTTGACCGAGACGGGAACCCACTCCCCAAAAATCGCCTTTCTGCAGGGGAGCAGCAGCTGCTTGCGATCGCACTCCTATGGGGCTTAGCCAATGCCTCTGGGCGTCAGCTACCGGTCGCAATTGATACCCCACTAGGCCGTCTGGACTCTAAGCATCGCCATCACCTGGTCGAGCGCTATTTTCCCCAGGCCAGTCATCAGGTATTGCTCCTCTCAACCGATACTGAGATCGGGCCAACGGAGATTCAACAGCTCAAAGAGCAAGGTGCGATCGCCCGTGAATATTTACTGAACTACCATCTTAAAAAGCAACTGACGACTGTAGAACCTGGATATTTTTGGTAACTGCTTTTGGTAACTGCTATGGAAGCTCCTATCGACCGTATCAAACTATCTCAGCCGGCCAAAGATCAGCTGATTAAGCTGAAGCGGATTACCAAAATCCAAAACTGGAATGTGCTGTGTCGCTGGGCACTGTGTCGCTCTCTAGCAGAAAAATCACCGCCATCTCCCGTGCCAATCCCAGCCGATAGCAATGTGGAAATGACCTGGCAGGTTTTCGGAGGACCGATCGCAGATTTGTTGCTGATTGCCCTCAAGCAGCGTTGTCACAATGAAGGACTCGAGACTGATCAAGAAACCTTAGCTCACCAGCTTCGGCTTCATCTGCATCGGGGGATCGGTTATCTAGCAGGCGATCCGAATATCAAAACCTTGGAAGATATGATTTCGCTCACTCTGTAGTCTGAGAGCATTTTATAAAAGTCATTATTGAACAGATTTAGAGGTTGCTTATATCTTCTGGATCGATGCCTAGCGATCGCAACTGCTGCGCCAACCGCTCAGCCCGATTTTCTGCATTCTCTAGCTGCTCAGTGTCCGTCAAAATCAACTCACCTGTTGCGTCATACCAACGTAGCCATCGGCGTTCTATCCCCTGATAGGCCCCTTGCCACACGCCTAAAGTCAGCTCCCATTCAGGAATGGGAACTTGTTGATTAGAGATGTCTATCGATTGATAGTGCCCGCCGATTAACCGAAAGGCCCGTAACCTATTCGAGTAGCGGTCAAACACTACGTAGTAAGGCACCCGCAAGATCTGCTCATACACCTCCCATTTGGTCGGGATACCGTCTTCACCTCGCTGAGTTTCACCTAAATCTTCCTTTTCAGTGCCGGGTGAAAGTAGCTCAACAACGACGAATGGGCTGGGTCCTTCTTGCCAAACGACATAGCTCAAACGCATATCCCGATTGTCATATAGTCGCGGCACCCCCACTACCGCAAACCAATCGGGGCGTTTATACCAGTAAGGGTGACGCGAATCGTAGTAAAGATTCATATCACCCACACTAAACACCTCATCGGTTGAATAGTTCGCCAACTGGAGTGTGGCGCTAAGCAACTGGGGTTGCAAATAATGAAACTCGTCCGGCAAACCAGGCTCCTCAGGATTCTCAGACGGCAAATCATACATCGTCGGCAGCGTCTCTCGAGGGGGACGCGGCGGATCGGTTTGCTCGATGGGACGCCTTAGATCTTGCATAGCTGATTTTGCATGACTGAATTAAGTTTTGCCTAACTTACCTCCTGTTTTAGCGCATATCGCCCATCAGCGAGTTTCTTAAACCAGGCAGGCGATACGGTTTTGCGATTGCCGCCGCCCTCACAGCGTCGCTCAATGGCAGAGCGCACAATCTGACGAGGATTTTTAGCATTAAACGTATACAGGCTTTGCTCAATGATCGCCTGGGTAATATCGGCAGCACTCATTGGGGTTTGGGTGGCTTTAAGGGTTTCAATAGCTGCTTGGGCAACAGTTTTACGTTTTGTCATGGAGCTCAAGTACAAGAATCCAGAAAAATTAAGGGCTACTCCCTTGGATAGACGGAGTATACAGTAATATCTTTCTGGAAGACTTGACTGTCAAGGTATGTTATGCAGCTTAATCCAGTATATGCAGCAGTAGGAACAATTTTTAAGAATGACCCAATGTTTTTCATTCCCAAATATCAGCGAGCATATGCTTGGGATTCTGATGCCGTTAATGATTTTATAAAAGACCTGAAGGTGAAGCAGTTCTTTAGGTCTTT
>JBCBQD010000052.1:0-26122 GCA_039820425.1 Cyanobacteria bacterium J06635_1
CCCAAGACCCGACCTGGATGCGCTGGCGCGCCGACCAGATTACCCAGCTGATGGCGCGCCTGTTTACTACGCTCAAAGCCCGTCGGCCCAAAGCGGTTTTCTCAGTCTCCCCAAGTCCGGCTGGGTTTGCCTATGGCCGATATTTGCAAGACTGGCCTGCCTGGGAGCGCAGTGGCTATATCGAGGAACTGCTGGTGCAGCTCTATCGCCGCGATCTCGACAGTTTTATCCGCGAGCTAGAGAAGCCTGCCCTCGCCAATGCCCAAGGCCATATTCCCACCGCCGTCGGCATCTTGACCGGTCTCAGAAACGATCCTATAGCCAGTTCGCTCATCGAGAAAAAGGTACAGGCGCTCCGTCAGCGCGGCTATGCGGGGATGGCTTTTTTCTTTTATGACTCAATTTGGCATGTTGCAGCTGGGGAGCCCATTGAGGGTCGTGAGGCGATGGTGCGATCGCTATTTTCTGCCCCAAAACCGCGCCCCGACCTGTCATAGACGCGGCTAATTTTCCGATTTATGGACACCCTCAGAAAATTCGTGCATATTCCTGGAAACCTGGCCCAATTAAACCAGAGGTACCTTACATACCCTACATACAGATTAAAGGCCTAAATCCGCATGAGAGGTGGGTGCCTCCCCCTGACTTAATGTTTAGAAGTGTGAACAGAATAATGACGCTTGACAGTCCCCAATTACATCTTCCCAGGCAGTTAGCCCCTGTCCGCAGGTCTGCCAGCCGCACGCCGGCTATTCGCGCGGCTGCCAATAATCCGCTGGCCCAGGCGATTCTTGCCAGCATGGTGGATGGCATCTTGATTTTGACTGAGACGGGGCAATGGGTGCAGGGCAATAGTGCGGCTCGTCACATTTGCGATCGCATCACTGGAGAACAGCCCGGCTATGGCACGGTGCCGCCTGAGATCTGGCGGGCTTGTCAGGCGCTGATTGACAGTCGCAGCCAGTATCCTCGGCGGTCATTCATTATAGAGGCAGATGTGGAGGTTTCGCCCCATGAGCATTTTCGGATTCGGGCGCGGTGGTTTGAAGTTAGTGACAGCCCCAGACCTTATATTTTGGTGATTTTGGAGGACCGTCGGCGCTCTATGCAAAACCTGGCCATCACTGAAGTGGCTCGATATGACCTCACCCCCCGCGAGGCCGATGTTTGGTTGCTCCATCGTAAGGACTATATGTATCAAGAAATTGCTGAGGAGCTACACATCAGCATTAACACGGTCAAGAAGCATATGAAGAATATCAATGCCAAGCGGCAGGTGGCGCTGGTGATGGAAGAATGTTGCGCTCAGTAAGGGATGCTAAGCCCCAAGCGCTGCCAAATTTGCCGACTTTCCTGGGTGAAGGAAATTAAGCTCATGTTTTACCGCCAATCGGCAAACTGCTGAAACTCGCCCTGGACTGAAAGTGCCAGGGCTAATTACCTCAAATCTGCTAAAGGGGTTATAGCCATTGAAAGTTTTACAGGCCAAAACGTTGACGGTACTCAGTCCCTTTAGCGGACTTCGCTCAGTGAGCGCTGAGTTTTTAACTCCGCGCGGGGTGCTGGACACCGCCAGTGGCTCAATCCCACTTTGTATATCTGAACCATGAGTTTGGAGGGCCGTTATTTAAGGGACTGGTTAATCAGTTCTATTACCCATTGTTGGATTTCCTGATCTAGAGATGGTTTAACAGGTTGCTGGTAATCAATACGAAAGCTATATCCAGCTCGATCATAGATGTCGTCCAAAATAGCTTTGAGGTTGATTTTAGGCTCTATGTCGCCTGACTTGAGGGGAATGGGGAATGTAGGTATTGATTGCTGGAGATTGAAGCCATAGAGTTCTGCTTTGGGGCGAGTGTTGCTACGGCTGACCAGAATGCGATAATCCGTTTTAGTTTGAGTACCCAGGGGCATTGGGGTTTGCGATCGCAACAGGTCAATTTCGACCAGGTGAGTTTGGGTGGTCAGAACCTGCTGACGTTTTCTCAGGTAGGTGGTTCTGCCTTCGCCAGACCGTTTGTTTTTGGGCGATAGAATTTCAATGGCCGTAATGACTGCTGAAGTTTGGGTATCGCGTATTTCCAGATACCGTTCAGTCACTTCTTCAGGTAATGGGAGGGTAACGATTTCTGCCTGAGGTAACGTCGTCGTCGTTCTACTTTCTGTTTTAAGTTCTGGAGGGCGACTGGTGATGGAAACGTCAGGGATACCAATTAAGATGCTGTCTTCGGGGGTGTCTAAGTAGGTGCGCTTTTCGATGGCGGCGTAGTAAGTAGGATGTAGACTGGGCGCAAGGCTGTCCGCAATGGCTACAATCAGGCGGCTATGCACTTCTGGCCAGATTTCAGGATTTTCTAAATAGGGGTCCATTGCTGGAAATGGAGAAGGCATGGACTGTCATCCTCTTCCTGTCCGACACATTGACAAGCCCAATCTTGACGATAATGACCTTCGCTCACCCCGCGTTGCTCGATCATGACGGTGTATTTCGACTGCGTCTGAGGTCATAGTGAGTCTGTCCACATATTCGATTCTAATTTTACTAAAAGAAGTACTCCCCGTGCTTTCCCTGTGGTACTGCTCGTATTGCGAAAATGTTACAGGACCCGCAAGGGGAGCACCTGTGACTAGGCGCTGCGACGACGAGGGTGTTTGTATTCGGACTTTTTCCTATAGCCAATGGCTTGAGCCTTCACGAGAAAGCTCAATAGAATCAGCTTTGTGCGCTTAGCGTAAACCTCTTTGGAGATGCAGTGTGATGGCTTAACGCCTATTGCTCTCTATATTTAACCAAGGGGAAAACAACTTGAATATTCCGAAACCTAGACTAATTTGACCGCGATAAAGTTCAGGGATCAGGACTTGGTCATTAGAAATGTCAGGAAGTGGTGTAATAATTTACCCCTAATGGGTACTAGTAAGATTTAATACCACTAACCATAATTCAAATAGCTTCTGAAACAAAAGAACTTGAATGTTTCTTGAGCGAAAGGGGCTAAACATATTCTAAATCAAGGCTTTCGGAGCTTGAATTTAGAGGCTATGGTGCTGTCTTTGTTATATTGACTGAGGCAGATTTCACGGAAAAGGTGTTTTTAGATCACGACAAATATGGAGTAGAAACATGCAAGCAGTTGCAGAAAGAGAGGCATTCGGAATGGATAAAGAGAAAGTGTCTAAGATCTTAGTGGACGCTATATTGGGTCTCAAACTCAGAGACCTACTCACAAAATATGGCATACCAGAAGATAAGGACGTCACACTTAGCTATTCAATGGGTGATAGAGAGTCGGTAGAGGTTGAAGTCCCAAAAATGATGAAATGTCTGGGGTTACCGCCAATTGTTAAAACTTTTAGAACGGCTATCGTTGAAGATTTTGTAACACCAGCCAGTGTCACATTTAATCTGACTGATAGCTTCCGTGAGTTCTATCACATGCCAGAACCCCAACCTAACGAGGAGGGAAAAATCAAACTCGTTTTCAAAGGTGGCGAGAAATTCGAAATGTCCTTCACAATAATATGCATTTGGATTAACGGTAGATGGCGGTATTTCTAAAGTCTGCTTTAAAGTCACCAGGAATCCGCATTTTTCGTATGCAGTAATGGGGCTTTGGCTAACCTTTAAAGTATGCCCTGCTTTGGAAGGGGATTCAGGAGACAGATTTCGGAAGGATGCAATACTGTTTGACAGAAGCAAACTTCAGACTGATTCCTGAGTCCTTATCAGGTATCAACTGAATCTATGATATGGCAGCCGACGAGGTAGCTGTTAGCAATTTTCCAAGAGTAGCAAAGGTTTAAGATCTGAGATATATCTGGTTAGATTAAACACCCAAGGGATTAAAGTATTAAGGTGAAGCCTAAGATTTGGATTTAAAACATGTTTCTCAAAACTAAATCATATGGGATCACCTTGAAAGCCTTAGCCGAAGCCTCTGGTCTGGCTTTCCTTATATTGAGTTCATACTCCACAAACAACGCTTTAGCTCAGATTGTTCCCGATGATTCTTTGGGGTTAGAAAGCTCTGTTGTTCAACCAGGTGAAGATTCTAGTAATGTCCTAATTCAAGGTGGAGCCAGGTTAGGAGCCAACTTATTTCACAGCTTTGAGCAATTTGATGTTAATGGCCAAGGGGTTTATTTTAATAATCCTGATGGGGTTAGCCTCATTGTAGGCCGGGTAACAGGCAGTAATCCATCTAATATTTTAGGAACCTTAGGGGTTGCAGGTGAGGGTGTGGCCGATTTGTTTTTAATCAATCCCAATGGTATCGCCTTTGGCCCCGATGCGGTTCTAGATCTCAACGGCTCATTTCTGGCTACGACAGCAGATGCGCTGGTGTTTGAGAATGGATATGAATTTAGCGCGTCAAATCTTGTCTCCCCCCCTTTACTCACCGTTACAACTCCAGTTGGTTTACAGTTTGGCGAAACTGTTGGCGGTATTCTCAACCAGGCTGCGGTAAGGATAGAAGATAATATTTTTGGTATTGAGGTAGAGCCTGGAAATACCTTGGCCCTGGTTGGTGGCCAGGTTACGATGCAATCAGGGTTTTTAAGGGTTTCAGATGGACGCATTGAAATCGGCAGTGTTGCTGCAAACAATCTGGTTGGTCTTCAGCCCGTAGATCTGGGTTGGGCCTTAAACTATGAAAATGTTCAAGGTTTTGAGGACATTCAACTCCTCAAACGGTCTATTGAAGGGTCTAACGAAGTTTTTGACTCATCATTTGTTCAAGGAGATGGAGACAATCAGGTAACGAATATTCAGGGTAGAAACATCCTGCTCAGGGATGGTTCGCAATTTAGAAACTTCGGTCTAAGTTTGACTGTCACTGCTTCGGAAACAGTCGAGTTAGTGGGCATTTCAATCAATCCAATTAGTCGTACTGGTTTAATAGGTTTGACATCTTCTGATGCAAACGCAGGTAGCATTGTTGTTAATACCCGGCGGTTGATTGTTCGAGATGGAGCAGGTATAACAACAGCATCTTCTGGGCAATTGATTGGACCTGACTTTATTCCTGCCTCTGGACGAGGTGGTATTTTAACTGTGAATGCTTCTGAATTAGTAGAGGTAAGAGGTAATGCTTCTGAATTAGTAGAGGTAAGGGTTGGAGACGCCCAACTATCAGCAATTTCCCAAATATCAGCAGGTACGATAGCGTTTGGAGATGCCGGTAGCCTAACTATCAACACCAGAAGGTTAGTAGTTCAAGATGGAGCCCAAATTTCAACATCTTCCTCAGGTGCAGATCCCTTTGGCCGACCTTTAGCCACTGGAGCAGGGGGAGATATCTTCATCAATGCTGATGAGTCTGTCGATCTTATCAACAATGGCTCTATCTTGACTGAGAGCCTTGGGCAGGGTGGGGCAGCTGGAAATCTCAACCTCAGAACAAGGCTATTGACGCTTCGAGATGAGTCGATATTATCTGCAGAAACAGTCAATGACAATCAGGGAGGCAACATCAATCTCCTAGCTAATGACCTACTCTTTTTACGAGGCAACAGTCGCATCTCTGCTACAGCAGGCACTGCTCAAGCTGGGGGAGATGGTGGCAATGTTGCTATTGCGGCTGACCTCATTTTTGCCCCCCCTGGCGAAAATAGCGACATCACCGCCAATGCATTTTCAGGACGCGGCGGTCGGGTTGAGATTACATCAGACAATATTTTAGGGCTGGCTCCCCTCAGTGGAGCAGAGCTTCAAGCATTATTAGGAACTGATGACCCCACCAGCCTTGATCCAAGCCTACTTCCCAGTAATGACATCACAGCCATTTCACAGGAGAATCCCTCCTTAGATGGAGAAGTGATTATTAACTCCCCTGATCTGGATCTCAACCGGGCAGCAGAGGAGTTGCCCCGTCGATTTGAGACTCCTCGCGTCAGCCAAGGCTGTCAAGCGAGGGGTGGCCCAGCAGGTCAATTTACCAGCAGCGGGCAGGGTGGCTTAACCCCTGGTCCTTATGAACCCCTCGGGGGCGGCGGCATCCAGGACGATATCTACCCGGCGGGGCAAACGATTTCTCAGGCGATTGCTCAGCCCGACGTCATTACCGAGGCAAAGGGGTGGATGACGAATCCCGAGGGCGATGTTGTGCTGGTGGCAGAGGCCTTCAATGTTGCATCCGTGGGCAGCTGCGGGGCAATATAATAGACGCAGTCGGCCAGTGCCAGCGCCATGATTGGCATCCCCCACTCCCCCAAAATGACCGTCGAAGCCTACCTCGACTGGGAACCTAATCAGGAACTTCGCTATGAGTTTGTCAATGGTGAAGTTTTTGCTATGACGGGGGGCTCACTCCCCCACAACGATATTGCCATTAATCTGCTGACCGCCTTGCGGCCCCCTATTCGCAATCAAAGCTGCCGGATTAATATTGCCGATGCCAAAGTAAACGTCTCCCCCTCGATCTATCGCTATCCCGACTTGGTTGTGAGCTGTGACGATCGTGATAAAACGGCCCTCAATGCCTTTAGCTATCCCAAACTCATCATCGAAGTCCTCTCCCCTGGGACAGAAGCCCTCGACCGAGGGGATAAGTTCAAAGAATATCGCACCCTGCCTAGCTTAGAAGAATACGTCTTGATCAGCTCCACCCAGATCAATGTCGAAATTTACCGCCGGGGCGAAGGGCGGCTATGGCTCTACACTGCCTATCAATCAGAAGACCTAATCAAACTGCAAAGCGTTGGGTTTGAGTTTCCTATTAAGCTCCTTTACGAAGACGTTACCTTAGAGGCTTGTTAAGGGACTAAGCGGTAATGTAGCCATTGGAACATAAGATAGTCAAAGGCTTCAACCTTTGACTGGGCTTGCCTCAGTCAGCCCTGACACTCTCAGTGCGGGGCGAAGCCTGCTGGCCTAGGTCCTGCTGGCTTAGGTTTTCAACGCACATTTCAACGCACAATGTCATAGACGTAGACCGTTTTATATGAGGAACTTCCCGACAAAAACCGGATATCAATGTCTTGGCTGGTTGATGGCAGCATTGCTGGGGTGTTTTATTACAGTCGGTGTTCCTGTTCTATCTGCACAATGGGCTGTCCCGGAGCCCACGTTTCAGGCTCAAGGGTCAACCCCACAGCCAACCCCACAGCCAACTCCACAGTCAACCCCAGAACCAGCGACAGCGTCATTACTGCAATCGGGCATACAGCATTACGAAGCCGAACAGTTTGCTGCAGCCATCGCGGATTGGACTCGGGCAGTAGCAACGGCAACCGATACTCTGACTCGGGCATTGCTCCTGAGCAACCTATCTTTAGCACATCAACATCTGGGGCAATGGCCCCAGGCGACGGAGACGATCTCCACCAGTCTGGATTTGCTCAACGACTCAGAAAATCAAACAGAGGCCTATTTAGCTACCCTGGCTAAAGCGCTCAATACCCACGGACGTTTGCATTGGGCCAGGGGCGACCTGGAAACTGCCCTGGCAAGCTGGCGCAGCACGACGGCCGCCTACCGGGGTGCGGGGGACGTGAGGGGCGTGGTGCTGAGTTTAATCAATCAGGCCAAAGTCTTCCAAACCCGAGGTCTGCATGTGCGGGCCAACGAAACGCTGGCGCAGGTGGGGGCTGTTTTGCAAGGGGCGCAGCCTGAGGCCCAGGCGGCTGGGTTTTGGCAGCTGGGAGTGGCCAGTCGGCGGATTGGGAATCTGCGCCAGTCTTTGCATAATTTGATGGCGGGCTTGGGGGTTTTGGAGGAGTCTCAGCTGGATATTGACCCATTGCAACTCGAATCTTTGCGATCGCAAATCTATCTAGATTTGGGCAATACCCAGCGGGCTTTAGGAGAGGGTGCGATCGCAACTAATCAATTGTCTAAAGCCCAAGCCTATCAAACACAGGCCCTGACCGCTTATCAACAGGCGAGCACCATCGCCCCTTCCGTCCTGATCCAGCTCCAGGCTCGTCTCAATCAGCTAAGTTTGTGGGTGGAGACTGAGCAATGGTCTGAGGCGTTAACCCTTTGGCCGACCCTGCCACCGATGATGGTAGCGCTGCCGTTGAGCCGTGCGACTATCTATGCGCGGTTGAATTTTGCGAAGAGTTTGATGGGGTTAGTGGGTGAAGGGGAAAAGGCGAAGGGGGAAATGCGAAGGGGGAGAGGCACTAGCATCAGCCATGCCCGCAGGGCTATAGGGGGAAGGGAGCCTGATTGGTTGGAGATTGGGCGGTTTTTGGCGGAAACATGGCGTCAGGCAAAAGAACTCAAAGATCCGATTGCGGAGTCCTATGCGGTTGGACAGCTGGGGGAGCTGTATGAATTGACGGGGCAAGCCTCTCAGTCCCTTGCCTTGACCGAGGAGGCGATCCAAAAAACAGAAGCGATTCAGTACCTGGAGGGGCGTTACCGTTGGGAGTGGCAACTGGGTCGTTTGTTGAAACAACAGGGAAACCAGGCGGATGCGATCGCAGCTTATAGGACAGCGGTGAACACGCTGACATCGGTCCGTGACAATTTGCGCTTTATCGATTCAGAGCTGCAATTCTCTTTTCGCGATGATGTGGAGCCAGTCTATCGACAGCTGGTCACATTGTTGCTGGGCGACAAGGACGCTCCTGCCCCCGAACAGAAGGCCCTTGGGGAAATTATCAAACAGGTGGATGATTTACAACTCAAGGAGTTAGAAAATTTTCTCAGTTGCAATGTGCAGCGAGTTCAAATTAGCGAGACAGCGGTGGATGCCACCGCTGCTATTGTCTATCCGGTTATCTTAGAAGATCGCCTCGCGGTCATCCTGAAGTTGCCGGGTGAGGATCAGGTTCTGAGGGTGCAGCAAATTTGGAAATCGCGTCAGGAGGTGGAGAGTATCTTGATGAAGTTACGCAATGACCTGAGCGCTGCCCCCGATCGCACCCCTGAGGTGATTGAGTTGGCTCAGGTTGTTTACAACTGGCTGATCGCGCCCTTTGAGCCAGTGCTTGGGGGACAGGTTGAAACCTTGGTGTTTGTGCTGGATGGCACCCTGCGGAATATCCCCATGGCCGTTTTGCACGATGGCGAACAATATCTGATTGAAAAGTATGCGGTTGCGATCGCGCCGGGCCTGAATATTTTTGAGCCCAGCCGCCTACCTCAAGGGTTGAAAGTCTTTACGGGTGGGGTGGGAGAGCCTCAAACCCTGGAAGGGCGAGACTTTTCTAAAATCGAGAGACTGGTAGATGAGTTTGAGGGCATCAGCCTGTGGGCAGAGATCCACCCCCCTCTACTCAATGGGCAGTTCACCCGAGAGAATCTGCAACAACAGATTAGCGCTGATGAATTCTCAGTGGTTCATCTAAAAACCCACGGTATTTTTAGCTCTGTCCCAGAGGAGACGTTTATTGTTGCCTACCAAGACCTGATCCGTGGCAGAGACTTGGGGAGTCTCATCCAATCGACCAATCGACCGGGGCGCTCCCCCCTTGAGCTGCTGATCCTAAGTGCCTGCTCGACGGCCCAGGGGGACAATCGAGCCGTTTTGGGGTTGGCGGGGATTGCAGTGCAGTCGGGGGCGCGGAGTGCTATCTCGACCCTGTGGGAGGCCCAGGATGATCCGAATACTCAAATGATGATTCGATTTTATGAGGAGTTAGCAAAACCTAGCCTAACCCGCGCTGAAGCCCTGCGCCAGGCTCAGGTGGCGCTTTTAAAGGATTATGCGGCCCCCCATATTTGGGCGACGTATGTGTTGGTGGGTACTTGGTTGTGAGCGCCCTCAGGCAACCTCCTCGGGGACCTGAGTGGTGAGGTTTTGGGGGGTGATATGGTGGGTTGCGATCGCCCCACACGTCGTCAACCAAACCCCATCAAACGACCGAATATGGTCGATCAGTCGCGACAGCATCAGCAACCGGGCCGGGCGACCGATAATCTCGGGGTGCATGGTGAGCACAAAGGCGCTGTTGTAGTGATAGAGTCCTTCAAACTCTTCTCGCCAGAGTTGAAACGCTTTCTCACAGGTCTCAATCACCCCGCTGCCCGTCGGCGGATCCACCGTAAAGGCAAACTGCTCCCAATCGTCATTGGTCCAATGCAGCGGAATCTCGACCAAGTCGCCGCTGTCTGTGGAGAGGGTATAGGGCGCATCGTCATCCATCAGAGAAGAGTCGTAGCGCATGCCGTGGCGGGCTAATAAGGCCGGAGTACTTTGTTTCATATCCCACCAGGGTGAGCGATAACCCACGGGCTTGATGCCGGTGATCTCTTTCAAAATCTGGCAGGTTTTAACCAGGGCCGCCTCTTCTTCAATCTCGTCCAAATCAGAGGGTTTCTTGTGCAGGTAGCCATGCACCCCAATTTCGTGGCCCTCATCATGGATGCGCTTGATCAAGGCTGGATACTGCTCCGCTGTGTATCCTGGCACAAAAAAGGTCGCCTTGACGCCCTTTTGGGCCAGCAAATCTAAAATACGGGGCACCCCCACCTTGGGACCATAGCGTGCCCAGGCTAAGGCCGACAGCCGCTCACCATATTTAGGGTTTACCCCTAAAATGCCCGCTTCGCCATCGACATCAAAACTTAAAACAGCGGCACAGCGGGTGCCCTCGGGCCAAAGATAGGTCATAAATCATCCCTTAATGACTTCCTCAACCGTAATCAAGATAGTAGATTACAACTGTTTTGCTGGCTACACCTGCTAGAGTATTGGCTAAAGTATTGGCCAGGTTATTGCCAGGGTTACTGATAGCGGTAGCGTACCCCCAAGTATCGGGCCATCTTATCGAGAAGAACCTCTCGACGAAAGGGTTTACTCACAAAATCATCGCAGCCGATGGCTAACATTGTGGCCTTGTCTTCTGCAAAGGCACTGGCGGTGAGGGCAATAATAATGGGCGAAGGGGCGTTAGCATAGCCCTGCCCCAAGGGCTTTAGAGACAAAAGTTCATGCCGATGAGACGCCTGCCCTAAGGTGCCGTTTTCGCATTTCCACGTCGCCATGTCCGACTTTCGCCTGCCGCCTTTTGTCTTTCGTCTCTCGTCTGCTTTATCTCCCCTACTGACCATCGCCCGAATCCGTCGTGTCGCCTCATATCCATCCATCACAGGCATTTGCATGTCCATCCAGATCAGGTGAGGGTGCCAACTTTGCCAGCGGTCAACGGCTTGCTGTCCGTTGACCGCAGCCTGAACTTCGAAACCTAGGGAGGTGAAAACCTTCACGAGTAGCAACCGACTAACGGTGTCATCTTCTACTATGAGAATACGATAAGTCGGTTGTTCGGGAGCCAGGCCGATTATTTTCTGGGTCGTCTGGGGGGGCTGCTGATTCGCGGTTTGGCTTACCTGGATTTGGATATTAAATCGAAATATCGTGCCCTGACTAGCCGAGCTGCTGACTGTGATCAGGCCTCCCATCAGCCTGACAAATTGTTGACTGATAGGCAGCCCCAGCCCTGACCCCTCTTGGGATTGCCATCCCCGTTTACCTTGGGCAAAGGCATTAAAGAGGTCATCCGTATCATCTGAGGAGATGCCAGGTCCAGTATCTTCTACTTCGAATTCGAGGGTGAAGTGGGACGCATCGGGAACCCCCTGCACACTGACCCGCAGCGTGACGCTGCCCTGCTCTGTAAACTTAATCGCATTGCCCAAGAGATTGATCAAGACCTGGCGCAGTTTGCCTTCGTCGGTGCAAACAAACTGGGGTAGATCAGGGGCCTGGTTAAATACAAGCCCCAACCCTTTGGAGTCGGCTTTAAGTTTTAACATTTCTTGCAAACTCTGCAGGAGCCGATGCAGATCAAAATCTGTTTCATGCAGGGTGATCTGACCCGATTCAATTTTGGACATCTCCAAAACATCATTGATCAGGGCCAGTAAGTGTTCACCGCTGCGGTTAATGATGCCCAGATATTCTTGATGTTCAGGCGTTAACCCAGATTGATGGGCAATCTCCTGGGTGTACCCAAGGATAACATTGAGGGGAGTTCGCAATTCGTGGCTCATTTTGGACAGAAACTCACTTTTGGCTCGACTGGCCAGTTCGGCAGTTTCTTTAGCCCGTCGCAAGCTATCTTCTGCGAGTTTACGTTCCAGTTCAACCCCCGCCCGAGCCGCAAAAATCTTTAGAATCTGTTCTTTTTCGGAACTGTGGGTCATGGGTTGCCCATCAACCACCGCCAAATGGCCAATCATCTCCCCAGCCGCATTCATCAGCGGTAGGCCCCAGAAACTCCTGGCGTTTAAGTTAGTCGCGATTTTGGCTTTAGGAAAATGCTGTTGTAAGTTGTCGGGATAGTATTGCATTGTTCCCTGAAGTAAGCTGCCACAGGGGGTATCGGCTAGGTCGTACTCTATATCATTGGTCCAGTCATTGCCTGCCCACAGGGCCAGGGTTCGAACTCTGGTTTTGGCTGGGTTAACAAATCCACAAACCATTGCGTATTGTACCTGGAGGGCCTGGGCCAGATAACAGACGCAGGAGCGAAAGAACTCTTCGTTGACTTTGGTCCCGGTCCCTTGAGCAATCAGTTGGAGGGCGTTTTCTTGCTGTTTGCGGGTGGTGATATCGGTGTGGGAGCCAGCCATGCGATAGGGGTTATCGTTCTCATCCCAGAGGGCGGCTCCGCAGGCTCGAATCCACCGGTAGGTGCCATCTTTATGGCAGGCTCGAAACTCAATCTGATAGGTTGGAATTTTGCGATCTAAATAATTTTGTAGGCAGGTTTGTACCCGTTCGGCATCCTCCGGGTGGAGAATTTGTTGCCAGGACTCGATGCGATTTTGAATGTCATCGTCTGCATAACCCAGGAGTTGTTTCCAACGGGACGAGAAATAGGCGTCACCGGTTTTGATATTCCAGTCCCAAATGCCATCGCTGGCTCCTTCTGCCGCCAGGGTAAAACCAATTTCGCTATGGCGACGGGCAGCATTGGCTTGCTTAGTCTGAGTCAGGTCACGGATGCCAAGAACACGGGCGTTTTTGCCTTGATAATGAATATCTTTAGCGCTTACCTCGACCCAAACGGGACACCCGTCTTTTTTGAGGGCAAGCGCTTCAACCAGCAAACTGTCGCTGGGTTTGCTCAAGTTTTCGTAGAGTAAAGGTCGGCTTTCGGGGGCGGTCAGGGTTTCCAGGTGCATCCCGATCAAGTCTGAGATTGGGTAGCCAAATAGCTGTTCTGTTGCCTGGTTGGCGTCCAGGATAATCCCTTTTTCATGAATGATCACCCCTTCAGAGGTGGCCTCAAAAAAACGACGCAGGCGCTCCTCACTTTGTCGAAGGGCTTCTTCGGTTTGCTGTTGCTCATGCAGTAGCCGCTCGCGATCGCGAATATCTTGCTGGAGTTGTTCATTTTGCGCCTGTAGCTGTGCCCTGAGACGCACCAGCGACAGTTGATTTTGAATGCGGGCTAAGACTTCTTCTTGCTGAAAGGGTTTGGTGATATAGTCCACCCCACCCAGGGTGAGCCCTTGCACCTTATCGACGGTATCTGCTCGGGCGGTCATAAAAATGATCGGGATGTCTTGGGTGGCGGCAGACGCCTTAAGGCGGCGGCAGGTTTCAAACCCATTGATACCCGGCATTACAACATCTAATAAAATCAGATCAGGGGAGGCTTTTTGCAGCTGCTGAATCGCTTTCTCTCCAGTTTTAGCGATCAGAACCTCAAATCCGGCGGCAATTAAGAAGTCGGAGAGTACCTTAATGTTAGTGGGTTGATCATCAACAATAAAGATTTGCTCTTTTTTGTGGGTTGACATCATTTATAACCACGCTTTAATTCAGACTATGTTTAGAGGAAATAATTTGATTGCCGATTGAATTATAGATAGAGAGCTCTGATGTTCGATTGATTTTCTTACTCGTTTTCCTGCGATCGCAATTCGGATATCTCGGCTTTGGATATCTCGGCTTCAGATGCATCCAGAGCCACTAACTCTAAAACTGACTCATATTCGAAAGCATCAGCCAAATTAAGAACTTTATTTACAAAGGTTTCATAGTTTGGACCTAACTGTCTCAGCTGCAGGGCCGCCTGCTTAATCCCTTCAATATGACCAATCTCCGCGGCTGCCCGCAGGGGGTCAAGGTCTTCAGGACTGGGCATGCAATCAATCTCCGTAGCCCGCAGAGGCTGTGGAGCAGGGCTTTCAGGGCGTGAGCCATACACCCACTCCAGGTTGAGAGACTGTTGAAGTTTCTCTAACAAGGCATCGACTTCAATGGGCTTGGGGAGGAAATCGTTACAGCCTGCGGCTTGACTCCTCTGCTGGTCAAACTGAAAGACACTGGCAGAGGTCGCAATAATTGGGGTCGTTTGAAACGCAGTTAAGGCCCGCAACTGATGGGTCATTTCAAAGCCATCCATCACTGGCATGATCAGATCGGTAATAATTAAGTCGGGGGTTGTAGAGATCGCTTTTTCAAGGCCATCGGCCCCGTTTTCGGCTTCGATCAACTCAAAGCCAAGGGGGACTAGCAGCTGGGTGATCACCGAGCGGTTTTCCCAGCGATCATCCACCACTAGAATGGTATGTCGCTGACCCTGATACCCTTGAATATGGCGGATCGTTGGCTCGGGGGCAGGCGGGCTCCAGTTTAGAAACTCAGGCACGTTGAGATCGAAGTAGAAGCGGCTGCCCTGACCGGGTTGGCTGTCTACATGAATTTCACTGCCCATCATCTGCACAATCTTTTGACTAATGGCTAACCCCAGTCCAGTGCCTTCGGTCCTGCGATCGCGATCGCCCACCTGCTCAAAGGGCAAAAAGATGGTGTCTAGCTGCGCTGGGGTGATGCCGCTGCCCGTATCTTCGATCTCGAAGCGTAGCCCCCCCGCTTTACCCCCCACCTTAAAAGTCACCCCCCCTCGATCGGTAAACTTGATCGCATTTCCCAATAGGTTAATCAGAACCTGTTGCAGACGTTTTTCATCCACATAGATCGCTTGCGGCAAGGGCGTGAGGGCCTGATAGGTAAAGTCAATTTGCTTCTGTTCGGCCTTAATCCGACCCAGTTCGTTCACCCCCAGCAGCAAAGACGACAAATGAACCTCCGTGGGAGATAGGTCCAGTTTCCGTGCCTCAATCTTGGCAATATCTAAAATATCGTTGATCAGGGTGAGCAGGTGAGTGCCACACTTTTGCATAATCGTAATCCCCTGTTGCTGCTGGGGAGTCATCGTGAGGTCGCGCTGCAAGATTTGAGCATAGCCAAGAATGCCATTCAGGGGGGTGCGCAGCTCATGGCTCATGTTGGCCAGAAATTCACTTTTTGCCTGGTTAGCTGCGTCAGCGGCTTCTTTGGCCGTCTGTAGTTCAGCCGTGCGGTCGGCCACTCGAGTTTCTAAGGCTTCATTGTTTTTTTCCAACTCGGTCATTGATGCCTTGACCTGCTGCGTCATCTGATTAAACGCCTGGGCCAAATTTTCGAGTTCGTGGATCCCTTTAGCGTTGACCGGTTCGGCTAAGTCACTATAATGCTTGGTTGATTGTGAGATCGCTTGACTGGCCTGATTTAAATCCAAAATCGGGCGGGTAATCCAGCGGGCAGTTAAGATGCCCAGCCCAATCGCCCCAGCTAGCGCCCCACAGCAGAGCCAAATTGTGGTGCGGGTATTGGCATTAATTTGCGCCATAAAATCGGCTTCGGGCACCATCACTACAATTAACCAGTCGATGCCCCGACCATCTTGAAAAGGTGTCACCTGCAAGAACTGACGCTCGCCCTCGATTTTGAACTCTAGCTGCTTGGGGTTGGCAATCTGATGCAGATCTCCTAACTGATCAAAGAGTTCTTGGGCGGCCCGTTGCACCCCTACCTCGTCACTGTTGGTGGCTTCAACTCGCTCCAGATCCTGGGTATCCGAATTGACTAGAAAGGGTTCTGGCAGGGTTGAGGCTGCCACAATTTCGCCGGAGCGCTCGAGAATAAAAACCTGGCCTGAGTGTCCAATTTTTACCCCCCGTAGAAACTCGCTCACCTCTGTGAGCAGGATATCGGTGCCCAACACGCCGAGCAGTTGGCCCGCTCGATCATAGACCGGCTCAGCCAGGGTCAGACCCAACTGGCGGTGGCTAAACATCAAATAGGTCGGGCTCCAGGTCGTTTGCCCTGTCTCTGCTGCCCTCTGGTACCAGGGACGTACCCGTGGATCATAGTCAGGTTTGGCGCTCAGTTGCGTCGCCCGTCTACCTTGGGGGTCTGCAACGTAGGTATGAAAAGCGTTCTGCGTGGTGCGATCGGCCACTTTAATCGTCAGTGTCCCATCCTGCAATCGCCCCGCCCCGATATACTCTCCTTGCTGGCTGCCAAACTGAATAGTATTGGCCACCTCAAAGGACTGGACTTGCTGCCAAAACACCCGCTGTACCGCTGAAAAATCTTGTAAATCGGCCAGTTCTAGCTGGATGACATCTAAAGTGCCCTGATTCACCATCTCAGTCATCGCTAGATAGCTATCCAGGTGCTGCTGGATACGGATCGTCACCTCACTGCGTAACTGCCCGGTGACTTGATTAACGGCTTTTTGCCCATTGCGCAACGAAAAATACCCTGTCAGCCCCACCGCAACAAAGGTTTGAAGCACAAACGGCACCACCAGTACCCACCGCAGAGGGACTCGCTTAAACCAATTTGAACCGACGGGGCGGTGATCAAGACGAGGCATGACGTCTTAGGGCATGGAGACAAGCAGCGTAACGTTAGGGGAGGAAGATTCAGTATCCTGTCCATTCATTCTGCCCTTTTTTGATCGATCCCGAAAATTTACTGACTCATTGACAGGCAGGATGCTATTTTTTTCTCCAAAATGCTCATACGCATAATGCTTCCCGAAGTGGCATCCTAGTTGCATCCGGTCAGAGACGTTGGTCAAGTTTCGGGCTTTACCCTTGTCCTAGCGTGAGCGGGTGTTGGATTTCGATCTGGATAGACCTTAAGCTGGATAGACCTCGATCAACATCTTCTAAAATGGAAACCGGGTTCCGGGGAGGTTGCCTTTTTTGCTATGTCTGGTTCTGAAAAAACGACCTACCAAGACAATCTATTTGATCGGCTGTTTATTCGCTTGTTTTCCCACAAGATGGCGAAGGCGGTGGGACACCAGACCCAGCTGCGGGGCTATGACGGGTTTGTCGATCTGTCGAAGCAGATCATGCAGGGGCGCAATGCTCAGCAGCAGCAGGCGCTGGTGGCGGTGGTGCTGCAATCGCTGGTACCGGCCCAGGTGCTTTGGCTGATTCGCAATTTATTCTCGCCGACTCAGCTGGTGTGTGAACTCAATGCCTGGTTCGCGACGCGTCTGTTTGAGTGGCTGGTGGGGCCTTGTGAGGTGACCGAAGCGGCTGTCAAAGATGGACAGGGGCAGCTGAGGGTACAAAAAAGCAACGTGCATATTAAAAAGTGTCGCTACCTGGAGCAGAGCGGCTGTGTCGGCATGTGCATTAACATGTGCAAGCTGCCCACCCAAACCTTTTTTACTGAGAAATTTGGTATCCCACTGACGATGACGCCCAACTTTGAGGACTTTAGCTGTGAGATGACCTTTGGTCAGGTGCCACCGCCGTTGGAGACCGAGGCGGCTTACCACCAACCGTGTTTGGCAGAGCAGTGTGAGATGTCAACCCCCAAGGCCCAGAGCTGTCCTAAGATTAGATAGGGAGGAGCCTTGATCTGAGCGCTCAGCTAAATAGAAGACAAGGACGCGGCGACGCGGGGATAGGGAGACGCGCGGGTAGGCTCCAACCTGAGCGCTTGATCGAACGGGCGGCAAAGGGACTGCTTGATTGCCAAAATCTTCCGAGTCGCGCCTTGACCCTCTCCGGGTCGCCGCGTCCCCCCGTCACCGCGTCCTCTTCAGCTTAAAACTCAACCGCCCCTACGGTGTCATACCACACGCTGTTAGAGGTGACCAGAATTTCTGGCCATTCAGCATCTGCTAACTCAATGTTGCCAGGGATATCTTCCCGCCATTGTTGCTGTACCTCCAGGCTATAGTTGAGATAGAGTTTGCCATCGACAACTTCCCAGGCTTCAGGCACGGTTGAGACAATATTCCCTTCGCTCATCGCTTTAGCACAGTACCCACCATACTGAGGTGCATAGGCTTCAGGGTTGCTGGCAAACAGCTGCTGATTTTCGCTGCTCGCAAACTGCCAGGTGACGCCATTCCAGTCGTAGGTATACTCGCTGCTGCCCTCGACCGGAGCCCCTTCGGTAAAGTAAGCCACCGGATCGTAACCGCGAATGGCGATGCCCTCACTCGCTGCGGGATCTGAATAAACGGCAGGAATTTCAGCACTTGTGGCTGCGCCAGCACAAGGGTTAGCCGCCGCACAAGGATCGGCTGCCGCACAAGGATCAACTGCCGCACACGGGTCAGCCGCTGCACACGGATCAGCCGCCGCACATGGGTCAGCCGCTGCGCAAGGATTCGCCGCACACGGATCAACCGCCGCACACGGGTCAGCCGCCGCACACGGGTCAGCCGCCGCACATGGGTCAGCCGCCGCACACGGATTCGCCGCACACGGGTCAGCTGCTGCACACGGATTCGCCGCACACGGATCGACGGCGGCACATGGGGCGGCACACGGCTCGGCATGCGCCGGTCGCAGATGAGAAGGCGCGCCCACAAAGGTCAAACCTACGATAGAGGCAATCACCAAGGTCGAAAAATACTTAACTTTCATAAGATGATGCTTTTCAAAGAAGAACTAGAGGGCAGTCGTAGACGCTAAGGCTGTATTTTTTGGGAAACTACAGCTAAGGCCCATTCTGCCATTGCAGGAGACCCCAACATGAGTATTTAATGAGAAGGTCGTAAGAGTCCCCTGAACAAATAGCAAGGGGTTTGACAGCACAAAACGTTCTAGGCTCAACCCGCCGGACATATCTAATGGTCTCTTTCGATTTAGACAGTTTGCTTGGCTAAGCTTTTAATTGACTGAGCTGGGATTGGGCTGCTTTGATTTTAAGATTTTGTTGAGCGGTGCGCCTGGCTCGTAGACCGTCAGTCAATCCACAGCTATTCTCCCCGATAGGCTTTTGGAGTGGTCCCCGTGAGCTGACGAAAGTGTTTGGCCAGGTGGCTTTGGCTGGTAAAACCGCATTCTAGTGCGATATCGGCAATGGACATCTCTAGCTCCTGTTTAAGCAACCGCTTCGCCTTTTGAACTCGCTGCTGAATAACATAGCGGTAGGGGGGCATCCCCATTGACTGACGAAACAAGTGAGAGAAATAGTATGGGCTTAGGCCTAACTCGCTTGCCATCTGCTTTAGTCCTAATTTCTCACTCAAGTTGTTGTCGATATAACTCAGGATTTGTTTCATGCGGAGTGATGACAACCCGTCGGAACGTTTATACAACTTTAAGTCAATCTTCGATGGGGTCTTTAATAAAATTCAAATGTGAACAAAACGATAATTAGCAATTATGCTCAAGAAGGCCAAAATTTGCTTCACTTTTGTAGATATCTTGACAGACATACTTACTTTCGAAACATCTTTGAAATATAGATCTGGTCAATTCTGAACGCATATCTGTACACTAATGACGACCAGCTAGTTTTGTCAAACAAATGCCATAGATAGCTGGTATTGACGCCATCGATTTGGAAGTGACTTTTTGTGGCTATTGACTACACTAATCTCCGTAAACTTGACCTTAATCTGTTACTTGCCCTTGATGTTTTGATTGAGGAAGCTAGCGTCACTAAGGCAGCCGAAAAACTAAACGTGAGCCAATCTTCAATGAGCTATTCGCTGAAGCGGTTGCGATCGCTACTGGATGATCCTATCTTGATTCGCACATCGCGGGATATGGAGGCCACGCCCTTTGCCTGTGAAATTAGCGCGACCATTCGCCAGATTCTGACTGACATTCAAAACACGCTGTTTGAGCGGGAGCCTTTTAATCCTGATACGGCCCGTGAGGACTTTCGGATCGCCGCCAGTGATTATGTTGAAACGACCTTGGGGTGCGATCTCCTACGGAAGCAGCTCAATCAGGCCCCTGGCATCCGCATCCGGATCAATAATATCAATCGCGCTGCCGTATTAGAGGCGCTAGACGACAATAGCCTTGATCTCTACATAGATGTTGATTTGCCCCGTAAAAGTTGGCATGTCAAACAAGATTTATATCAGGAAGAATTTGTCTGTGTCGTGTGTAGCGAACAACCCATGACTGAGATATCGCTTGAGGAGTATACTGTGCGATCGCACATTCTGGTATCCATGCAAGATGACTTTCACGGTACTGCAGACCCGTTTTTAGGACAACAACAGCAATTGAGAAATGTGATTTGGTCAACAGCTCATTTCATGGCAGCTCCTTTTTTGATCTTAAATTCTGACTGCATTGCTTTGCTCCCCAAACGGATGGCTGAGAAGTGTGCCCGCTCGATGGGGTTAAAGATACTGCCACCGCCCGTGGATGTCACTGAGTTTACGGTCTCAATGTTTTGGCATCAACGCAACACAAATCTGCCCCAGCATCAATGGTTGCGCAATCAGCTCATAGAAGCGGCACAGGCGCTTTAGAAGGGCACCTATTGTAAATGGAAGAATGTAAATGGACAGAATGATACGGTAGCTCACAATCTCGACAGCGTTTCAGAGTGCTCAACCTCTCCATTGTTGTGGGCGCTTACGGATTCTGCCAAAGGAGATAAATTTCGACAGCCGTCTTTAAAGCGACAAAAAGCGGAGGCAATCACGATGTAAAGCACCGGAATCACAAATAGACTCAGAACGGTTGACACAATCATGCCGCCAAAGACGGCAGTGCCTAGAGACTGACGACTGGCTGCTCCTGCCCCGGTCGCAATGGTCAGGGGAAAAATGCCCAGTAGGGTTGACACGGCGGTCATGATAATCGGACGCAAGCGCTGCTGGGCGGCCTCTGTCGCGGCTCGGGCAATGGATAGCCCTTCTTCCCGGAGTTGGTTGGCGAATTCTACAATCAGGATGGCATTTTTACTGGCTAAGCCAATCAGCATCACCAGCCCAACCTGACAGTAAACATCATTGGGCAACCCCCGGAGTGAGGCGGCTGAGAGCGCCCCTAAGATGGCCAGCGGCACCGCCAGCAGGATGATCACCGGGTCGATAAAGTTTTCGTACTGGGCCGCCAGTACCAGAAAAACAAAGAGAATGCCCAACCCAAAAATCAGTGGCGCTTGCCCGCCTGATTCTAGCTCTTCTAGCGAAATGCCAGACCATTCAAAGCTCATATTGTTGGGTAAGACCTCCTCGGCAATCCGCTCCATGGCAGCAATGGCCTGACCTGAGCTGTAGCCGGGGGCCGGGGCTCCATTGATCTCAATCGAGCGAAATAGGTTGTAGTGATTGACCGTTTGGGGGCCGATCACGCGGGACGTGGTGACCAAGTTACTCAATGGGATCATCTGATCTGAGCCGGAGCGGACGTAGAGTTGGTCGATATCTTTGGGGTTGGAGCGAAATTGTTGATCGGCTTGCACATAAACTCGATAGGTGCGCCCCAGGGTATTAAAGTCATTGACATAGCGTGACCCCAGGAAGATTTGTAGCGTATTCAAGACTTCGTCAACGGACACCTGCAACACTTCGGCCTGATCTCGATCAATCTCAACCAGCAATTGGGGAGAATTTGCCGTATAGGTACTAAACACATTTTGCAGCTCGGGGGCTTCATTGGCCTGGGCAATCAGCTGATCGCGAGCCTGTACAAACGTTTCTAGCGGATTGTTGCCCTGGTCTTGCAATTGGAAGACAAATCCGCCTACACTGCCCAGACCCTGAATAGTCGGGGGGTTGAAGGAAATCACATTGGCATCGGTGATGTTGGGGATAAAGCTCCACATCTGACCTAAAATTGCTTGGGCAGATTGGGTCGGGCCTGTCCGTTCACCCCAGGGGGTAAACGGCGCAAACGAGAGCCCGCTATTGGCTGTATTCCCACTAAAGCTAAAGCCCCCCAAAGAGAACGTCCCCGCTATTTCTGGAATCGTCAAAAAGTCTTGATCGACCTGGTCAATCACCTGACCGGTATAGTCTAAAGAGGTGCCGTCAGGCCCCTGGATAATCGTAATCACATACCCTTGATCCTCCTCTGGCAGAAATGCGGTCGGCACACTTTGATACAACCAGAGGGTGGCCACGAGGAGTAGCCCAAAGACGCCCAAGACCACCGGTTTAAACCGAGTTAACGGCCCCAAACTCCATTGATACCCCCGACGCATCTTTTCAATGCCTTGGTTTACCCCTGCGAAGATGCGCCCGAGCCAGCCCCTCGGTTGTTGACCCTGTCGTAGGAGCAGGGCAGAGAGGGCCGGCGTCAGCGTTAACGCATTGAAGGTAGAAATGGTAACGGAAAAGGCAATGGTCAGGGCAAATTGTCGATAGAGCTGTCCGGTGGTGCCTGGGAAAAACGCCACTGGGATAAAGACGGCCAGGAGCACCAGGGAGGTGGCAATCACCGCCCCAGAGAGTTCTTTCATGGCCTCTATGGCGGCCAGATGGGGTCGCATACCTTGGTCTTGGACCTTCGCCGCCACATCCTCGACCACGACAATCGCATCATCAACCACCATCCCGGTGGCAAGGGTCAGCCCAAACAGGGTCAGACTGTTAATGGAAAACCCAAAGACTTTAACAAATGCAAACGTCCCAATCAGTGAAATCGGAATCACAATGGCTGGGACGATGGTGGCTCGCCAGTTTTGCAAAAAGACGTACAGCACCAGCACCACCAGCAGTACGGCCTGAATCAGAGTATTAACGACTTCCTTACGGGATTCGACCACAAACAGGGTCGGATCGTAGGGAATCTCATAATTAAGACCCGCTGGAAAATCTTCTTTCAGTTCGGCCATTCGGGCCTTAACCGCTTCGGCAGCCTCCAGGGCATTACTCCCTGGGGTTTGCATCACCTGATAGCCAATGGCATCGCGGCGGCTGTATCGAGCAAAGGTGCCGTAGTTTTCTGCCCCTAATTCTGCCCGCCCCACGTCTTTGAGCTTGACTAATGTGCCATCTGCCCCAGATTTGAGCACAATTTCGTCAAATTCTGAGGCCTCTCTGAGTCGACCCACCGCTTTGAGGGGAAGCTGATAGAGCTGCCCGTCTTCTGTCGGGGGTTGGCCAATTCGCCCGGCTCCAATTTGTAGATTTTGGGCCTCTAACGCCTCGACCACATCGGTTGCAGTCAGACCGCGACTGGCCAACCGTTGCGGGTCTAACCACAGGCGCATGGCATATCGCCGCTCACCAAACGGCTGGACATCGGCGACGCCGTTGATCCGCTTGAGGCTATCGAGGATGTAGAGGTCAGCATAGTTGCTAATAAAAGTGTTGTCGTATAGCCCCTCTTCTTCGCTGAAGATGGCCATCCCCGCCACCACACTGCTGGACTGCTTAATGACCGAGACGCCGGTTTGTCGAACTGCCTCTGGTAGCTGAGGCTCTGCCAGGGAGACTCGGTTGAGGACATCGACGGCGGCAATGTCTAAGTCATACCCTTGCTCAAAGGTGACGGTAATGCTGCTGGTGCCATCTTCGGCGCTGGTGGAGGTCATATAGCGCATGCCTTCAACGCCGTTGATTTCCCGTTCTAATACCGTTGTGACGGTTTCTTCGACCACTTCGGCACTGGCCCCAATGTAGTTGGACGAGACCACCACTTGAACTGGGCTAATGTCTGGATATTGCTCAACGGGCAAGGTGGGAATGCTGATCAGCCCCACCAGGAGCACAATCATTGAGCAGACAATGGTGAGAACCGGGCGGCGAATGAAAAATTCGACAAACATAGTAGGAGACCAACAGGTGTAATTAGGGGCCAGAAACCGGGGTTTGAAGAAACCTTGTTTCTAGAGGGACGCCACTTCTTGAGGATTGGGGGCGGGGAAGAGGGTCTTTAACAACAGAGGAGCAATCAGGGTGGTGGCAATCACCATGATGATCACCGCCGCATCCAGGGAATCTGACAAAATGCCGGTTGAGGCTCCCAGGCCGGCAAACACCAGCCCGACTTCTCCTCGGGGGATCATCCCGGCACCAATCACCCAGCGATTGACAGGCTTGTTGCTGAAAACGACAAAGCCTGCCACGACTTTGCCCAGGATTGCGATCGCAATTAAACAGCCTGCCACGATCAGCCCGGCTCGATTGGCAGGGTCAAAAGGATTTAGCACACTCAGGTTGACGCTGGCCCCAATGGTCACAAAGAAAATCGTGGTATAGACATACACAAACGGTTGAATCAACTGCATTAACTCTTCCTTTCGTCGAGTGCCGCCGAGCACTAACCCGGCAGCAAAGGCTCCGAGCAGCGCTTCTAGCCCCAGGGCGATGGCCAGCAGCGCCAGGGCATTGAGAAAGGCGAGGGATAAGAGCAGTAGGGCAGCTGGATTGTTAAATCGCTCCACCACGACTGAAAAAATTGGGCAGAAATAGCGGTTTAGCAACACCGCCAGCAGGACAAACCCCACCGCACTGGCCAAAAGCGTGACCAGGCTGGTCAGCTCAATTTCGCCGGTCTCCGCTAAACTCAAGATCAGTGCCAGGATGACAATGCCTAAAATGTCATCCAGGATGGCGGCCCCTAAAATAATCTGGCCTTCTTGAGATTGAAGCTGGCCCATCTCTTGCAAGACTTTGGCCGTAATCCCGATGCTGGTGGCGGTCAGCGCCGCCCCTGCAAAGATGGCGGGTACGATCGGTAGATGGAAAACCCCAATCAGGATGATCGTCCCCAGGGCAAAAGGAAGCAGGACGCCGGTTGTGGCGACGGTCGCGGCTTGAGGGCCCACCTGAATGAGTTCTTTTAAGTTAGATTCGAGCCCGGTGACAAATAGGAGGGTCAATAACCCAATATTGGCGCTTTCATGGATAAAGGCATCCATCTCAAACCGGTAAGCGGACATCACCGTCTCAGTCGGTGCGCCGGTCGTCAATTCTAAGCTGTTGAGTAAAAACTCGTTAACAGCCGGGCCGTCTGCTGAAAATATCAGAATCCCCAGGACAGAGCCTCCCAGCAGCACGCCTGTGGCTAAATCCCCTAGCACAGAGGGAAGATTAAAGCGATCGCAAAGCTTCCCGAGTAAGACACTGATGATGAACGCCAGCCCTGCGGTAACCAGTAGCGCGGCCACCACCGCCTCTGAATAGCTTTCCCCTGAGGTGGTTTCTGCCAGAGTCATTGTTGGCAGCCATTTCAGGGAATAGGGATGCCATAGATACATAAGTGGGTTCATAAGCTAACAACCTCACAGGTCAAGTCATCTCACAAGTCAGCAGGCGCGCGAGAAAAAAGTTAGTCATTTTAGACCCATAAGGAGA
The DNA here is from genome assembly GCA_039820425.1 of Cyanobacteria bacterium J06635_1. Lineage (GTDB taxonomy): Bacteria > Cyanobacteriota > Cyanobacteriia > Phormidesmidales > Phormidesmidaceae > SIO4C1. The sequence goes on from JBCBQD010000052.1 coordinate 25,276, forward strand.
ACTCCACCAGCGGGCGGGATGAGCGCCCAGGGGGGCGGACAGGGTATAGTCTAAATCATTGCAGGCGAGCCACTGACCATTTTTGCGCCATCCCAGGCGCTCACCCCAGCGTTGAATCAAGGCGCTGTCTCGACTAATCGTGGTTTCTAGCGTGCCGCCCAACGCCTGATAAAGCGAGACCTGGACGCTGAACCCAAAATGCCCCTGGCTGTAGGTGCTCCAGAGTCTGTCAATCACCTGCAACGCATTGCAGGGAAACAGGCGGATGCTGTCAGGATTGAGGTCTTCGAGATCTGCCTTGCCAGCCATCTCGGTGATTAATCGAATGGTTTCTTTATCGGCCTCAAACCAGTTGCTAGCGGCTAAATAATCGCGGAGTTTACCATAGCGATACGCGTCAGATTGCAAGAGGGTATTGTCTTCAAGCTGAGTAATCCGTTGGGACAGCTGCGGTAGCTGTTGAGTAATCTCAGTGATTTGGAGAGATAGCCGACTCAGTTGATCCGTGATCTTGGCAAGGGCGGCGCTGGTGGCGTCCTCTATTCCACCAGGGTCATTTAGTCTTGGGGGACTGGAGATATCTGTTGTTTGATTAGCTTCTGTTTGGTTAGCTTCATCCATAGATCTGGTTAAAGGTGGGTTACAGAGAATCTTGTGGAGCGGACAAAATTGGCATGCCGTCAGATAAATTGAGTAAGCCAGATGTCACCACGGCGTCACCTGAGCTTAAGCCCTCAATCACCTGATAAGCGTTGCCCTGGATCTCTCCCAGTCGGACAGGCTGCTGTTTTGCAACCTGCTGACTTGCCGTGCCCCCATCACCCGCGCCGCCATCGCCCGCCGCAGG
>JBCBQD010000053.1:0-25794 GCA_039820425.1 Cyanobacteria bacterium J06635_1
CCCCCATTACAGTGCCCCCCGCCGCTGCATAATCACGAATTGCATCGGCCATGCCCGTGCGCTGCAAAATCAGCAAATCGGCAATGGTGGTTTTGGTGCCGGGTAAAATGACGGCGTCTGGGTAACCCAAATCGTCTTTTGGGCCCAGATACTTAACCGTGACCGAGGCTTCTGACTCGAGGGGGTCAAAGTCGGTGAAGTTAGAAATCCGAGGCAGTCGGATGACCGCCACGGTTAGCTCTGAGTTGGTCTTGACGTTCGGACGCTCCATGAGAGACAGCGAGTCTTCTGCCGGTAGGGACTCCTCTAACCAGGGGATTACCCCAATCACCGGTATGCCTGTGCGCTCCTGAAGCCAGTCAATGCCGGATTGTAATAATGACCGCTGCCCGCGAAACTTATTAATCACGACGCCTTTGATCAAGGCTCTTTCGTCGGGTTCCAACAGCTCCAGGGTGCCAACGATGTGGGCAAAGACGCCGCCGCGATCGATATCAGCCACCAAAATAGTGGGGGCATTCAGCGCTTTGGCAATGCGCATGTTGGTTAAATCACGATGCTTGAGGTTGATCTCCGCCGGGCTACCTGCCCCTTCGCAAATGAGTAAATCAAACTCTTGACTGAGCCGTGCCAGACTTTCTTGGATGGCCTGCCAGCCCACCTCAATATATTTTTCGTAGTACTCAGCGGCGGTTGTTTTGCCCACCGCCCGACCCTTCAGGATCACCTGGGTAGTCATGTCGCCCTGGGGTTTGAGCAACACTGGGTTCATTTCGGCTTGGGGGGGGACACCCGCCGCCCACGCTTGCACGGCCTGGGCATACCCAATCTCGGCACCGGTTGCGGTGACGTAGGCATTGAGGGCCATGTTTTGTCCCTTAAAGGGGGCCACTCGCCAACCACGGCGACTCAAAATGCGACATAGGGCAGTCACGACTAGCGATTTTCCAGCATGGGAGGTGGTGCCAACCACCATGATTGCCTTCATTCAGTGCTTCCCCCTAGTGTCAAATGAGTGTGCCATAGTCTATTCTCTGAACTTACCCAAAACTTTACACAAATCTGCTGTGGAATTTGCTCAATTTTGCAGGCTTTGGGGTCTTTAAGGTGATCGACAAATGCCGCTATCGTAGCCAGTTAGGTAGTCTCAGCCATCGATTTGCAGCGTCGTGTAAATAATCCAGTAAATTGGCCCGCCAATCCGGATGACCTTGGGCTTTCCAGCGATTCAAAAGCTGACGCCCCAGGGGGGTTAACCGAAAACTGTCGGTAAGCCCCTGTCCGTCGACTTCTCGTCTAAGCACCCCCACCGACATTAGCCACGTGAGCTGAGCGTCTGCCGAAAGCTCTGAAAGCGGCTTTTGGGTGTAGCCATTGTAGCTACCTTGATTATCTTTGACTGCACTGAGGGAGATGCTTTGCGATCGCATGTCATCCAGCAATTTCATATGAAACGGAGAGCACCGCAGCGCCCGCTCAGACCGTCTCAGCACTTCACTCGAATATTGAATTGACGCTGGCTTGGAAATCTCCATGCTGGCCTAGCTTACATTTACATTGCATTCATTACTAATTTTAATCAGTAACCCTGCACAAGCAAAGATTAAAGCACTCAACGCTATTCAGGAACAGCGATAGACTTACAGCAATCAGTCCTATCGCACTCAGCCCTCTGTCTGTTTAATGTCTACCAAACGGTAACTCGTACTGCGCCCCCTACTAGGATTTTGAATCAGGCTGTAAAAGCGATTGGATGTACCGTCTGCCCTGGCCAGAGCTATATCGATAATGGCCCGTGCAATTCGGCCATTGCCATCTTCAAAAGGGTGTATGGTCACAAACCAGAGGTGAGCCAATCCTGCTTTGAGGACAGGGTCAATATCTATCTCAGCCATAATCACCGCATATTTTGCGGCAGTTATATCGCTATTCTCCGCAGAGGCAAGGCCAAAGACTTTTGAGGTTGGGATCGAAACGGCCCAAGGTAATCCTGACTTCTAACATTTACAGAGCAAGTTTTTCATTAAAAAGAATCAACCTGGACAACCTTAGGACATAAGGTTAACTGGCATTTAATTGGGATCGAGATGCTTCGTTTGTACCTTTACTCAATAACGCTATTGACGTCAGTCTGAGAAAAATCATCGCCCTTGAAAAGTAATGGTTGCCCAGAAGCTTTTGCCAAAGCATAGGAACAGCAATCGCCAAGGTTTAATCTGGCTGGATGATGACCTTTGCCGAAATTGAAATATGCCTGACAAGCAATTTTCGCCTGCTCTCCGGTCAAAGGCACCAGGGCAATCGCGGTTTCTTGCATCAATAAGTCCAGTTGTGCTGTGCCAGTAGAACCGTAACGGCTGCCAATCACAATGGAGGTTTCTATAAATGACAGTGTAGAAACCAGGCGATAGCGATCATTGCTAATTAGGTTAGCAAAAAGTTCTGCTTCCTCTTCGCCACACAGGATGGCAACTAACGCCGATGAATCAATGATCACTATTGTGGCAGACCTATATCGTTGTAACCAAGAATTTCATCAGGGCTGCGATCATCCAGCACCGGTAAATTAGCACAGACTTTGCTGATGGCTTTTAATCTGTCTGCCACAGGTTTTCCAATAATCGGTGCCGCATAGCGCTGTAGCTCAAAAGATGGGGTCCCATTATTGTCAAATACAGAGGACAGAATAATCATCACATCTTGATCGGCCATCTGGTGTAGGCCCTCTATATGTAGAGTGCCATCGGCTCCGATATGGGAATGAACTTGAATATAGGATTCCATGCTGTATCGCTCTATGCGTGGGGACTATAGCAGTCGCAAGTCCGGTTAGGACGCGACTGTGAGCCACGTAGCGCTATTAAGGCATTGGAATGCCTTTACGAAGTGTCCTAAGCGAAGTGGCCAAAGCTATATATAGCTTAAGCGATTTTCTCAATCTTCTAGTGGGTCGGCCAGGATAGTCGCTGGTTGTCCGAGCAGTGCCCCTGTTCAAGAGGCTTGACCAGATTGACCATTGGTTAGGCAGCCTTTTAGCCCTTACACAGCAAGCTTTTTATGATTTCTACCCAACCTGGACAACCTAAATGTCCAATAGTTCAAAGAAAGATCAGTTGATGGATTTTAGGACATGCTGAGCATTACTGACCCGTTGGAAAATGCCACCCTAAATTGCCCTAAAAACCAGGAAAATTTAGTCCAGTGGTTAGTCCAGTAATTTTGAGCGATGTCTGAAACGTACTGGGGTGCCAGGATTCGAACCTGGGAATGGCGGGACCAAAACCCGCTGCCTTACCGCTTGGCGACACCCCAAAGCTATGGCTCATGTATATTAGCAGTTTTTGACGGTGGTGTGTCAAGGGTAGGACTTTCCTAAACTTTGGTATGGTTAAAAACGGTTCAGCACTCTGAATTCAGTGCATAGGCCCTTTTCCCTCTTCTAACCCCATCCATCCCCTATGCCGATTCGCTCTATCGATTTTCAGCCTGCGTGGTGGTGCCATAACAATCATCTCCAGACCATTGCTGGGGTGATTTTAAGAAATCATCCTAAGCTCATCGTTCAGCGCCAGCGGTGGGAGATCCCTGATGGGGACTTTATTGACCTCGATCGGCTATCTGGGCAAGCACAGGCTAGCCCTCGGTTGCTCATATTGCATGGCTTAGAAGGATCGTCAGGCTCTAAAGATATCCGCCACTTGATGGCAGCGGCTCACCAGCTGGGTTGGGAGAGTATCGGTATGAATTTTCGCTCGTGTAGTGGCGAGATTAATCGCTTGGAACGGGCCTATCACGCGGGTGAAACGGCGGATTTGGCCTGGGTGATTGAGCAGCTGCTGGCAGAAGATAGCGATCGCGCCCTCCTATGCCTTGGCATTTCCCTGGGGGGCAACGTGCTGCTCAAGTATCTGGGGGAGCGCGGCCAGGCTTTGCCTGACCAGCTTCGAGGGGCGGTGACCATCTCCACACCTTTTAATCTCAATGCTGGGGTTGTTTACGTTGAGCAAGGCTTTAGCCTGCTGTATGTGCAACGGTTTGTCAGAAGTCTGAAACGTAAAATTTTTCAAAAGTTAGAGCGCTATCCCGATTTAGTCGATCCACAGGCTCTGAGTGAGGTGAAAACGATCTCTGATTTTGATCGGTTGTTCACAGCTCCCATCCATGGGTTTCCTGATGCAGACACCTATTGGCGCTTGTCGAGTTCTATTCATTTTTTGTCGTCCATTCGCCGCCCGACGCTGCTGATTAATGCCCAGGACGATCCGTTTTACCCACCCGATGCGCTCCCCCATCAGCAGATAGCTGAGAACGAGTTTCTGACCGGGCTATTTCCCAAACAGGGGGGGCATGGGGCCTTTATTGAGGGAGGGAGGCCATTTCGCCTCAATTGCTGGGCAGAGCAGCAGGCGCTGGCGTTTTTACAGGAAACGCTGTCGGCGGTTGGGCCGGTTGGGGTAGCCGGGACAGTTTAGGAAAGGAGGCAGGGGAGTAGGGGAGTAGGGGAGTAGAGGGGGCAGGGGAGGTAGAGGGTGGTGGGTAGTGGGTAGTGAAACAGTTACTACTCAACAGCGCAGCGAACTCACCAGCGCAGCGTCCCCACCAACTTTCCTTCATCCTTTATCCTTCATCCTTTAAATTAGGGAAACTATGTTTCTCGAGTCGCTCCAGCTTCAGCAGTTTCGCAATTATTCCGGGCAGACAGTCGAGTTCCTCGCCCCGAAGACGATTTTGCTGGGGGAAAATGCCCAAGGTAAGTCAAATTTGCTGGAAGCGGTTGAGCTGCTGGCGACTTTAAAGTCGCATCGGACCAGTCGTGATCGCGACCTCGTACAAGATGGGGCCACCACCGGTCAGATTAAAGCCCGACTCAAGCGCGATCTGAGTATCGCCACCCTGGAGCTGACCTTGCGCAGTGCCGGACGGCGCACTGCTGTGCTGAATGGCGAAACGCTGCGCCGCCAGCAGGATTTTTTGGGCACCCTCAATGCGGTTCAGTTTTCGTGTCTAGATTTAGACCTGGTGCGGGGCGGGCCTGGCGAACGGCGTGGCTGGCTGGATACCTTGCTGATGCAGCTTGAGCCCATCTATGCCCACATTTTGCAGCAATATGCCCAGGCGCTCAAACAGCGCAATGCGTTTATCCGTCAGCAAACTGCTGAGGCTGACCCCAATAGCCCCCCTAAATTTGACGCTACCCAACTGGCCCTGTGGGATGCCCAGCTGGCGACCCTGGGTACCCGTGTGATTCGTCGTCGTGCCCGAGGATTGCGACGCCTCATCCCGATTGCTCAAACCTGGCATACCGCCATCAGCGGCAGCACCGAGCAGCTGGATATCGCCTATCAGCCCAATGTCCCGATTGAGTCTGACGATCCAGACAAGATTCAGCAGGCCTTTTTAGAAAAAATTCAAACCCGCACGGTGGCTGAGTACTACCAGCGCACCACTCTGGTTGGCCCCCACCGCGACGATGTTGCCTTTACTATCAACGAAACCCCTGCTCGGCAATATGGCTCTCAGGGGCAGCAGCGGACCTTGGTCCTAGCTTTGAAGTTGGCAGAGCTAAAGCTGATCGAAGCGGTGATTGGCGAACCGCCCCTGCTGTTGTTAGACGATGTGTTGGCAGAGCTAGATCTGAATCGCCAAAATCATTTGCTGGAAGCCGTGCAGGATCGGTTTCAGACGCTGATTACCACCACTCATCTGGGCCTATTTGATGCCCAGTGGCTCAAGTCATCGCAGATTCTTACCGTGCAGTCCGGGAAGGTGATTGCTCAAGCGCCCTAGGGCTCTAAAAAGCGGCTATATTTTGTCGGCAAGAGTGCTTGCTGGACGGCCGAATAGTTCGCGATCGCATCCGCTAAGCTAGGGGCGACCAATTTTTTGAGGCGAGTTTTGACAGCGACTGGCGGTAGCTCCAGATACTCAAATAACCGGTTTTCGGTTTGCCGTTGCTGAGCTTCCAGGGCCAAATCGGTCTCGTAAGTCAGGCTGAGGTGGGGTAATGTGCTTAGCGCTCTGGTTTCGTAATCACATTTGGCCTCAAAGCCTTGAATGTAGCGGATTAACTGATCAATATTGATGGTGACAGGCTGGGCATAGCCGCTGTCAGACCCTCGTTGATGAAACCGCCAGGTTTCTGCCCGAATCAATGAAATCGCTTGTCGGAGGAAATTATTCCGTTTCAGGTAAATGATCCGGTAACCTTGCTGCTGTAGGGCTTGCAAAAAGTAAGTGTCTGATGGCAAAGGTTGCACTTCTCTGAGCTGATAGGTTAATAGCTTAAAGCCATACACCTGATGGGCATGGGGTAACGCATGGCGACGCACCCGCCATATCGGCATTAGGACGGGCTGCCGAAGGATTTCACCTGCGCAGAAAATTTGAGGATGACAATTCAGCAAATCAACCAGCAGGGTACTGCCGGACCGACCCCGCCCAAAAATCACAAAACAGTTTGCTGGTAGCGGGCGCTGTCGACACCAGGCTACCCCACAACACCAGAGATCCCTGGCGGTTCTTTTATAGGCTTCCCACTGCATGTGTCACTGCCCAAAGAGATACCCAAAGCTACCTGCGGCTGTGTCTAACTTAACAGGCCAAAATGGTTAGATAACCAGCTTTTTGAAGATCTGAGTTAGTTTTTCTAAGGCTTCGCTAATTTCAGCTGCACTGACGATCAGGGGCGGTACAAATCGCACGACTTTCGGCCCCGCTGGCACCAGCAATAGGCCGTCTTCCATGGCTGCTTTGACCACGTCAATCGACTTGGGCTCAACCTCTGCAGAGAGCACTAGCCCATTGATTAGCCCCCAGCCTCGAATGGTGTCTATTAAATCGGGGTATTGCTGCGCGATCGCACCCAAGCCCTGTCTCAACTGCTCCCCCCGAGCCTGCACATTCGCCACCAAATTCTGGCTTTCCAGTGTCTTGCAGACTTCCAGCGCAACGCCACAGACAAAAGGATTCCCCCCAAAGGTGCTGGCGTGGTCGCCGGGTTTGAGCACATCACAGTGCTGCTTGGTCAGCAGTGCCCCAATCGGTACGCCACCCCCCAGACCTTTCGCCAGGGTAAACACATCCGGCTCAATGCCCAGGTTTTGATAGCCCCAGAGTTTGCCCGTGCGGCCCATGCCCACCTGCACCTCGTCCAGGATGAGCAAAATACCCTTTTCGTCACAAATCTGACGAATTCGTTGAAAATAATCTGCCTGACCTGGGTTCACGCCCCCTTCACCCTGGAGCGGTTCTAACAGAATGGCGGCCACCCGGCGTGCGTCGGCGTCGAGGGTTGCGATCGCACCCTCCATCGCCCCAATATCGTTGTAGGGCACATAGTGAAACCCCGGCACCAGCGGGTCAAAATTCTTTTGATACTTAGGCTGCCCCGTCGCCGTGATCGTCGCCAGGGTGCGCCCGTGAAAGCTGGCATTGGCCGTAATTATCACCGGCTCCGCGATCCCCAATTCAGTATGGGCATACTTGCGGGCCAGCTTGATCGCCCCCTCGTTGGCCTCCGCCCCCGAGTTGCAGAAAAACACCTTGTCCGCGCAGGAATGGTCCGTCAGCCAGTTTGCCAGCGCCCCCTGCTCAGGAATGTAGTAAAGATTAGACACATGGTGCAGCTTCTGAATCTGCCGCGTCACCGCCTCTACCATCACCGGATGCGCATGCCCCAGAGTGCAGGTCGCAATCCCCGCCACAAAATCCAAATACTCGCGCCCGTCTGCATCCCACACCCGGCACCCGGCACCCCGCACCAGCGCCAGCGGAAAGCGCCCGTAGGTCCCCATCACATGGGCATCAAACGTCTCGGGCTGAAAATCAGCCGCAGGGGCAGGGGCAACCGCTGAAGTCAGCATTCCTATTGGGTTTTTGACAAATTCTTTGAGACTTACCACAGGCATACCTCGGGTTGGAGAATAACGGCGAAGGGGAAGGGGGAAAGGCGAAAGAGGGAAGGGCGAAAGGGTTACGTGGTTAAAGTTATGACTGAGGACTGAACTACTTCCAAATTGTAGGATATCAAGCTACTCTGCCAGTCCTGGTGTCGAGCATAGCTAAAATTACCGTCTGTGAAAAACAAGGCGGCTGATGAGTGTTATCAAAGGCGCTGATGGACTTTGTGATGCAACTCATAAATAGCAAAGGGGAGGGGGCGGGAGGGAAAGTCCCGCGCAACCCCTATCTCACATCACCAATCCTAAATAAGCTGTCGCCCAATTGACAAACAGGCAAGACGCCTACTCTACGAAAGCTTGGCGACCTTCCGCCGCTTCAACCGATTAACCTCCTCCCTAACCCGCTCCAAATTTGGCGTCTCCCCCCCATATCGCCACCGCACATACGCCTTGACAATCTTCTCAACCCCCGGCTTGTGCCCAAACCCCGGCTCCTGACGCAGCCGCTCAGCATACTCAAACGGCGTCTGCGCCTGCGACTTCGCATACCCCTGTGCCGCCAACTGCTGCAACATCTGCTGATAAAGCCGCTCCATTGGCGGCAGCTTTGCCAACCAGCGAGTCCGCTGCCACCGTCGCCAACCCAACCAACCCAACCAGCTCAGAAAGCCCAGGGCGGTCAGCGCGATCGCACCCACCAGCAACCGCATCCACCCTCCCAGCCGCATCATTCCCCCCAGCACCAGTGCCAGGACCCGCCCGATTAACGCCAACCCCTTTTGCATCCAGGCCGCCACTGGCGCAGGCACAATGCCCTGTAGCCACTGCCAGATCTGTTTCAAAATCCCAAACGGATCAGACTCACCCCCAGAGGGCGGCTCAAACACATGTCCTGGAATCGCATCAAACGTAAACCAGCCATATCTCGGGAAAAATACCTCCGTCATCGCGTAGGCATCCGTATTGCGGACGATGTAAAACCCCGTAAACGGATTAAACTGCCCTGGCCCAAACCCCGCCACCAGCCGCGCCGGAATCCCCACCGAACGTAGCATCACCGTCAGCACCGTCGAAAAATGATCGGCGGTCCCCCCCTGATACTTAAAAAGAAACGCCTCCACCAGGTCTTCCTCCTCTTCAAAAAAAGGAATATCCTCTTGCAGCGTATAGTTTTGCTTGAGCGCTTCGGTTAAGAAAGTCACCTTGTCGTAGACCGTCGTCAAAGGCTCGGGGGCGGTCGCTAAGATCCGCTTAGTTTCTGCCTGAACCCGTGCCTGAATCCCCGGCGGTATCTGTAAATAATAACGCCCCACATTTTCTGGATAAACGTCCTCAGCCGCTTGTAAAAGACTTGGATTACGCAATGGGACATCCGAAACCACTGTGTAGGTTAAACCCTCCACTAGAGCCTTAGAGGCCCGCATGGCCCCCTCTGGGTCAATCGCAATTTGATCAGATGGGAAAAATACCTGCTTAGGCTCATATAGCGCCGGAATCAAATTTTGAAAGTCGCTGACCATCGTATAGGTTTGCACCACCTCACGCTTGGGACCAAGGCGCGGCACCCGAGGCGGCAAAAACTGATACGACACTGGCGACCGAAATACTTTAGACATCGCTTCATTTCTAGAAACCTCCCAGCCTTGACCGTTGTAGCGATCAAACGCCATCACCCGCCAGAAGCCTTCAGTTTGCGATCGCACCCGCATCACCACCTTTGGAATCATCTCCCCCCGCAGGTTTTGGTTCATCCGCTGGTTAAAGCCATAGTAAAAATCAGTGCTAATCCGCCCCGGTCCACTCTCAGGGCTTTGACTGTCAGTCCCGCCATTCCCCGTCGTCTCCCCTTCATCACGTCCCCCGCTGATGTAGCCTGGGTTAAAAATCTCCCGACCATCAAACGACTCATCCGTATCCACGCTGCCGTTGACCGGAAAGGTCTGGAGCTGATAACCGGGCAACCGAGGCAGGGCCGCAAAAATTAACATCCCTAACGATAAAACCACCGCCAGCATCGCCCCCAGTTGCTTTGGCGACGTGTGCGTATAGAGCGATCGCCAGCCCTGCCCCAGCAGCCCCAGTCGAGACCGATAGTCCAGCACCAGCACCGGCAGCGCCAGCAGCAAAAACAGCAGCAATAGCGGCCCAAATAGCAGCGTCTGGCTAATCGTCGCCGCCACCCCGATCAGCACCAGACCGATCATCATCGAGTAGCCCAAATCCTTGCGTCGAGGCAGATCAAAGCTGTGCAGCACCTGCAGTTGGATGAGTAACTCCGCCAGTACGATCCGCGTATCCCCTGGTAGGCTAAGCATCCGACCCAAAAATAAGGTCAGGGCCACCAACATGCCCAGGGCGATGCCAAACTTGACGCTGGTGTTATGGCGACGGCGGCTGCGCCAGCTCCAGACCGCCCCCGCCGCACTCAGCGGAATCGCCAACAAATTCCAATTAGACGTGTCAGTGACATCGGTGGCCGCCACCACCAGAGAACAAATCCCCACAGTCACCAGGCCCTGCACCAAAATCCGCAGCGCAATCGAATCCTCAGACTGCGAAAGCGGCAGCGCCTCAAGACGCTGCCGCCATTGCGCTAGCGGATTTAAACGGTTTGTTTCAGAGGTGCTTTTTTTATGAGCCGGAGCTAGATTAGCTGCGGCCGGGTCGATGGTGTCAAAAGGCGGCATCGATAAGGATAGGGAGAAACAGCTCAGCCCCTATCTTAACGGTTATACCTTGGGTGATTATGCTTGGGCGATTATGCCCCGGCGACTACACCGACCGTAAAGCGCAAGGGGCGTTGCCCCCCCTCAGATAGGGAAACTTCTAGGGTATAAGTTTGCCCAACCTCAAAGGTGGTCTCGACAAGGCTCAGCTTACCGGCCTCAGGGCGGCTGGTGCTCGACTCGCTTTGAGCGCCAATCAGGTGCAGCTGGCCCCCGCTGGGTAGCCCAGCCTCAATCAGCAACCAGTCACCTTGATAGGTCACCCCCAGGGTGAGGGTGCCAAAGGCAGTGATCCACTCACGCTTGAGTTGGGGCTCTGTGGGCGAGACAGTCAGGGTCAACGCCGACATGATTTCTTGGGCTGCAAGCATTGAGATCGCCACCTGCTGCTCGGGGGTTGCTGCTGTATACCCGCCCGCCAGGTTTTCTATTTCTTGCAGAGCGGCTTCTTTTGTAGCCATTGCTTGGCTACTGCCTCCCCGAACGTTAGGTACCAAAACCATGCCAGCGATAGGCTCTAGCAGCTCCGTATAGTCAGGAAAAAAGGACTCAACCGTACGAACCAACTTGACCCCCTCCTTTAAGGAGGTCTGCGCCATTATCTGGCAGCGCTCGAGCAGTTTAGTGAGCACCGCGTCGGGCAGGGCATTGGCTGCCTTAAAGTGGTGCAAATTATCTAGCCATAACTTTCCAACTGCCTGCGCAGCAGAGAAAGCGGGCAACTCAACAGGATATTCCCGGATCTCTGATTCCCAGGGAAACAGAGGAGGACGATTTTCGAACTCCATTTGGAGTCGTCGCTTCAGTAATGCTTGAAAACGATCTTGCACAGTGGATATTTCTCCGAAGTTAAACGACTGAGCCGTCTCAAACAGATATTGGCTTTGCGAAGACACTGAGAACCGAGGGATACAACCTTCTGAATCCAGCGGATCACAGTACTCCGATGACACAGCTTCAGACCCGACTTCAGATGCACTTCTTTCGTTGGGTATATAAGCTCTTGTTTTAAACCGATTTCCTGATGGTATGGAGGTCGTCGGGCTATTAGAGGTTAAGAGCCATAGGAGCAAGCTCCGAATATTATCTGAGTTACTATTCATGCACCGATTCCCTAAGTCCGGATAAATCAGAGATTTCTCATCTCCCAAGCTTGCTCGAGCAGCTTAGACCATTGTTTACGCATCTGAGTAGATGTTAGCCCCAGGGCTTGAGTAATTTCTGTATCTGGTAAACCCTGTTGCTTGAGCTGCAGCAGCTTGGACTGGCGTTGAGTAATCTTTTCCTGTAAGCGTTCCCATTGCTGGGGGGTCAGGCCCAGATTATTTTCGAGTTCAGCCCCCAACCATTGGTGCACGAGCTCCCAATGGTGAGATAAGGAAAACCTGAGCAGATGGTACTTGAACCTTTGCTGTAAATAGTCCCGCTCTCGCGGGGTTAGTCCTAGAATAGCTTCAATTTCGCTGGTTGGTAAGTCCATCAAGCGCAAACTAAAGTAATCGGCGCAATCTTCCTGGTCTTTTTCTTTGAGGTAGTCCATTAGCTCATCAACCACCCGACCCCGCAGGGTGTCTTCTGGGATGCCCTCTGATTGGGTCATCATCTGCTCACGCAGGCGCTGCATCGGGGCCGCATTCCAATTTTGGTCTTGGTCACTATTGGCGGACTCGGCAGCCTGCTCAATATCGACAGCGGTTTCTGGGGGCTGCTGTTTAGAAAAGGTCTGGGCCCGCAAAATTACCAGCTGCTGGCTGCGTCGCCCCGGCAGCGGAATCCGTCGCTTGCCATAGCGCTCGGTAAAGGCCATGTATTCGGCCAACTCCAAAGAGGTTTTGGGTTGGTAAGTTTCAGGTAGCTGATTTTCACGACGAAAGGCGTTGATCGCCTCTGTGTAGAAATTTTGCAAAAAATCTTCGATTAAATAGAGCCGGGCCTGGTAGCTCGACTGCACCTGGGGGGGCGTAATGTAGCGATAGACAATGGCGCTCATGGTGCTGTGCAGATCAACCCGACCGCGCCGAGACCCGAGTTTGTAGTAGCGTAGACACTGAGTCAGGCGGTGCTTACTCAGGGTCATGGCCCAGGTATCGACTTCGCCCGAGTCTTGAATGCGCTGACTCTCCGTACAAATGCGCCGTGCCTCCTGGCAAATACGGTTAGTTACCTCGCGGCAATTTTGCTCGGAGACCCGCGTATGTTGCCTGAGTTCTTGAAAAATTTTCTGAAAAAGCGCGTCCACTGGCGGTGATGAGATGTCTTCTGATGGGTTGATTGCGGCCGTTAGAGAATCTTTCAAAGCTAGCACACTTGTTCTAAGCGATATGGCGGACTCTAAACTATGAGCATAGTCAGTATTCCCCCCAAACGGGCAAAACGCGAGAAGTTTCACAAAAGCATCAAATTAAGCGCATGAATCTTGATCAACAAATTCAAATTCTGATTGATGAGGCTCCTGATCAAACCGCAGCCCAAGCGGTACAAACCGTTGCTCCCCTACTCAAAGAGCTGGCTGAGCAATTAAAGCACCCAGAGTATTACATACTACAGAACGTCGAACAGGGGTGGGTGATGACAACCCTCAGTCACCGCCAAACTGAGGCTCCAACGAAGACTGTGATCTATGCCTACCCTTCATTAGAGGCCGCCTCTGCCGGGCAGAAAAATAACCCAGAATTGATGGCAATGCCCTACCCGGTGACCCATCTTTTGTTTCAGCTGCTGTCTTTAAAGCAGCTTGATAGTCTGATCTTGCTAGACGACGGGGGTAAGCAGGGCGTCGAGGTACAGCGCCAAATGTTACAGACGCTTTTGCAGCAGCAGTTAAAGCAGTCGCGGGGGGGACCGCCGGATATTGCGTAGTGCTTTGCTGGTGGGGCGCTTGGTGAGTGCGCTGCGCTGGTGAGTATGTTTTTTCTCCATCTCACCCCTTCACCCCTCACCCCCTCACCTCCTTACCCCCAGAGCACTCCCTTTGCGTCACCTCGTGGCGATAGCGAAACATATCGTGCAGTCGCTGGCGCACAAACCAGCCGATCAGGGGCTCGGTGGCCCACCCGGCGGGCAGCTCAAAGCTAATGTCATCGACCAGACGGGTCTTGCTGCCCTCGGTGATAAGGCGATGGCGGTGGGTCCAGCTTTCTAGCGGTCCCTCGACCTGGATGTCGGTAAAGAGGCGACCAGGCTCATATTCGTCGGTGTGGCGGGCGAGCCAGGTGACGGGCACGGGCCCTAACCACAGGCGAAATTCGGTGATCGCGCCCGGGCCCAAGCCCCCTTCGCGGCGGACGACCTGCACAGGTTGCCAGGGTGGGGTGAGCAGATTGAGGATGTCGGGGCGCTCGTGGAAGGCCCAAACGGTTTCGACCGGGGCATCGATCAGGCTGGAGTATTGAAAGGTTTGCATCTGGGGGAATTGGGTAGTGGGTAGTGGGTAGTGGCTCCCCTTGTGGGTGCCCTTGCTCGGTGATGCGATGGTCCGAGGTTGATTTTAACGGGCGATTGTTGGATACCAGATCAGAAATCTTTTTGGCAAAGGTGGTTTCTAGCTGGTCGCGAAAACTTTTTTCTTGCTGTAGCTTGAGGGTAAACATTTTCAGTTCGCCCCCTATGCCCACTCCTGACTGTGTCTGATCTTGCTTAACTTGTTTTCGGACGGTAGTATTCCAGCCCAGTAGGGCTTCTTTTGGGATGGTTTAAGATTAAAGCTAAAACTAGTAGCTTGTCAGCCTTAAATTTACGGGTCAGACCGACGCGGGGACACGGCGATGGGGAGACGCGGCGACTTCATCTCATAAGCGATCTCCGCGTCTCCGTGTCCTCCCTTCTCCGCGTCCTTCCTAACCGAAATTTTAAGCTTGACGCAGTACTAGCTAAGTGCCCTAATTGTTAGGCATAGCCATGGTCCAAGCACCCACTAAACCCATTACCTTAGAAGCGTTTCTGAAACTCCCAGAAACCAAACCTGCCAGTGAATATATTGACGGCAAAATCATCCAAAAGCCCATGCCACAGGGGAAACACAGCGCCCTTCAAACTGAGTTTGCGACTAACGTCAACACAGTTCTAAAACCACCCGAGATTGCCCGCGCTTTTTCAGAACTGCGCTGCACGTTTGGAGGTCGATCAATTATCCAAGATGTGTCTGTTTTCACATGGGATAACATTCCCCGCGATGAAACTGGCGAAATTGCCGACGTTTTCGAAATTGCACCGACCTGGACCATCGAAATCCTGTCTCCCGGTCAGAGTCAAACCAAAGTCACTAAAAGTATTTTGCACTGCCTCAACTACGGTACTCAGCTAGGCTGGCTGATTGACCCATTTGAGCAAACAGTTCTGGCTTATCTACCCAACCAACAGCCACAGGTATTTGATGAACCAGATCAACAGCTGCCAGTACCCGCTTTTGCCGAACCGCTGAATCTGAGCATGGGCACTCTGTTCGGCTGGCTATTGGAATAACAAAAAGGCTGGAATAGGTGAACGGTGCTGGAACAGTTGGGTATTGCCCACCCTACGATTGGGGGATTGGCTTAGAACAAATCTAAAACGTCAATGCCGACACCTAATACCAGGCCGATATCGGTGCCATCGCCGCCAAAACTCGCGTTTACCCGCGCGGTGCCAGTGACAAGATCAGTAATTGGCACATCGACGCCGCCTGAGACTAGCGGGTCCACATCAAAGTCGTCGGTTTCAATGGCAATCCCGGCTCCTAAAAACGGATATAGCAAGGTTCTGCCCGTGGCTTGATTTCTGATCGGGGCTCCGCCCGTCAGGGCAAACGAGGCGACGCTATCGCCGCTAATCACCGAGGCGGAGTGGATAGAAATATTGTCGGTAATTGAAAACCGACCCACTAGCGAAAATCCACCGTCGCCCAGGTCGGTGCCGCCGTCATCGCTGAGACCAATGGTGCCGCCGACGCCAAAGTAGTTAATCCGGTCTGATTTGTCTTTAGAGCTGCGACGCTGGGCGATCTGCTGGGCAGTCAGTGATGGGGCGTCAACGGATGGGGTTGCCGCCGGGGCTGAGCCAGTGGTTTGAGCGAAGCCAGGGGTGGCGGCCAATAGTAATAAACCACTGACCCAACCAAAGGTTCCTAGCGTTTGATTCATCGGGGGCATGGAGGCGTTCCTGTAAGACGACGGTTAACTGTATTTGGGATTTGAGAATTTGGGATTTGAGAAGCCGGGGTTTGAGAGAAACTTCAAGCCATTAGACCCGATCTCTCAACCGTTTGGGTTGAAGTTTAGACCAAAGTTAAAACAAGAAGTAGCGCTGGGCCATGGGTAACACCTCAGCGGGTTCGCAGGTAAGCAGTTCGCCATCGGCGCGCACCTCGTAGGTTTCGGGGTCTACCTCCATATGGGGTTGATAGGTGTTGAGCTTCATGTCGGCTTTGCTCAGGTTGCGGGTATGGCTGACCGCCACCGCCGGGGTCTGCAGGCCAATCTGGTCAGGAATGCCAGCGTCTATCGCTGGCTGGGAGACAAAACTGAGGGAGGTGGCTGCGATCGCACCCCCAAAACTGCCAAACATCGGTCGCATGTGTACCGGCTGCGGTGTTGGGATGCTGGCATTGGGGTCGCCCATCTGTGCCCATGCGATCGCACCGCCCTTAATTACTAGCTCTGGCTTGACGCCAAAAAAGCCGGGTTTCCACAGACACAGGTCGGCCAGTTTACCTGCCTCGACCGAGCCCACCTCGTGGGCCATGCCGTGGGTGATGGCCGGGTTGATGGTGTACTTAGCCACGTAGCGCTTGGCCCGCTCGTTGTCATTGCGATCAGAGTCCTCCGCCAGGGGGCCACGCTGCACCTTCATCTTGTGGGCCGTCTGCCAGGTGCGGATCACCACCTCACCCACCCGCCCCATCGCCTGGGAGTCAGAGGCGATCATGCTAAACGCCCCCAGGTCGTGGAGGATATCTTCAGCCGCGATGGTTTCCCGGCGGATTCGTGACTCGGCAAAGGCCACATCCTCAGGGATGCTGGGGCTGAGATGGTGGCACACCATCAGCATGTCCAGGTGCTCGTCGAGGGTATTGCGGGTGTAGGGTCGGGTTGGATTGGTCGAAGATGGCAGCACGTTGGCCTCACCGCACACCTTGATAATGTCCGGCGCGTGGCCGCCCCCCGCTCCCTCAGTGTGATAGGTATGGATCACCCGATTCTTAAAGGCCGCGATGGTGTTCTCAACAAAGCCCGCTTCATTCAGGGTGTCTGTGTGGATCGCCACCTGCACGTCAAATTTATCCGCCACCGACAAGCAAGTGTCAATCGCGCCGGGCGTCGTCCCCCAGTCCTCGTGCAGCTTAAGACCCATTGCCCCCGCCATCACCTGCTCTGAGAGCCCCTCCGGCTTGGCGCTATTGCCCTTGCCCATAAAACCCAGATTCATCGGAAAGGCATCTGCCGCTTGCAGCATTCGGTAGATATTCCAGGCCCCGGGGGTGCAGGTGGTAGCGTTTGTGCCCGTGGCGGGTCCAGTGCCGCCCCCCAGCATGGTGGTGACCCCGGATGCGATCGCAGTCTCGATTTGCTGGGGGCAAATAAAGTGAATGTGAGAATCAATCCCCCCAGCGGTGAGGATCATCCCCTCCCCGGCCACCGCCTCAGTGGCCGGACCAATGATAATGTCCACATTGTCCTGGATGTAGGGGTTACCTGCTTTCCCAATCTTGGCAATGCGGCCATCTTTGACCCCAATGTCGGCCTTAACGATGCCCCACCAATCTAAAATCAGGGCGTTGGTAATCACCATATCCACCGCCCCATCCGCCCGCGAAATCGGGGACTGGCCCATGCCATCGCGAATGACTTTCCCTCCCCCAAACTTCACCTCGTCACCGTAGGTGGTCAGGTCTTGCTCAACTTCAATAATCAGTTCCGTATCGGCCAGTCGAATGCGATCGCCAACGGTCGGGCCATAGGTCTCGGCATAGGCCCGACGATCCATGCGATAGCTCATGGGAGGTCTCCGGTAGGACAGCTGATAGATAGCTTACGGCACAGGTTGTCGTTTTCAAGGTGTTTGACGGACATTTTTAGATTTTAGATTTTGGATCGGTGAGGTGCGGAGATCTTGCACTGGGCGCGCAGCCGCGTCACCCCTACCGGGATTTTGGTTGATTGCGGTCAGTCTTGCGCTGGGCGGGCACATGGGCACCGCCCTTACACCCTTATTTCCTGCTGTCTCCCCATCTCCCCTGTCCCCGCCTTCCCGCGTCCCCCCTTCCCCTTTACCCCTTCGCCCCATCACCTCCTAAACTTTAAACATCTTCTCCAGGACCCAAACAATGCTCCGCCTCAAACCCTGGCAATGGACCGTCTTAGCCCTTCCGATCATTGCTGTTGTAGGCTTTCTGCTCACTGCGGCGGGTTTGCAAATTCGCGCCTGGGGCATTAGCTGGGTGTGGGCGATCATTGTATTTGTCTTTGTCGGTTGGCGATGGTTGTTGGTGCGTTGGACCCAATCGAGCCTCAACCAGATGGAGATCATTCTCGATCAAGTCAGCCAGGACTTAGAAACCGAGTTGCAAACGGTCTCCGAGGAGATGGGGGCACTCAACAGCGATACGGCCCAGCAAATTGAGATCGAATTGCAGAACATCTTGACCGCTGCCCGCGACGATGCCCCAGCTTGGGATGATTGGCTGACTTTTTGGAAACGCTGTCAAAGCGTTGCGGTCACTGTTTCAAAGGCCTACCATCCCGAAGTCAAATATCCCTTGCTAAATATTTACGTCCCCCAGGCCTACGGACTCATCCGTGGCACCGTGGACGATATGGATCGGACCATGGGCAAACTGGCTCCGGTGCTCAACCAGGTCACCGTCGGTCAGGCCTACCAGGCCTATGAGGTCTATCGTCAGCTTGAGCCCTCTGCCCGCAAACTTTGGAAGGTGTGGAACTGGGCTCAATGGGTGCTCAACCCAGCGGCGGCGGCGGCCCGCACCGCTAGCCAGCGATCAAGCACCCAGGCTAACCAGCAGCTGTTGTTTAACCTCAGCCAGCTCTTGCGCGAAACGGTGCTGCGCACCCTGGCGCAGCAATCAGTCTCCCTTTATGGCGGTACCAACTTACCCGCCGCCTTTGCCGCTAGTGAAACAGCGACCTTGCCCAAGGCCAAGACTGAAACGATTCGCGAGATTTTAGAGCGTGCAGAACCGGCAGCACAGGTACAGCAAAAGCCGGTCAATATCTTACTGGTGGGGCGCACGGGTGCGGGCAAAAGCAGCTTGATCAATACCTTGTTTCAATCCGATCAGGCCGAGGTCGATGTGCTACCCAGCACCGATGAGATTCGCACCTATCGCTGGCAGGCCACCACGGGAGAAAGTCTGAATCTACTCGATACCCCTGGCTATGAACAGGTTAACCGGGAGGACTACCGTGACCAGGTGCTCGACTTTGCCCATAATGCAGATTTGTTGCTATTGGTGACCCCAGCCCTGGACCCGGCCTTGCAAATGGATGCAGATTTTCTGACCGCGCTTAAAGCCGACATGGCGCGGGCTGATATTGGGTCGGATGCCCAGGGACTGCCCACGATCGCCCCCACGATTGTCATTGTGACCCAGGTTGATCGACTTCGTCCTTTTCGCGAATGGACTCCGCCCTACGACTGGCAGCAAGGGAAGCGACCTAAAGAGAAATCTATCCGCGAGGCGACCGCCTATCGGGCAGAGCAGCTAGGGGAGCTGTGCGATCGCATTCTCCCGATGGTCACTCGAGATCAGGCCAGCGATCGCATGGCCTGGAATGCGGACAGTCTGGCCCTCACCCTGGTTGACTCGATCGAAAGCTCTAAGCAGCTACGACTGGCCCGCTTTTTGCGAGATCAAGACGCCCGCACCGTCGCCGCCGCTAAAATCATCGATCGCTACACCTTTCAAATGGCAACGGCCCAGGGGCTGACTACCCTGATCAAAAGCCCGATTTTGCGTTACCTCTCGGTAATGATGACCGGCTCAGACCTGCTCGCCACCGCCCTAATGCAAAAAATCCCGGTGGAGCAAGGCCCGGTGGTGATTGGCAAACTGCAAATGGCCTATGAGCTATTCTCTCTGCTCAGCGCCGACAGCCAAACCCTCTCGTTTGATCTGCTCACCCTATGGCCCCTATTGCTTGAAAGCGAAGGCCCCGCTGAGGAGCAGGCCAGGGCATTTGGTCATGCCCTGGTGGAGTATTGGACCCAAGCGCTGACGGTTGAGCAGCTGAGAAAACGGTATGAGTATTATCAGCAGCAGCGGTAGCGCTGGGGTCGAGCAAGCTGGCTTTGACTAAGCTTAGCCCAATGGGGAGTAAGGGGGAGCGTTTTAACTGCCCGCTTAAAAGGTTTTCTAACGGGTAAGCGGTGGGGTGCGATCGCAAACGCTTTGGCCCCAAAGCCTCACGATGGGACGATAGCGTTACAAAGTTCAATGAACCTGACAAGAAGTGATCGTCAAAAAATATAGAGAATGGTTAAAAATGCGACCCAAAAGGACCTGTTTTATACAAATGAAAATGTAGCTTGATATACTAAGCACATCTACAGCACTACGCCCCAAGCGTCATTGAGCCTAATCTTCTGAGTCCTGTGCCCCTGCTCAAAAACTGGCTCCATCTTCTCAGCCCTTATCGGTTTATTGACCTGAAGTTACCCACATGAGCCCTAATTCCGCATCTGAGATTACCTACATTACAGCTACCCCATCCGAGGCCATCGACCAGCTAAATCAGTTGATTTGCCAAAAGCAGGCATTACAAAAGCAGTCATTACAAAGGAACCAAGCCAAAACATCTTTCTTTAGTCAGGCAACCCTTCAAGTACGCTCCGTGTTGGGTTTCTTTAGAGTCGTGTGGCATGTGCTCTTTTTAGAAGAAGACGGCATTAGGCAAGAAATTAACATTTAATGCCTAACGCATTAGCCAGACTTCAAGGCTAAGCCCCCGGCTCATCTTTGCCTGGCTTATCCTTGAAGGAGCATTCAACCGTGATGTTTAAGTTACTCTCCGCAGCCCCTTTCGTCACGTAGGGGACCCCCGCTTCACCACTGACGCGAATGCCAAACTGTAGGATCACTTTATCGACATTGGCGGTTGCCAATTCCTTGAAGGCATTCAGAGTCTGATTAGTGTAGGTTTTAATGGTGCTTTCTAAAGCCTTAAAATTTTGGGCTCCGATGGCATGCTCTCCATTGCCAGCTCCCGTCTCCAAGCTGCCAGGGTAATTTGTCACCCCTCGCGAACCGTTGCCAAAGAGGCCTTTTTGCCCACCGCGAACCTGTTCAACGGGTTTAGCCGATGAGCCATTGTCAGGCACCTGAACACCGTCGGTGGCTTCTATATAGATTTCAGAACCGTCTTCTAATTTGATGGGGACGAGTTGAGGCATTAGCCCAGATCTCCTTGTGTAGATGCATGTCGTAAAATAGAACACCACCAGTATGCCCAGGCAGGGTGGGAAAGCAACGAAGGGAGAAGGGGGGTGGAGGGTGGAGAGACAGGCGAACAGAGGAAGGGTGAAAATTTCAGCGGTTGGCTGTGTACGCTAATCCACAGACAGTTTGGAAACGTGAGTTTTTTGGGTAAGGCAAACGACAGGTCTAGATGTGGCCGAGGTTTAAATCAAGATTGGGCAAAAAAGCTGTGAACGCGATTGGAATTGGCATCATTGTGATTGTGTTGGGCATCGCAATCCTAGAAGGTCTGCTGCAGCTGCTGTTTGGGTTTGGTCACCCACCGCTTTACCAAGCCGATGACAAGATTGGGTATTTGCTCGCCCCCAACCAGCGTCTACGCCGCTTTGGCAATCGCATTGAGATTAATCAGTACTCCATGCGATCGCACCCGGTCACAGAGCCTAAACCAGCTCAGACCCTGCGGGTATTTTTGATCGGTGACTCCATTGTCAATGGCAACTGGTGGACGGATCAAACTCAGACGCTGTCGGCGCTGTTGGAGAATTCTCTCTCAACTCCCCTGGGCGTAGACTATGAAGCCGTCGAAGTGCTCAATGCCTCAGCCAACTCTTGGGGACCCCGTAATCAACAGGCCTACCTTGATCGGTTTGGGACGTTTGAGGCTGATATTGTGGTGCTTGTTTTAAATACGGACGATCTGTTCGCAACCCAACCGACGTCGTTGCAGGTGGGTCGCGATCGCAGCTACCCGAACAAATCTCCCGGTTTTGCTCTGGTCGAGTTAGCTAATCGCTATCTTAAAAAGCCCACCCCCATCCCCGAGCTAAAAGCCATCCAGGCCGAAACCGGTGACCGTGTGGGGCGAAACCTGGAAGCGGTGAAACAGATTAAACAGCGGGTCGAAATCCAGGGGGGGCAGCTAATTTTGGTGATGACGCCGCTCAAACGAGAGGTGCTCTCGGGGCCACGGGATTATGAAATCACTGCCCGAGGGCGGGTCGATGCATTTGCCGCTGAGGAGAATGTGCCTTATCTGGATTTGCTCAGCCTATTTGAAAGTCAGGAGACTGTTGAGGGCTGGTACCGAGATCATATTCATCTCAGCCCCACGGGTAATCAGGCGGTGTGCGATCACATTCACAAGGTCATTCAAAACCAACTTACACCGCCACCGTCAGCGCTTTGAGCTCGCTATCAAGGTCGATGCCGTTAGCATCCCAAGCCTGCCCATCTAGCGCCATTTGCTCAATCAGGCTGGCCAGACGCAAAGCTTTAAGGGCCTGTACCCCGCCCACCGAAGGTTGATCGCCTCCGCGCACACAGGTTACAAAGTGCTCTAGCTCAGCATGCAAGGGTTCAATATTACTGGTGTAGACTTTTTCGATCAGACCGTCTTGGCGGTAAAGCACCTGACCGTAGTCAGTCATGGTATTGGCCGTCGTCTGACGATGAATCAAAATCTCATTGTTCAGAAAATCAGCCTCGGTGAGAGAGTCGCGACAGTGAGCTGCAATACTGCGGATTTTGCGATGAGTTACCTTACTGGCGGTCAGGGTGGCAACAATGCCGTTGGCAAACCCCAACGTCGCCGTCACATAGTCTAAATAGGAGGAGTTGGTCGCCCGACTGCCGCTGGCCGTCAGCTTAACCACCGGCGAATTGGCCAGCTCAAGCAGCAAATCAATGTCGTGGATCATTAAATCGAGTACCACCGAGACATCGTTTGCCCGTTGAGCATAAGGGCTCATCCGTCGGGCTTCTAAGGCCAGCAAATTTTCAGTTTTTAAGACCTTATGCAGCTCTTGAAAGGCTGGATTAAACCGCTCAATATGCCCAACCTGCAAAATACAGTTGGAGTCCGCGGCAGCGTTAACCAAGGATTCGGCTTCAGCAATGCTGGCGGCGATCGGTTTTTCGATCAGGACATGGACCCCTGCTTTCAGGCAGGCTGTGCCAACAGCACGATGCAACCGCGTCGGGACTGCAATGCAAACCGCATCGATATGGCTGATCAGCTCTGTATACTCTTCAAAAAAACGAACACCGTACTTACCAGCGGTATCCAGACCCCGTTCAATGTTAACGTCTGAAATACCGACGAGTTCTACATCTTTAAGACGACTCAGGACACGGGTATGGTGCTGACCCATATTACCCACACCGATGACCCCGACCCGAATAAGCTTTGATGGCTCGCGTTGAAAACTAGCCTGAGTCAATACTTCGGATGATTGCTTTTGCACGCCTGGGCTCTCCTCACCTGGACCGCTACTGTCTAAATAGTCTGCGGATGACTTTTTCATTTTCAAAAATCAACCAGATATTACCACGTCAACCTTGGCTAAAAAATGTTTTGAACCACCTATTAGGCGAATTTACCGGCGAATTTACCCGCGTTGTAGACAGGCTATTTTATAAAAGTCAATCTCCTTTTTAGCTAACTTTATTTTGAAATGAATAAGGGCGCAGACGTCTCGATTTGTGTCAATTTCCTAGCTGTCTCAGGTGTCAACTGCTTGCCTTGAGCTGGTCGAAAGATCAGGCATTGGAACTGCCTCGGGACGTTGTTTACCGAGGGTATATGCCCCCGAAGGCTGCTTAAGCTGTTGTCCCTGACGGGTCACCTGGATTTGTTTTATCCGAGGGCCGTCTGTGTCGGTAACCGTAAAATCTAAGGTGTCAGTATAGCTAAGCTGCTCACCAGGTTGCGGGATTTTTTGGAGGTAATAAATCACAAACCCTGCCAGGGTTTGATAGTCTTCGGTGAGGGGGAGATCAAGCCCTAGCTGCTCGTTCACAGTTTCGATATCAATTTGGGCCGGGACCAGGGCCGTATTGGCATCTAACGGTAAGATTTGCTCCGAGGGGACTGCTGGGGCTGTATGCACATCGCCAATGATCTCAGCTGTGACATCCTGTAACGTAACTAACCCGGCGGTGCCCCCAAAGTCATCCACAACAATTAGCATGGCATGCCCTAATCGCTGCATGCTAGTCAACAGCTCGTTTAAGGGAGTTGACTCGGGGACCACACGAGGGGGCCTTAACCAGGGATAAATGGGAGAATCTAGCTGAATATCATGATCTGATAAGGGTTTGGCCAAATCTTTAAAGTAGATAATGCCGCAGATATCGTCTAAAGAATCCACCACCACTGGATAGCGAGAATAGCCCGTGTTGACCATCTCGTTGAGCAGCTCTTGTAAGGTTGCATCTTTGTCAATGGCAGCGATTTGGGTCCTCGGCACCATAATTTCTGCCACGGTTACATCTCGAAACTCAAAAATGTTATTGAGGATTTCCCGCTCTCCTTGATCAAGGCCGGATGTTTCAGTTGAGGTACTAATGATCAGCTGCAATTCTTCTGCGGTGAGTTGGGGATACTCGTCACGGCGCTCAGGGACACCCATTAGCTTTAGCAGGCAACGGGTTGACTGATTGAGTACCCATATAAAGGGGGCAAACAGTCTTGAGATGGTTAGGCTGGTGGGGCCAATCACCCGGGCAATTTGCTCAGGGTACATCAGGGCCAGTGATTTGGGGCAAAGCTCACCCAACACAATTTGCAAATAGGCAATGCCTAAAAAGGCCAGCGGCAACGCAATGGAATGGGAGAGAAACTGTAATACTTCTGGCCTCAGCGGTAACTGCCGCAGCCAAAACAAGAGCAAAATTGAAACGGTGTCTTCCCCAATCCAGCCGAGGGCTACACTGGAGAGGGTAATGCCCAACTGGGTGGTTGACAACAGTCGATCAATACTTTGCTTTAGGCTTTGGACGGTTTTGGCTTGGACATCTCCGCCAGAGGCAAGTTGATTGATGCGGGAGCGCCGCACAGACACAATCGAAAACTCGGCGGCCACAAAAAAAGCATTGAGGGCAATCAGCAAAAAAACCGACAGCAGACGCAACCCTAACTCAGAGCCGCTTAAGGGAAGCGGCACCGCGCCAAGGACGTGAATTATTAATCCGAGCGGATTCATGGGGGTGGCGACACCTGATTCTGTCTCTAAACTTGCCTGAAACCAACCTATTCCGCTGCTTCTAACCCGCCCTCAATGCGGGCCTTGACGTTTTTGAGAATCTCGTCTTCTTTCATCAAGACAAAGTCGTTGCCATTGCTGGCCCCGTTGCGATTGGCGGTGGAGGCGCTAGACGGTCGTGCCTCTGGCTGCCTGACCCCGGTCAGTGCCTGACGCCCCAAGGCGTATCCCCAAGAAGAGCTAACGATGCCTGCGCCCACCATCATGGCGAGCAAAATTAATGTAAATGCGATCGCAGGGTTGATTTTCATTCTTGCCTGTGGGTCAAGTAAAAGGTTTAGATATCTCCGTAGTATACGGGATGAACCTTAAAAGTATGCGCATTGAGAAGACAGCTCTGCCATATGGCTTAGAACATTTGACCCAAGGGCTGGGACAAGCCATCTGGCAAGCAATTACGCAAAGGATTGTGACGGTTGCTAACCCCTTGGATCTCGATAGCGCTATCGTATCTGATAAGCTAATCAGCAAACGTTCGTATCGGACACCTGTTGATTGGACACCTGTTCAAGGTGGGCTTGCTATCTAATGGGGTTTGCTATCTAGCGGGGTTTGCTATCTTAATTTATGAGGCTTAACCTATAGGTTGGCCAGGTGGATTTCACCGAATGTTTTCAAGTTGAACGTTTCTGAGGGGACGTTCCCCAGTTGCCAGGGTTGGCCGAGCGGTTTAGGCAGCGAACTCATAATTCGCCTCAGGCAGGTTCAACTCC
>JBCBQD010000054.1:0-25641 GCA_039820425.1 Cyanobacteria bacterium J06635_1
CCGTTGATCTTGCCGATAGATCAACGGCAGCGCTTTGAGGGGAGACAGGGTTAGGGGAGAAGAATTATTTACACAAAGTTAAAGTGCGTCGTGAGATCAAGGGCATTGAGGTCCAGGTCAGAGCGCCCCTCAACAATTCCAATCAGCTCGTCTGAGCCACCCGCTGTTGAGTAGATAGCAGTCCCTTGGGTGGAGGCTCCTAAGCGGTAATCACTCATATTGCCATAGAGCTGAATTTGGTCCTGATCAATGTCAAAGCCAGTGATCAGCGCATAGTCATTGATGCCATTGTCATCAAACAACACTTCTGTATCACCCAGCTCAAACACCTCTGCCCCAGCCACACCAACAAATGTTTCTACAGGTGAGCGCCCCGTGAGAATATCAAAGGTCGTTTTGTGGCTACCGCTGGTGGCTCCTGCTACATCGTAGGCACGAGACCAGAGGGTGTAGGTGCCTGCTGGGCCGGTTGCCAACAAATCATAGCTAAACTCAGTCACATCAGTATTACCCGAGGCAGGCTGAAAGTCGCTGACATTGATGTCCGACAGGTTGAGCCACTGACCATCTGGCCCCTTAACCCACATGTCGACCCAAGCCACATCAGCTGCCCCATCTGCATCCGTGACCTGAGCATTGGTCAGGGTCACGGATGGGCCAACCACATTGACCCCAAATTGCAAGCCGGTCGGAGCTGTGTTGGCAGGCGTAACCGTAAAGGTTTGCTGG
Source organism: Cyanobacteria bacterium J06635_1 (assembly GCA_039820425.1). Lineage (GTDB taxonomy): Bacteria > Cyanobacteriota > Cyanobacteriia > Phormidesmidales > Phormidesmidaceae > SIO4C1. Next base: position 730 of record JBCBQD010000054.1, read on the forward strand.
ACGCTATTGCTGGCGGCATTCTCCTGATCATAGGCCCGTGCCCAGAGGGTATAAGTGCCTGCTGCATAGCCAGTGAGCTCAAGGCTATAGTCAAAGCTGCCGCCAGTGTTGAAACTGGTGACGTCGTCAATATCTTGCCAACCCCCAGCAGCTGAGTTAAGCCAGAAGTCAACCTTAGCAAGGTTATCGTTAGCATCTGTCACCTGTGCTCCAGTCAAAGATAAGGTGTCACCCGGCTTATAACTGGATGCATCGAAGTCAAACTGAAGGTCAGTGGGGGCAGCGTTGACATTTGCAGCCTGAACCTCAAAGCTTTTTTGGAGACTGTTGCTGGCAGCTCCTGTTTGGTCATAGGCTCTGGCCCAGAGGGTGTAGGTGCCAGCTGTAAGATCGGTTAAGGCTAAGTTGTAGATAAAGCTTCCATCATTGTTGAAGTTAGTAACATCTGAAATATTTTGCCAAGTGCCACTGGCGTCTTTTAACCACAGGTCAACTTTGTCCAGGGTATTGGCTCCGTCTGCGTCGATGACGCTGGCATTGGTGAGGGTGAGGGTATCTCCAGATTGGTAGGTTGCATCAATCTCAAATTGCAAGTCAGTGGGGGCTGTGTTGGCATCAACCACCTCAAAGGTCTGGGTGACAGAGGTGGTGCTATTGCCTGCTTTATCGTAAGCTTTTGCCCACAGGGTATAGGATCCGGTTTCAAAATCGGTGAGGTTGAGGCTGTAGCTAAAGCCTGCGGTATCTATCTCCTCTGTAAAGGTGGTGACATCGCTGATATCTTGCCAGCTACCGTTCGATTTTCTGAGCCAGAAGTCAATGCGCTCAAGGTCATCTACTCCATTGGCATCGAACACTTCTGCATTGATCAAGTTGATGGTTTCACCGACTTTGGCACTGATTTCATCCAGGTTGAACTGCAATCCGGTTGGGGCACTTTGCGGGGCTTGCAGCAGTAGTTCAAAGCTGTCGGTGATGGTGCCACCGTTATTGTCATCAGCGGTGACTTCGATGGTGAAGGCTTGGCCGAGCAGCGCTTCTGAGGGTGTCCCGGTAATTGTGCGAGTTTGGGGGTCGAAGCTGAAGCCCTGGGGTAAGCCGGTGATGCTGTAGGTGAGGGTGTCGCCATTGAGGTCTTCAAAGACCGTTTCATCGAAGGTAAAGCTAAAGGCTTCGCCAAAGATAGCGGTTTGGTCGTCGATGGGGTTGATGACGGTGGGGGCGGCGTTAATCGGGGTTGAAATGGTGAAGTTGATATTGTCAATGATTTCACCTGCGCTTACCGTGACTTGTTGAGCAATAAACCCAGAATGAGCCCGCAACATCCAGTTATCAAAGGGTTCTGGGTCAGTAAAGTTAAGGTTCAAGTCATCGGTATTGAGGTTGCCTGCAGTGTCATATGACAACCATGAGTCAGTTGGCTGATTGTTGCTATCAACCGGAATGATAGGCGTATTAGCAGCACTCTCGTATAAAGCTCCGATGTAGAATGTGCCAGTGACGGTGGTAGGTGCGATCGCAACCGTCGCAAAGCCATCGGTTCCAGTGATATTGGTAGTATCTACCTCAACTAGCTTTTCACTGGTATTGGCCTGGCCATCATTATTGAGATCTTGATAGATGAAAATCGCTTCTGGATTATCTTGACCCAGAGCAAAGGAGACAAAGTGAAGGGTTTCAGAATCCGATTTGGTTTGGAATGCCTTGAGGGCCATCACGTCATAGCCCAATCCGGCTAACCAGTTTGACTCAAACCCACCAACCCCATTGTCAGCCTGATATCCAAAGCCATTGACAGGTTCTCCTACGTAGCCTGGCAGATGATCGTCCTGCAGCACAGCGGCCACGGTGTAGCTGCCAGCCAGTAGCTCATCAAATGCATAGCTACCATTAGCCGCCGCTGTGGTGCTAAGTTCGCCATCATCCAGTTGATTATTGCCGTTCTCATCCAAGAAAACAGTCCACCCTGCCAGGGCAATTTCATCATTATCTTGCTGGCCGTTGCCGTTGAGATCGCTCCATAGCTCACCCGAAATAGTGGCAGGAGCTTCGCGAATGCTACCGAAATCAATGTCGGTCACCCGATCGCCTGCATTAACCGTCACCTGCTGAGGGGCCGACCCAGAGTGGGCTCGGATCAAAGCTCCCTCACTCATATTAGACAAAGAAAACTCACTATCTGGGGCAAAGTCTGTTTGCAAGACGTACTTGGCCCCTGAGAAGGAGGAATCTGCTAAGAAAAACGTATTGTTGGTATCATTCCCCGCATAGCGGACCCCAACGTAGAACGTATTGCTGACGGTGGTTGGGGCAATCGCCACGGTGGCAAAGTCGCCAGATATGTTTGAGAAGTCAACCGCCATATCTATCCGTTTTTCGTCACTGGACAGGCGACCGTCACCGTTGACGTCTTCGTATAGATAGACAGACTGTATATTACCGCCCTTGGCGACGGAAATAGAGTGAATTGTCTCAAGGCCAGCCTGCGGCTCAAACTCGTTAAAGAGAACAACATCCCCTGTGTGGCTAAAGGCTCTACCGCTACCTGTGCCATCATCTAGCTGATAGCTGGAATCCCCTTGAAAGCTAATAGATATTGCAGACGTGGTTGGGTTCCAACCCGGTTGATATACCTCTGCAACGGAGTAAGAACCGGCCTCTAAGTTTGTGAATGTATAGTCACCATTATTATCGGTGGTGGTGGACTGCTCACCTGCATCGAATTGATTGTTTTGGTTCTGGTCGAGGTAGACGGTGCGGCCTGCAAGCCCTGCCTCACCCATGTCTCTAACACCATTCCCATCCAGGTCGTGCCAAAGGTTACCGCTGATTTCGGCCTCATCCGCCAGGATCGTACCAAAGGCAGCATTGGCCCCAAACTCGAACGCCCCTGCGGTCGAGGCCAGGTTTGAGAGCTTGACCATGAAGCTCTCGCTTGCTTCTAACAATTCATCACCGCTGACGTCGAGCGTAATGGTTTTAGACGTTTCCCCAGCGGCGAATGAGAGCCTACCGGTGGGGAGCACCCCAGTAAAATCGTCAGCATCTGCCCCACTAGCACCATGCCCCAATACCTGCCAATCGACTGTAGTGGTGCCTGCCGTATCGCCTGTGCGCGTTACCGTAAAGGTAAAAGTGGTTGTGCCGCTATCGCCTTCAAGTTTAACGGCCTCAGCCACTTCAATATTGATTAGATCAGCAGAAGGTGCAATGACAGTTCCCTCTACTGAATACTGGCCCAAACTACCGTAATCGGTGTAGCCGGTTGGGTCATCTGCGTAGGGGTCTCCAAACCCAACCCCGTCAATGTGTAAGTAGTACTTGCCGGCGGCAACAGAGAGCCCTGTAAACAGGGCTTCAAGGGAGTCTTCCGGATTAGACTCAGCGACCAAATTCCCTTCTGAATTATATAAACCTGCCCAAATATCTAAGTTTGAGCCTTCGCCTTGAACCTCTGTAGACGCATAACTACCGCCGTTTTCTAAATAAAATCGAGTGGCGGAGTTGATATTGATAGAGATTGCCCCTGCGCCAGTGATAAAAGAGAAGACATCAATGTCGGTGTTCTTCTCAATGAGACCATAGGCCGAGAATGTGTTAGTGGCATCAGGGGTCAGGGCATGGGCGGTCGCGTTTGTATTCCCGTAGTCGTCGGTTTTATACGGGAGATAGGTATTGATCTGGGCGAGATCATCCTGCCCAGTGTTGTTGGCTCCTTTGTATTCTCCCTTGCTCCATTGGACGAGGCCATTGCTGTGGCCACCCATGATCGTTTGCCAGGCGGTAGCCCCCGTACCATGGCCATCGTAGTAAGCATCTCCCTCGAGATCATTGGGATCAATATTGGGTAACAAACCATCGTGGGACAACCCTAAACTATGCCCAACCTCATGACTGGCGGTCTTAGACGCCGCATTTGCCCCTTTATTAAAAACATAAACAGGCTGATCAATATCACTATCAAAAGTGTAGGTAATGGCCACCCCACCATTACCAAAGGTGCGTTCGGGGGCATCATCTTGGGTCATAATCACCCGCACCCCCCAGCGATCGTCTCCGTCACCTTTTTGAAGATCGTTAATATCAGGGGCTTCGGTAGTTACATTGACCTCAAATGGAGCATAGTCTTCGGCAACTCGCTGCCAAATTTGTTGGATTTCGGCCAGCTCAGCATCACTGAATGTATTGACATCATCATCTCGATCATAGGCACTTGAGGTGATTGGGTCGCCGCCGTTCCACAAGGTGTCTTGGGTGATGTGACCGTCAAAATCTAAATAAATCGTATATTTAGCGTTGGGATTGCTATGTAACTTAAACGTATGGGTCAGATCTGTGAATTCGCCGTATTGTCCCAGGCCCGAACCTGAGCCACTGAAGACCGGATCATTTTGGATGGGGTATCCATGGAGATCATCATCGTGCTCATGCTCATGGTGGGCACCGCCACAGTGAGGACATTGGCAATTAGTAGAAGAAAGATCTTCGGTTGGCAGGTTGTCATTTAGAATGTTGTCGAGCATTATCGATTCACCGATGATGGTAGGGGTTAGCAAATTTGAGCGTGCAGAGCTATTGGCACATGAAAATGTCCACCTGACTGGGCATCAGGTATTTCCAAAAGATTGGATATCAGTAGTAATAAATTTTGGATTGACAGCAATTTAAGTCGCGGCTTTTGAAAAACAACAGCCGTGTTTTGCCTTATCGTGATAGGAGACCCTTCCTTAGATTCCGTAGAATCTTGGTTATCAATCTAACAAGATTGTTTCGGATGTCAGCAGGTTAAAAATACGGATTTCGGTATAAAAGATCCTGTGAAAAGCGTAGAGATCTCAGCATAAAATCCCCTTACCATACTTACGTGTGCAGGGGTGGCATGATGCTATGCAAAGGCTAAAAGTATTAAGATATAGACATCTTGTCGATTGAGCCTGTTGTGCAGAAGGGTTTTGGATGCACCTGGGGAAATACAGAAAATACATGGATGGTCTAATCCGTAAATAGCGAAGATGGGTATCTGTTAATTTACCCAGGTGGGGCATCAAGTTTTATTGTTGTCAAAGTCATCAAAATCTGTTGTTTTTGAGTATTCTTTGAAGATGAATTTGGATTGTTTAAGGCGTTGTTATTTAGGGCATTTTCAGAATGCGGGGAGGGTGATTTTGAAGGCTGGTGATATCGACGCAGGCGAGATACCTGTTTTGAGCCATGCTTTCTGTATCTAACTTTTCAATCCATATCTTTCAATATTTGTTGTTCTGAGAATTTCAAGCATGGCTCAAAATAAGAAGGTTGCGATTAAATGGACCTGGTTGGCGGTTAGCTGCATTAGTCTATTGACGGGCACGGTTTATCTGCATCAAGCAGATTTACAAGGGGCTCCACAATTTTCCCAGGCCCAGCAGCCATAATGATTATCTAGCATCAACTCAACTGAGCTAGGGCAGCTCTATATTCATATCTGACTCAGGGCAATGCCCATCGATTGATGTCGATGGGCATTGTCTTATTTTTTGATGATTGCGTTTTGGCTTCCCTAGATCTTCCCGTTTCTCCGTTAAATTTGTATGCATTTAGCGGACATGTGTTTCACGGGCAGATATACAATGACGAGGCAGTAGGCAGTACGGCAAGCATGGAGCAAGCATCAAATCGGCTGAAACAGCCTACTTTCGAGCCAGTTGAAGCATCTACAGAGCAAGAACTGCGCCGCAGCCGCGAACGCTACCGTAGCTTGGTGTCTAATATTCCTGGAGCAGTCTATCGCTGTGCTGATGGTGAGAGTTGGGCTATGGAGTTTGTTAGCGCCGCTGTCGAAGGGCTGTGTGGCTACCCCGCTGACGACTTTATCGACAATCAGAGACGGACCTGGCTACAGCAGGTCTGCCCTGATGATTTAGCCCAAATTCGTGAGGTGGCACTGGCTGCGATCGCAAACCACCAGCCCTTCGACATTGAATACCGCATCTTCCACGCTGATGGCAGCCTCCGCTGGTGTCAAGACCGGGGACAGGGCTGCTTTGACGAGCACGATCAGCTGCTGTGGATTGACGGCATTATTTTTGACATCACTGCCCTCAAACAGGCGGAAAACGACCTCAAACAGCAGCAGGCCATTTTGCGCCTGGTGATTGATACGGTGCCCAACGTGATTTTCGTTAAAGACGAAGAGGGGCACTATCAGCTAGCTAACAAAGCCGCCGCCGAGTTTTATGATCTGAGCGTCGAAGCACTGATTAACAAGACCGACAATGATTTTCACCCAGATACCCAGGCGGTGAATCGATTTCATGATGAAAATCGTCGAGTTCTCGAAAGTGGCAAAGATCTATTTATCCCTGAAGAAAAAATTACCACACCCAGTTCCCATCAGGAATGGTTGCAGTGGCAGAAGCGACGGATTCGGCTACCGGGGCAAACTCAAGATAGTGTGCTTGGGGTAGGGGTTAATATCACCCAGCGTAAGCAGGTTGAAGCCGCTCTGCGGGCCAGCGAAAACCGCCTGCAGCTGATCACAGACTCGTTGCCTGCGTGCATTTCTTACATTGACATCAATCAACAATATCGCTTTGTCAACCACACCTATGAAGGCTGGTTTGGCATCCCTTGCAACCAAATTATCGGCATGTCGGTGCGAGATTTGCTGGGGGACGCCGCCTATGAGCGGATTGCGCCTTACCTCGACCGTGTTTTTGCTGGAGAAACCATTTCCTATGAGGTCGAAATTCCCTACCAACATGGTGGAGAACGTTATACTGCATCTACCTTTGTGCCGGATCGCGACGATGAGGGCTACATTCAGGGCTGCTATGCCCTGGTAACGGATGTTGGCGATCGCAAACGTCTAGAAGCCGATCTGCGCCAATCTCAGCAGTTTCTGGACAGCATCATTGAGAATGCTCCCTTTTGTGTGTTTACCAAGGATGTCAAAAACGACTTTCGCTACACTCTAATCAACAAAAACTGCGAAGCGATTTTAGGCTTTCCTCGAGAGCAGGCCATGGGCAAAAACGACTACGAGTTGTTGCCCAAAAAACAAGCCGACTGGCACCATGCTGAAGACCGCTCAACCCTGGCATCTGGAAAAATGTTGGATATGCCAGAAGTCTATCTCGAACGCCCCGACGGTAGTCATATCTGGTCTCGGGCCTTTAAGCTACCGCTGCTGGGGGAAGACGGCACCCCCAGCCAAATTTTGGGCATCGCCGAAGACATTACCGAGCGCAAACAGCGAGAAGAGGCCCTGCAGCTCATGGTAGAGGGCACTGCGGCAAAAACCGGCAGCGCCTTTTTTCGGACCTGTGTGCAGTATCTAGCCCAGGCTTTGCGCATGCGTTACGCCATGATTACCGAATATACCGATGACACCCAAGCCCGTGTCCGTACCCTGGCGCTGTGGGCGGGTAACGCCATTGGCTATAACATTGAGTGCGATACGGAGGACACCCCCTGTCAACAAACTGAGGGTAACAACGTTTGTTTTTACCCTGAAAAGTTTTTAGAACAGTTTCCTCGCTGTGCCACTCTGTTTGCGGACGGAGCCGAGAGTTATCTAGGACTCCCTCTGGTCAATGGGGCCGGTAAGCTGCTGGGGCATCTCGCTGTGCTGGATACTGACCCGATGGAGTTGGACGAAGGTCGAGAAATGATCTTAAAGATCTTTGCGGCTCGGGCGGGGGCAGAGCTAGAACGTCAGCAGGCAGAACGGGCCTTACACGCGGCCAAAGAGCAGGCGGAGGCTGCCAACCGTGCCAAGAGTGCATTTCTAGCCAATATGAGCCATGAGTTACGCACCCCCTTGAATGCGATTTTGGGCTTTGCCCAATTAATGGAACGTGACGATACCCTCTCTCCCCAACAGCGAGAGTCTTTGAGCACCATCAACCGCAGCGGTGCCCACCTGCTCGATTTGATCAATGACGTCTTAGAAATGTCAAAAATTGAGGCGGGGCGCACCACCCTGAGTGCCGCTGCGTTTGACTTGCATCAGCTGTTGCAGACCCTGCAAGACATGTTTCAAATGCGGGCAATTGCGAAACGATTAACCCTCCAGACAGAGTTGTCGTCTGAGCTACCCCAATATGTGCAAACCGACGAAGCCAAACTGCGGCAAGTGTTGATCAACTTGCTCAGCAACGCCATTAAATTTACCCAACAGGGGTGTGTCACCCTCCGCGCCAGCGTTGAGCCTGGGCAATCTGATACCCGATCAACAACAACTGCCCTCACCCCCAGCCCGATCACGCTCTATTTTGAAGTAGCCGACACGGGTTGCGGCATTCCCTTCGAAGATCGGGGCAAGCTCTTTCAACCGTTTGTGCAAACCCGTAGCGGAGCCCAGGTGGGTGGCGGGACCGGGTTAGGCCTGGTGATTAGCCGTCAATATGTGCAGCTGATGGGCGGTAGCCTGCACTTTACAAGCATCCCTGATCAGGGCTCTACCTTCTATTTTCAGATTCAGGTATTGCCTGCTAAACCCACCGACGTGGCCCCGGCAACTCGACAACAACGGGCCCTGCGCCTGGCCCCTCACCAGCCCACTTACCGGATTTTGATCGTGGATGACCAAGCCGACAATCGTAACTTGTTGACCCAATTACTGACCACCGTTGGGTTTCAAGTTCACGCTGCGACTAATGGCCAAGATGCCATCGCCCAGTGGCGTGCCTGGCAACCCCATTTAATCTGGATGGATATGCGGATGCCTTTGATGGATGGGTATGAGGCGACAAGGCTGATTCGGGCGGAGGGCAGGGAGATTTTGGCAAGGGAAGCAGGGGAGCAGGGGAGCAGGGGAGCAGACTTTGACGTGGGCGTTCAGCCGAGCGGGGAGCAGGCTTTATCTTATGCACCTACGACTTCTTCACCCCCTCACCCCCTCACCCCCTCACCCCACCACCCTTCGCCTATTATCATCGCCCTCACCGCCAGTGCCTTTGAAGCAGATCGCTCGGCTATCTTGGCGGCAGGTTGTAATGACATGGTGAGCAAACCGTTTCAAGAGCAAACAATTTTTGAAAAAATCTCAGAGTATCTCCAGGTTGAGTTTATTTATGAGGTGAATGGTCACCAACCCTTGCTGCAAACTGCGATGCCACAGCGGGCGGTGCTGTCGGCCGAAGATCTGAATCCCATGCCCCTCACCTGGATTATGTCCTTGCAACAGGCGGCGACTGAGGTTGATAGCCATCAGATTCGGCGGTTGATTCAAGCGATTCCGCCTGAGCAGACGGTCTTGGCTCAAAAACTGGCTCAGCTCATGCAGCAATTTAACTTTGATGAGATTTTGGATGCGATCGCAGCCCTCGACAACCCGCCCGGCTAGAACAGGTATTCTTATGAACAGACAGCACTTCTTTAAGCCCCGTTACCGACTCAACCGCTATGGCCTGTTGAGTTTGTTGATCAGTGTGCTGGTGATGTCCTGTGCTCCGCCTGCTCAGACAGAGATTTCGACGGTCCCCGCCGAGACCAGTCAAGGGCTAACCATTCTCTGGGATAAGGGCTACGTCATCGAAGAAGATGAGGCGATTGAGGCCGCTGTGAAACAATGGCAAACAGACACAGGGGAGCAGGTTAACTTATCGTTTTATAACTCGGGTGAGATTGCACCTAAAACTTTGCGAGCCAGCAAAGCGGGCACTCCTCCTGATATTTTGTTTGCCGCCAAGTCGGTTTACCCAATTGATGAGTGGGCGGGCAAGCTGGCAGATGTCACCGATATCATTGAGCCTGTGGCTGAGCAGTTTACGCCCTCAGCTTTACAAGCGGCCCATATCTACGGTGCAGAAAACGCCGAGAGGCGCTATTATGCAGTACCGCTTAACCAATCTGTGATTCAAATCCATTATTGGAAAGATCTTTTAGCCCAGGCAGGGTATACCTCAGACGATATTCCTAGAGACTGGCATGGATTTTGGGCATTTTGGAAGACTGCTCAAGATAACCTGAGAGACCAGGGAATTGAGGATGTTTATGCCCTAGGACTACCCTTATCGATACCTGCCAAAGATACCTATCACCTATTTGAACAGGCCCTGGTCGCCTACAATATCAGGTTGTTAGATGAACAGGGAAATCTCCTGGTTGACCAACCTGAAGTACGAGACGGCATTGTCAAAGTCTTGGGCTGGTATAGCCAGTTTTATAAAGATGGCTATGTCCCTCCTAATGTGACAGCATGGTTAGACCCAGACAACAATCGAAATTTACTGGATCGAAACGTACTGATGACGCCTAACCCTACCCTGTCTATCCCAGCGGCGGTGCGCAACGACCCTGACACCTATCAAAATAAACTGGCGACCCTCCCCTGGCCTGACAAGCTGGATGGAACCCCCATGTCACACCTGATGGAAACCCGAATGGCGGTGATATTTTCTGACTCTCCCCATCAGGCCAAGGCAAAACAGTTTTTGAGCTATCTTATCCAGCCAGCGGTGACTAATGAATTTCTAAAGACCTCCTATGGGCGGTTTATGCCCCCAAATCAAGGTCTTGAGTCCGATCCTTTCTGGCGTAATCCAGACGATCCCCATGTGTCTGTCGCCACCCGCATTGTTTTAGAGGGGCAAACCCAACCCTATGGCAACGCTTTAAACCCGGCCTATGGGGTTGCCCTTGAACAAAATATTTGGGGAGATGTCCTTCACGATATTGTCGAGAATGGCACCGCACCAGAGGCCGCTGCCGACAGAGCCATCAACAATCTCAAGGAGATTTTTGAACAATGGTCTTAAAGAGGGTGTGAACCCATGTCATCTCAAAAGCCCACCTTTACCACTAAAGTCGCCAGTGCGTTTTTAATACTGGCGTTGTTTACCGTGGCAACGGTGGGCGGTGTGGCTTATGTAAGGGCTCGTCAAGCCCTCAAAGAGGCTGCTTTTGATCGACTTAGGGTGACAGCAACCCTCAAACAAAATGAAATCAACCGATGGCTTGAGTCCTGTGAGCAGGATTTTTTGATTATTGCGCGATTTCCGGATGTGAGTCGGCAGCTACAGCAGTTGCTGGCAACGCCCTCTGAACCTGATCGTACTGTCTACGATAGCTTGAGTAATTATCTTCTAGAGATCAGATCCCTTAAACCTAAGTTTGCTGAAATCTCTATTGTCGATCGTAGCAATCGCATCATTCTCTCAACGGATAAAGCGAGGGAAGGTAAATACGAAATCGCTACTAACCTGACGTATTTTGAGACCGTTATCGCTGGGGATAAGTTTACACCAGTATTTTACGTGTCTCCTGAAACGGGTAAACCCGCAGTGACCTATGCGTCGCCGGTTCGCGATCGCACCGGAAAGCGCATTGGCCTGGTGATGGCCGATCTCAACCTCAACCGCATTGACCAAATTGTGCGGGAGCGTTCTGGTCTGGGGGATACGGGCGAAACCTACGTGGTGGGCTCCCTGGCTGAAAAAACCTCCTTTATTTCTCGCCATGAGAGTGTGACCCGTGATTTACCCAACGAACCCAGTAGTCAAGGCATCAACGAGGCCATGCAGGGGTTAAGTGGCGAAGACCTCTATGCTAACTACGCTGGGGTGCCGGTGCTAGGGGTCTATAGCTGGCTAAATGATCAAAATCTTGCTCTGATTGTTGAAATGTCCCAGGACGAGGCCTTTAGCCCCGCTCGACAGCTGGCTGGGGCCATTGTGATCGTGGGTTTAGGATCTGCCGGCGCTTTGCTTTTGGGGGTGACTGGGCTGGCCCGGCAGCTGAGCCAGTCGCGATCGCAGCTCGAAAATTACAGCCGTCAGCTTGAGCAAAAAGCCCAGGAGGCCAATGCTGCCAATCTTGCCAAAAGTGAGTTTCTGGCTAACATGAGCCACGAACTCCGCACGCCCCTCAATGCGATTCTCGGGTTTACCCAGCTGATGGGTCGCGATCGCGACCTCAGGACTTACCAGCTAGAGCGCGTCAACATTATCAATCGCAGTGGTGAACACTTGCTGGCCCTCATTAATGATGTCCTCTCCATGTCCAAAATTGAGGCCGGACGCACTCTGCTCAATGAAACTCGTTTTGACCTTCATCAGCTTTTGGTCTCCCTCGAAGAGATGCTGCTGATTAAAGCAGATGCCAAAGGCCTCCAGCTCGGATTTGAAGTTGGTGCCGCCGTCCCACAATATGTAGAAGCCGATCAGGGCAAACTTCGTCAAGTCTTACTCAACCTGCTCGGCAACGCCATCAAGTTTACCGAGCAAGGTAAAGTTCTACTCCAGATATCAGCCCAGACAGTTGCTCAGTCAGCCCCCCCTGCCCCTTCTGCCTCCCCTGCTCCCCCTGCTCCCTCTCCCCCCTCCTACAAAATCACCTTCAAAGTCCAAGACACCGGCCCAGGCATCGCCCCCGAAGAACTCGATCATCTCTTTGATCCCTTTTATCAATCAGCTCAAAACCCCAATACCCAACAAGGCACAGGGCTAGGGTTAGCCATTAGCCAGCGGTTTATCCAACTGATGGGCGGGGATATCACGGTCCAAAACCGTCCTCCCCATGGAGCTACCTTTGTTTTTGACATCCTGGCTAAACCCACTCTGGCGGTTGCCCTTCCCCAAACAGTACCCAGTCAGCGCGTTACTGGGTTGGCCCCAAACCAGCCCGATTTTCGCATCCTGGTGGTTGAAGACGCCGACGACAGCCGTCGGTTATTGGTCGAACTCTTGTCGTCGGTGGGATTTTCCATTCGAGAAGCCGCCAACGGTCAAGCCGCAGTTGACCTCTGGCAAACCTGGCAACCTCACTTGATTTGGATGGACATGCGGATGCCGGTAATGGATGGGTATGAGGCAACAAGGCAGATTCGGGCAGCCCACCCACCACCCACCACCCACCACCCATCACCTATCATCATCGCCCTCACCGCCAGTGCCTTTGAAGAAGAACGCACCGCTGTCCTGGCATCGGGGTGTAATGATTTTGTTCGTAAGCCGTTTCAAGAACAGACTATCTTTGCTGCGATGGCCCATCATCTGGGGGTGCAATATACCTATGCCGGTGAGTTATCGGATGCCTCTGCTAAACGTGAGGAAACGGGGCTACGGGCAGAGGATCTCGCTAAAATGCCTCAGCCCTGGATTTGTCGGCTCCATCGGGCTGCTGTTCAGGTGGATGCTGAGCATATCAAGCAGCTGATTCAACAAATGCCGCCGCAGCATGCAGTGATTTCAACACAACTCTTAACCCTGACCGAAAACTTTGAATTTGATACTATCATCACACTCACTGAGGAGATTTTGTAATGACCGGGACCTATAAAGCTGACATTTTGGTCATTGATGATACGCCAGAAAATCTCCATTTACTCTCGTCAATGCTGACGGAAAAAGGGTATAAAGTGCGCAGTGTGACCAAAGGGATGACTGGGTTAAGAGGGGCTCAGGCCGCTCCGCCGGATCTAATTTTGCTTGACATCAATATGCCCCAAATGAACGGCTATGAAGTCTGCGAACATCTTAAAGTCCAGTCAGCTACACGGGATATCCCAGTGATTTTTATCAGTGCCTTAGGAGATGTGCTCGATAAGGTCAAAGCCTTTAGTGTTGGGGGCGTAGACTTCATCACAAAACCTTTTCAGGTAGAAGAAGTGTTAGCCCGTATTGACAACCATCTCACTATCCGAAATCTGCAAAAACAACTCCAACAAAAAAATCAGCAGCTTCAGCAAGAGATCGATGAACGTCGTCGGGCCGAGGAAAAATTTGAAAAGGCCTTTTTAGCGAGTCCTAGCCCGATTGCAATCACCGATCTGGCGGATAGTCGATTTCTAGAAGTAAATCCCAGTTTTCTGCGCATGAGTGGCTATGCAACGGATGAAGTCGTTAATCATACAGTTGCAGACCTGAACTGTTGGCTTGACCACGAGCAGTACGACACTGCTATCCATTGTCAAGGAGCGCGTTACAACCAAGAATTAGAATTTCGCACCAAAGCAAACACGGTACGCACGGTGCTATTGTCAATTGAGCACATCACCCTCAACAACAAACCCTGTGCCCTCAATATCATTAATGATATTACCGAGCGAAAGCAACTAGAAAACGAATTTATCTCCATTGTGAGTCATGAACTGCGCACCCCTATGCATTCGTTGATTGGGGCGCTTGATTTGCTCAGCAGCGGCCAGCTAGGTGAACTCTCACCCCAAGGGAATCAAATCTTGCAGATGGCAACAACCAATACTGAGCGGCTGATTCGGCTAGTTAATGACATTCTTGATCTAGAGCGGATTAAATCGGGCACCATTACGATGCAACTGCAACCCTGCGATATTGGCGACCTGTTGACCCAGGCTAAAGAAGCGATGCAGGCTATGGCGGACAAGGCTCAGGTGGTCCTAAGGGTGTCTCCTATCAGAGCCACGTTAACGGTTGACCCTGACCGTATGCTGCAAACCTTTACCAATCTTTTGAGCAATGCCATCAAGTTTTCCCATGCTAATGGCACGGTAGGTCTGAGCGGTCAGGTGGTTGAAACCGCTGATGCGGGGCCTCCGGTTGCCTTGTCATTACCCTATCTGCTGATCCAGGTAGCTGACCAAGGGCGGGGCATTCCCCATGACAAATTACACAGTATTTTTGAGCGATTTCAACAGGTGGATGCCTCGGACTCTCGCAAAAAAGGAGGGACGGGTTTAGGGCTTGCAATTTGTCGTAACATTGTTCAGCAACACGGTGGCCAGATCTGGGTCGAGAGCACCCTGGGCCAAGGCAGCACCTTTTACATTGCATTACCGATTACCCAGGAGACCCCATGAGCAAAACCATTCTGTTAGTCGATGACGAAGACGATGCTAGGGCTATCGCCAATCTTGCCCTTGAGATGCAAACAGATTGGACGATTTTGCAAGCCAACTCTGGACATCAAGCGATTGAAATGGCGACTGAGCAAATACCGGATGCGATCTTGTTAGATATGATGATGCCTGAGATGGATGGCCCAACCACGCTGCAAACCCTTAAGGCAAGTCCTGAGACAGCGGCAATTCCAGTTATTTTTGTGACGGCTAAGACCAAACCCTTGACCCAAGACAATATTAACCCTGACGAGGTAGCTGCCGTCATTGCCAAACCCTTTCGTCCTTTGGAGCTAGCTAATCAGATCTGCACAGCGCTGGGTTGGTAGTTGGCACATATCTCAGTTAACCATTGGCGGCGATTCGACTACTGACCCCTGAGTTTAAGACCCGATTTCCTAGGGATGGATAGGTGGATCTTGAAACTTCAGTCACTGGCTTATCTTTTTTGAGCCAAAAGATAGTGTCTTGAGAATGCAGCACAATTTCAGCTCCCAGGGTGATGACATAGATCAACCCATCGGTCACAAAAATATCTTTGATCGGGTACCAGGTCTGGCGATGGCGAATCACCAGATCCATCGGAATAATCTGTGAGCGACTGCGTTTAGCGTAGCTCCACCAGGTCTTCCAAAGGTTGATTGCGTCGGTACAGCGAGGTTCGTAGCCCTTTGGGAGCTTAATCGGAATGTATTTGAGAAGAGATTGTTGTTTACCCCCGGCCTTGCGATCAAGGATGTCTTCTGAGGGTAAAAATCCCTGGTTAATCAGGACTTGCCCTATCAGTTGGCTGTGGGGAGAGCTCAATTGCACCAAAAACTGTGGATGACCGTTCTCAATATCAGCGCTCATGATAACGCCAGACTGCTTAGCCATTAGCTGTTGCACCCCTGCATTCATCATGGCCTGCAGGTTGGGGTTAGCTAGCAGAGATTCTCGACCTTGGATCGAGTCTTGAACGAAGGTCTTGATAAGTGCCTGATCAGATAGCATAGCGAGTGACAATAAAGCTTTGCCTAATTCCACATACTCAGAATTCCCAGGTCAACAATAAACTCACGGCTACCGGAATATACGTAGACGAATACGAATAAAGCACGCATCGTCAATGCTTTCGCCAGTAGTTTGTCAAGCTTAAAATTTCGGTTGGGCGAGGTGAGTGGGTGAGTGGTGGTAGGTGAGTGGGTGAGTGGGTGAGTGGTGAGTGGGTGAGTGGGTGGTGAAATCTTCACTATTCACCAGCGCGGCGTACTCACCAGCGCAGCGTACTCACTAGCGCAGCACACTCACCCATCAAACCTGAATATTGAACATTGACGGACGACTCGCTATCGCAGCGGTTGACCTATGAGGGATGTAACATCTTATTTCACTTTCGCCTATTATGCAAAAGGTTTTCGGTGAATTTAGGTGTATACTTACAGGTGTTACAGCAAAGGTTTGGAGACACAAACATGGGTACGGCTACGTATATTCAGGATGAAACCGAGTTTGATTCGCTTTTGCAAAATGAGCCCATGGTGGTAGTAGACTGTACGGCTACCTGGTGTGGTCCATGTAAACTTGTAGCCCCTCTGATGGATCAGCTGGCCGATGAATATGGTGAGCGCGTCAAAGTCTTTAAGCTCGATCTCGATGCCAACAAGTCAGTTGCCAAACGATTTGGAATTAAAAGCATCCCAGCAGTGATGTTTTTCAAAGGGGGCGACTTGCAGGAGACCCTGATCGGCGTTAAGCCCTATGAGGAGTTCAGCAAAGCTTTGGAACAATTTTTGTAGGGCTTTCTAGTTGACAATTCCCGATACAATAGGACCAACGAATGTAAGGCTTTTTCATGGTCCGCACAGATATTGGTATCCGCACTGCCCAGCAGCACTCCGAGCGCATGGTCGGCCAGATCCATGTCTATGACGGGGAGGGCAAGGGCAAATCCCAGGTAGCACTGGGGGTGGTGCTGCGCTCCATCGGGTTAGGCATTCAGACTTTTATGGAAAGCCGGGTGCTGTTGCTGCGGTTTCTGAAAGGGCCAGGGCGTACCTACGACGAAGACGCTGCCATTGAGGCCCTACAGCGGGGCTTTCCGCATCTGATCGACCAGGTACGGACCGGGCGGGCCGAATTTTTTGGCCCCGACGAAATCACTCGCTTTGACAAACAAGAGGCGCAGCGCGGGTGGGATGTGGCCAAGGGTGCGATCGCATCTGGCCTCTATTCTGTGGTGGTGCTCGATGAAATCAATCCAGTGCTTAACCTGGGGCTGCTGCCCGTGGATGACGTCGTTCGCACCCTCAAGCGCAAGCACAACCACCTTGAAGTGATTGCTACCGGGCGCGGTGCCCCGCCTGAATTGCTGGAGATCGCCGATTTGCATTCGGAGATGAAGCCACAGATCCATGCCGAGTTAGATATTCCGGGGCTCAAGGGCATCGAAATCTATACCGGCGATGGCAAGGGTAAGTCGACCAGTGCCCTGGGCAAGGCCCTACAGGCGATTGGGCGTGGGATCAGTCAGGATAAGTCGCACCGGGTGATGATTGTGCAGTGGCTCAAGGGTGGGAATGGCTATACGGAGGATGCTGCGATCTCAGCCCTGCGCCAGAGCTACCCTAACCTGGTTGATCATCAGCGTTGTGGGCGGGATGCCATTGTCTGGCGGGGGCAGCAACAAACCATCGACTATGTCGAAGCCGAGCGCGGCTGGGAGATTGCCCGCACAGCGATTGCCTCGGGGTTGTATAAGACCATCATTCTCGACGAGCTTAACCCCACGGTTGACCTGGAGCTGCTGCCCGAGGAGCCGATTATTCAGGCACTGTTGCGAAAACCGAAGGATACCGAGGTGATCATCACCGGACGTTGCAAAAATCCACCTGCTTACTTCGAACTGGCCAGTGCCCACTCTGAGGTATTTTGCCACAAGCACTATGCCGAGCGGGGGGTTGAGCTCAAGCGCGGAGTAGATTTTTAGCTAAGTTCCAGTAGTTTAGTCGAATTTCCTAGCTAGCTTTTCATCCAACTTTTTACCCAAACTTCTTTTTAGCCTGCTCGTAGATTTCGGTAGTAATTTGGGTGACCCCAGCCTCCGCAGCAAACTTCTCAATCTTTTTGCGAGCTGCTGGACGCACAAAAAACGGAATTTCTTTGAGTCGTGCTTTGGCATCCTCTGTCCATTCGATTTGGCTGCTCATTAGCGATAATCGCCTCCCTGATTTATCGATGGTTTCGTGTTTATCATACCGTAACAACTTTCTGAGTATCCAAGGGCGATTTAATTTAACAACAAGATGGTTTAAGGGTGAAATCCCTTACCCGAATTGACCTTAGGCTTCTAGAATAACTCCTAAAATTTGTCTCTTTTTATACAGCTACTGATCTATACGGAGTTCATGTAAAGCTTAGGGAATATGGCTCGAATCTCCCTGTGGGCAAGGGTTAGCTGGTTACTCAAATGGGCATACTTTTGGTCAAGGCAGACTTTCGTCTGGGCAATTTACTGACAACTTGAGAATTACCCAGACAGTGATCATCAGGTTCTTTCGAGTTAGTCACACAAGTTAGTCACACAGATTGATAACAGACCGCTGCGGCCGATGCTATTTGTTCTCGGCTTGCGGGGCGTCATGCATCGGGCGCATTTAGAACACTTCGTATTAGCTCTTTAAAGGTCTCAAACCCATGACAGATTTTATAGTGGATAACGACAACCAGATGGTTGCGGTCGCTGCAGGACACATTGACGAAATCTTTGAAGTCAATGGCAATAAAAATAGCATTGATGTCGGCGGTGGTCATGACGAGGGTGTGGCCATTGGCAACGACAATATAATCCAGACGGAGGATGGTGATGACAGCATCGTTGTGACCGGCAAGCGCAATACTATCCGAGGCGGACATGGTTATGACCAGATTGTTGCGGTTGGCAACAAGACCATTTTGGACGGTGGTGACAGTGAAGACTTCTTAGTTGTTATTGGTAATACAGCCGTCGTTGAGGGGGGTGGCAATGATGACACGCTGACTGTGACGGGCGACGTTAATATCGTCGAGGGTGGTAGCGGGCATGACAACTTGATCGTCGTGGGTCAACAAAATAGTCTTGATGGTGGTAGCGGCAACGACAGACTATTGATTGATGGTAACCAAAATAATGTCAAAGGCGGTCGAGGGGAGGATGTCATTACCGTTTCGGGCAACAAGAATAGCATTGATGCCGGTGTAGGTGATGATGTTGTCACTGTTTTAGGCGGTCGCAAGAATATTGTCTATGGCGGCGACGGCGACGATATCCTCAAGGGGGGAGCGCAGCAAGACTACCTGACCGGGCAGCGGGATGAAGATACCCTCAACGGCAATGGGGGGGACGACATTCTCGAAGGGGGGGGCGGCAACGATACCCTTTCAGGGGGAGCCGCCGCCGATATCTTTCTGTTTAAGCAAGATGCATTTGGCTATACCGATCGAGTTGTAGATTTTGAGCAAGGGGTCGATAAGCTGGCGGTCGAAGGGGTTACCCTCGGCATCGCTCCAGAGCAAAATAGCGATGGCAGCTACACCTTCCAATCAGGTCGTAACCCCGTCTTGACCCTTCAATTTGCAAGCAATGTTGTTTTGTCTGCTGATGATTTTATTGCAGTCAGTGATGTCTCTGTAATCGATGCTTCTGTATAGGCTCCAAAGGTTAGGGGCTCGGGCTCTCCGACGGCGTAGCCTTGGGCATAGTCAATTTTCATCTTTTTGAGCTGAGTCAGAATGTCGGTGTCTTCGACAAATTCGGCAATGGTGCGCATGCCCATCATGTGGGCGACCTGATGGACCAGGTCAACGATGGTGCGATCGCACCGCTCATCGACAATATGGCGCACCAAGCTGCCGTCAATTTTGAGAAAGTCCACAGGCAGGCTGCGCAGATAGCCAAACGATGAAACACCGCTGCCAAAGTCATCCAGGGCAAATTTTACGCCGATAGTTTTGAGTTCTTTAATGAAAATTTTCACCTGTTCCAGGTGGGAGATGGCGGCGGTTTCAGTAATCTCGAAACAAAGCCGATGGGGGTCGAGGGTTGACTGATGGATTAACTTCAGCACAAATTCGATAAAGCGATTGTCACTGAGGCTGGCCCCCGACAGGTTGATAGACACGAGGGGCTTGGCCTGAGGAAACAATCGGTCGTATTGCTTGATCACGGTTTCAACCACCCATCGATCGATCAGGGCGATCATGCCGTAGCGCTCTGCAATCGGGATAAAGTGCCCCGGTGAAATCACCTTGCCGTGCTCATCGATCAGCCGTAGCAAAATCTCAACGTGGGGGGTGCCCCCTAGCTGAGTCAGTGACTGAATCGGCTGCTGCATCAGAAAAAATCGATTTTCTTCGAGGGCTTGGGAAATATTGGCAATCCGCGCCATTTGAGTTTGCCGCATTGCTAACTCAAGATCATTACCGTCGGCGACGTAACTGCGGCCCCGTCCCAGATCTTTGGCCTTATAGCAGGCCAGATCGGCGCGGCTGAGCAGCTCCGTCGCGGTGGTCTGCGCACGGTTAATCGGCACCATGCCAATGCTAACCCCTACGTTAAACTGGCGGTCTTGCCATTTAAAACGATAGTTGAGTACCTTATCGATTAAGGTTTGACAAATTCGCTGCCCGTGCTCAACGGAGCAATTTTCGATAATCAGGCCAAACTCATCGCCGCCGAGGCGTCCAAGATGATCGTCAGGACGCACCGACTGTTTAAGCAAGTGGGCTAGCTCCGATAGCAGCTGATCACCCACCAGGTGCCCGGCGGTGTCGTTGACAATTTTGAACTGGTCAAGGTCAAGATAGCACAGCACCGATGCGGTGCCATATTGCTGGGCACGGGCTACCGCTGCCCGCAGGCAGGTGTCAAATTCGTTGCGGTTGATCAACCCCGTCAGGGAATCGTAGGTAGCCTGATATGCAAGGGTTTCAGCCAGATTATATTCCTTGGTGATCTCCCGCTGGACCCCACGGTAGCCCAGAAACTGTTGCTGCTTATCAAAAATAGGTCGACCGTTTAATTTGAAGATGCGAACCGCGTTGTCACTCTCCCGTAACCGAAAGACAAAATCTTTGATGGGTTGCCGAGCAGCGATCAGACTCTCGAAATAGTTGCTTTCAAAGTCTACCTCCGAAAGTCGTATAAAAATCTCTCTGTAGGGTTTACCCAACAGTTCCTGGGGGGATAACGATAGGCGACTAGGCAGTTTGCCCGATAGGTGAGACAGGTTTAGCTCAGCATCGATTTCCCAAAAAATATCGGCCCCAGCCTCGGCTAAATCTTTGTAACGCTGCTCGTTTTCTTGCAAAATGATCGCCGCGGCGGCTCGTCTTCTCAATACCTCAATCAGTAATCCAATCACGAGGAGGGTGCTTAAAAAGCCAAACGAAGTGCCCCATACGAGGGTTTTATAGTGCTCATAAAAAGAGAGATCGGCATGAACCAGCTCGCTGTTGAGGGGGAGATTGTCTGGCTGAATGCCAAAGCGTTTTAGCTCTCGATGGTCAAACATCCAATGATTGTCAGATTTGAGGATCGGCGGAATAGACTCAACTGACTCCCCAGATAGGATGCGATTGGCAAGGTTGACGGCCTGGATGGCGTGGTGTTTGCCATTGAGCACTTTGCCCCCCACCACCCCGTGGCCTAAGAACATGGCACTGCTGCCATAGAGGGGGTTGGGCAGCTGCGATCGCAAAATCTCGAGCCCTTGCTCAAAGGGAATTAAGGGGCCGTCGGCGGTCCCATTCCGCAGTTGACCGGCGATGAGTACCGGCCAGTCCTCAGAATAGTCGGCAAAGCGCGCTGCAATTGTGTCTGACGCCTGCTCGTTGACCACAATATCGTTAACGACAATTACCCGGGGCGCATTGGGTAGTTGCTCAATTTCATGGAGTCTACCCAGATTTGCCTGTCCCGTTTCGGTGGAGTCATTGATGACTATCAGGGTATTAGCCCTGGTTTGACGCAGCGCTTCTTGTATGGTGTCAGTGATGCTGTGGTTCTCAAAGACCCCCGTCATCCCGGACGCATCTACTATGTCGGGACGAATTTGATTGATGCCTAAAAAAACAATGGGAGCTGTGTCAAAAGGGGCAGACCGCTGCTGCATCAAGATGCTTAGCCCTGGGTCGTCTGACACCATGACCACATCAATATCGGTGGTTTGGTATTTTGCTTGTAAGTAATCAAAAAAAGCTTGTTGATGTGCCAGGTCTGGGTGACGCTTAGCATCTAAAAATTCATGGAAAACCTGGATCTCTTGTTCATTATTACGAAATCCCTGATCAATGCCGACCTTAAGGCTGGCCGTCCAAGAGAGTTCGGTATGATAAGAATGCAGCACCAGGACATTTTTCTGAGCCAGCGCCTTTTGGGCTAATCCAGCGCAGGTCAGCAATGCGCCCATGGTTAGGACGTTAGCAAACTGGATTGCCATCTTAGAAAAATGCATCTGAATTTAGAAAAAAATCAATAAATTAATATTAATTAATGCGTTATATTCGATCGCCATAATAACAGGCGTCGTATCCACACTCCATTAGTCAAAATGCCCAATTTTTGTAATTGTTTGCCCTAATTAGGGTGAGCGTATGCAACAGTAAGGATCTGCATTGATGCTCGCAGGTGAGGGGACGCCCATGATCCTTTTTGCAGCCCGTATGACTCAGCTAGGGACCGAGTCTGCGTTTGAGTATTTGGCCAGGGCCAAACAGCTTGAGGCCCAGGGGCAAGAGATGATTCACCTGGAGATTGGCCAACCCGATTTTCCGACGGCTCCCCATATTTGCGATGCGGCGTACCGGGCGATGCAGGCGGGTTACACGGGCTATGGGCCTGCTGCCGGGCTACCCGAGCTGAGGGCCGCCATTGTCGAACACATGGCGGCTACCCGCGGCCTGTCGGTGCAGCCTGGCCAGGTGGTGGTGATGCCGGGGGCAAAGCCGGTCATCTTTTTCACGATTTTGGCGTTGGTGGATAGTCAAGATGAGGTGATTTACCCCAATCCTGGGTTTCCGATTTATGAGTCGGTGATTAACTTTGTGGGGGCCAAGGCCGTGCCGCTGCCGTTGCAAGAATCCGTCGATTTTCGCTTTCAACTAGATGATTTGCGCAGTCGGGTCTCAGCGCGCACAAAACTGTTGATTTTGAACTCTCCCCAAAATCCGACCGGGGGACTGCTGACGGCTGAGGATTTGGATGCGATCGCAACCTTAGCCCACCAATATGACTTTTATGTCCTGGCTGATGAGATTTACTCGCGCATTCTTTACGATCAGACCCATAACAGTATTGCCAGTCTTCCGGGTATGCAAGACCGGACGATTTTACTGGATGGCTTCTCTAAAACCTATGCCATGACCGGATGGCGGCTCGGCTATGCAGTGGCCCCCCGGTCGATTGCCCAAAAGTTAGAACAGCTGATGATTAACTCTAACTCCTGCACCTGTTCGTTTACCCAAATGGCTGGGGTGACGGCTTTGCAAGGCCCCCAGGATGTGGTGGACAATATGGTAAAAGAGTTTCGTCAACGTCGGGATGCGATTGTTGCCGGGCTCAACCACATCCCGGGCATCACCTGTACGAAACCTGCCGGTGCGTTTTATGTGTTTCCCAATGTGTCGCAACTGCCCTTAGACGATCAGGCCCTGGCGGACTATCTAATGACAGAGGCTGGCGTAGCTGTCTTACCCGGATCGTCTTTTGGAGACTATGGTAAGGGTTATTTACGTCTGTCCTATGCCAACTCGCTGGCAAATATTGAGCGGGCCTTGGGACAGATTGCTAAAGCGGTTACCCGGATGTAATTCATGTCTATACAAATCCCTTCTACCCCCCGGTCACGCTGGGTGATCGCTACCCCATGGACCCTTGCTGTTTGGCTGGTGTCTGGGCTGGTGGCGCTGCCAGTGCTGGTGGTGCTCGGCAGTGTGTTTGCCGATGCCGGTGAACTCTGGGCGCATTTGGCCGCTACGGTATTGACCCAATATGTGACCAACTCTTTATGGCTGATGGTGGGGGTGGGGATAGGTGTTTGCTCAATTGGGGTGAGTACCGCCTGGCTGGTCACGGTTTGCCGCTTTCCAGGGAGCCGTTGGTTTGAGTGGGCCTTGTTGCTGCCCCTGGCGGCCCCGGCCTATCTGCTGGCCTATACCTATACTGACTGGCTGGAATATTATGGCCCGGTGCAAAGTGGTCTGAGGACCTTATTTGGCTGGGAGCGGGCTACGGACTACTGGTTTCCCAATGTACGCTCGGTGGGGGGTGCGATCGCAATGCTCAGCCTCACCCTTTATCCCTATGTCTATATGCTGGCGCGGGTGGCCTTTTTAGAGCAATCACGCCGCGCCCTAGAAGCCAGCCGATCGTTAGGCTGCGGCCCCTGGCGAAGCTTTTTTAAGATCGCCCTGCCGCTGAGTCGTCCGGCGGTGATGGCGGGGTTGTCCCTGGCCTTGATGGAAACTCTGAATGACTTTGGCACCGTCCAACACTTTAGCGTGCCGACCTTTACCTCCGGGATTTATCGCACCTGGTTTGGCATGGGTGAGCGGGTCGGGGCGGCGCAACTTTCTGCCCTGCTGATGCTCTTTATCTTTGCGCTGTTGCTGCTAGAGCGCTGGTCGCGACGACAGGCCCAATATTACCAAACCGGTAACCATCATCAGAGCATTTCTCCCTACAGGCTTGGGGGCTGGCGCGCGCTGGCGGCCCAAGTGAGCTGTCTGTTGCCGATTGTTTTGGGGTTGCTGCTCCCGGCAGGGTTGCTGCTACAGATGACCCTGACCCACCTGGCAGACACCTTAGACGATAGCTTTATTAAGCTAGCCTCCCACAGTCTGTTGCTGGCTGGGCTGACGGCGGGGGTGGCGATTATTATTGCGTTGATTTTGGCCTACGGTGCTCGATTAAATCAGGGCCAAGCCATTCAACTGGGGGTGCGCCTGGCCGCCATGGGCTACGGGATTCCAGGGGCGGTGATTGCGGTGGGTATTTTAATCCCGGTGATCTACTTTGACCGTAAGCTTTCAGCGGGTCTGCGATGCGAGAGCGCTAAATATGCAGAGTACCTGCTAGAGTAAGCGCATGAAAGACC
>JBCBQD010000055.1:0-25463 GCA_039820425.1 Cyanobacteria bacterium J06635_1
AGATGCCCGCCCCGCCCCCTAGCACCTGATCGACCACAATGGCGTTATCCAGATCGCCAATCATGTTTGTAAAGCTGCGGTCCCCTGGCTTGATCAAAACATTCAAAAGACTCGGCACGGGGTAGCCCCCGAGCCCTGGCCTAAAACCATTGCCGGTTGAAGTTTGCCCCAGGCGGCGACCGATTTTGCGATCGCAATAAAACCCAGCCAGGCTCCCTGCGTCGATCAGCATGAGCTTTTGAGTCAGTTGCCCTTCATCATCAAAAGGACAGCTATAGGGGCCCTGGGTCGGGTCTTGAAAAAAGGTAATTGCAGGGGATACGACCCCCTGGCTCAGCAGTTCACTCCAGGGCGACGATTTTTCCACCACCCGCTTACCGTTGAGGGCAGACTGGACTGTCCCCCATAGCAAATCAGCCGCCTTGTTTGTGAACACCACCGGCAGGCGTCCGCTGGGGGCCTCGACTGTCTGATCGGCCCACCTCAGACGCTGCAAAATTTCCTCAATGGTGGCCTTGGGGTTAAGCCGATCGCGGGCGATTTCCCCGTCCCCCACGTTCAAAAAATCATCCCCTCGAATCCAGTCAATGCCAAAGTAACTGCTCAGGGTGGTGTCTCGATAGGCATAGTCCAGACCTGCAGAATTTACCAGGCGAGTCGTTTCGGTTTCACAGTCTAACTCTGCCTGGCAGATCACCTCGGGATAGACCTGACGCATCAGATCGATTGCCTCTCGCCCCCACTCTACTAGTTGCTCCACCGTCACCGCCTGCCCCGAAGTTGGGAAGCGGTGTGGTTTACCTGGGGTTAGCTCCGGTGTCTCAGCCTCATTCAAATCGCTCAGGGCCAAGGCTTTGTCGATCAGTAAGCCGGGCTCCACCGGCCCATAGGCCACCGCCAACCCCGGTTTGCCCCCCCGCCAAAGCCGCAGCGCTACCCCTTCTGACTCGGAGGTTTCTAACTGCTTGAGCCGATTCGCTTCAAAAAGAGCCGGTTTTGACAGCGTTGTCGCCTGATAAACCTCAGCCGCCTCTGCCCCGGCCGCTTTTGCACCCGCGAGTAGCTGCTCGGGCAGATCGGCATGTTTGGTTGAGTCCACAGAGCTTGGCTCCCACTGACAGGTTGCTGCTATCTTCTGAGATTTTGATCCCGATGGGCAAGGTATTTGTCTTTGGGCAAGCAGATCACTGTGGGGGCGTAGCATGCTACGCCCCCACAGTGATCTGCTTTTTTAGCTATTTGGCTCCTCAGCTACCCGACAATATGGTGTTTGCCCACGAGCTGCACCGTGCTGGCCTGGGGGCCCTTCTCACCCGCCTCGAGCGCAAACCGCACCTCGGTACCCACCGCTAGCTGCTTGTGATCGCCATTCAGCAAGCTGTTGGCGTGAAAATAAATGGCTTCCCCGTCGGACGTTTCGATAAAGCCATAGCCCTCAGAGGGATGAAAATCGACAATCCGACCGTGGGGGGGCACATCGTGGGTTTTAACCAGATGGCGCTGCCGAGACACGTAGGCTTTGAGCTGTCGCCGCGCCGCTGCAAACGCATCGCGGATGGCCACATAGCAGTTTTGATGGGCCTGATGGGCGGTGGGCTCCCGGTTGACAACAATCTCTTCGTTGGGGACAGTGAGGTCAATTTTAATTTGGTAATGCTGGCCTTTGTAGTGATGTTGGTGGGGCGCATCGATCACCACTCGACAGTGCTGGATGCGATCGCACAGATTTTCTAACTTAGCGACCTGCTGGCGCACCTTAGCCTCAATTGCATCGGAATGGGGTAGGTTACGAAACGTGATTTGCAGTGGCTTTTGCATAAAGCCCTCCTCGCGTAGGTAAACGTCAAATGCCCTCAGAGGGGACCTGCAATCCTCTCTTAAAGGGCATTGATCATAGAGATAATAAAAAAACTAACCGAAACAGTCGCAGCGACAGAATTGCATTCAGGTTAAAGCAGCTAGAATACGAACTGCAAAGACTGCGCACAACCATAGTTACCTCTCCAATTCATAGGGTTTGAGGTGTTTTTGGGGTAAGCAATCAGCTTCATCATTGAAAGGTTTGAACGGCTCAGATTTTGATCGGTCGGTCTGCTTACACCCTATGGCTATATCATCGCGCTAAAGTCAACGGCGTGGGCAAAAATGAAAGAAAAAGATTAGAAAGAACATGAGACACGATGCCTAAACTACCGCGAATCTTACGCAAAACAGCCCTGGTGCTGGGGGGCGGGGCCTCTAGTCTGTACTTGGGAACCTGCGTTTTTTTATATGCCTATCAACCCCGGCTGATTTTTAAACCAGAGCCCACCTTAGACTTTACCCCCCAAGATTTGCAGCTTGACTACGAAGAGATCTGGCTGACGGTAGGGCAGGCCAAACTCCATGGCTGGTGGCTACCGTCAGAGGCCTCATCTCGAGTGCTGCTCTATCTCCACGGCAACGGTGAGAATATTTCCGCCAATTTGAACCATGCCCATCGCTATCAGCAGATGGGATTTTCGGTACTGCTGTTTGACTATCGCGGCTATGGCCTTAGCAGCGGCCCCTTTCCGTTAGAAAAGCGAGTGTACGAAGATGCTGCCACCGCTTGGCAATATCTGACCACCCAGCGCCAGATTGCCCCAGAAAATATTTGGATCTATGGCCATTCTTTGGGGGGTGCGATCGCAGTTGATCTGGCCGTCAAACACCCCGAGGCCGCCGGGCTGATTGTCGAAAGCTCGTTTAGCGCCATGCGCCAAGCCGTCGATGCGACGGACCAATACCGGTGGATACCGGTGGATTTAATCCTGACCCAGCGGTTTGACTCAGTCGCCAAGCTACCCAACCTAAAAATGCCCGTTTTATTCATCCACGGCCTTGAAGACGACACCATTCCGGCAACCATGAGCCAGGATCTCTACGCCGCGGCCCCCACGCCTAAAACCCTTTGGTTAGTGCCGGGGGCCAACCACAGCGATGTCGCCACGGTGGCTGGAGAAGATTACTTTAATCAGGTTAAAGCCTTTCTCAAAGACAGCGGCGAAACTTTCTAAATCCAGGTCATTTGCAAAGGCTTTTGATGACCAGCCAGCAGTTCCTGTTCGGTAAACTCATAGCCAAATTCAGCCGCCACCGCCAGCAAATCAGCCGAGCAGCGGATCGACTTAAGCCTTTCAGTCAGGGCATTGCGGGTAGAAATAGCTTGGAGGAAACTAGCAACGTTTTTCTTAGACATGGTTTTTTCTTTTCAACAAGTACGTAGGTGAGCGAGGGGAGGAGGGGCTAGCCGCGTGACTGCCCCGCCCAGGATATAGAACAAAAGAGAAAAGGTGGGGAAGATGGGGAAGAGGGTAGAGGGTAGTGAGTAGAGGGTAGTGGGTAGAGGGTGGTGGGTGGGTGATGTAGAGACGCAATATATTGCGTCGGCGGGGAGAGGATAGTGAGGGGGGAGTTTGTCTAAGGCCTACTATCTACTGACTCCTAATCTCCTATTTACTAATTAGTGCGGGAGTTTGACCGCTTATGCATTACCCCCACCCCAGCTCCACTTCGCGTTTAGCCAAAATGCTTTTGATATGCTTTTTGACCGTATTGACGCTGATGTAGAGCGTCTGGGCGATTTCTTTGTTAGAGCGTTCCGCCCGGCGCAGTCGCCACACTTCAGCTTCGCGGGGGGTCAGGCCGTATTGGTTGGCCTCAGAGGCCGCTAGTCGTTGATTGGCTGCATGGCGGTCTTCTAACACCACCAGCAGGCAGGGATGATCGACGGCCTCCAGGGTGATCCACTGGGCCCGCAGATAAAGCTTAGGAAACTGGGCTGTACTGATCTCGGTCTCAGCCAGATTTGAGATCGCCTCGGGCTGGGTCATCAGGGTTTGGCAAAGCCGCCAGACTACCTTGGGCAAAGATTGGGATGGGTTTGTCAGCAATTGGCTACAAATCCGGTAGGCTGGCTGGTTAGCCCGGAGCACATCACCCGTCGGAGTCAATAGTAAGATGCCGTCTAGCAGGGTTTCAATATTGATCTGCGAGAAGCCAGACCGCTTGCAAAAGCGATCTACGGTGTCAAAACCGATGGAGTCAAGCCCGGCTGACGCCTTTGTCGGGTCTAGCCAAGCATTGGGTTCTAGCAGAGAGGTTGATTGAGGCATAGGTCTCATCCAAAGGGAGCTATTAGAGACTTTTACGAACCCCCCTGGTTTTATGCACCGATCTGAACTATGGTCGTTGCTCCAACTTTCTTAAGGCTACACAATGCTTTCTCAGAGAAGGTTTCAGCCATTTCAAAAAAAATTAGGGTGCGTCGTCAAAAATGTAAACTTGTGTAACACTGCATAATTTTCGATCAATTTTGCGCAGTCCCTATTAGAAATAAAGGTGACCCCTGACATTTCTGGCCGGTTTGCTCGGCACAAGCCTATGGATGCAAAGCTAGCAGCCCTACTCGCCCCCCTTCAAACCCCTGACCTGGCCGAGGCAGATTATCAACGTGCCCTCAACCAGTTAGCCGATGAAGTGTTGCGATCGCGGAAAATCGGTCGGTCCTACAAAGGACAGTTCCCGCACCCCCTCTATCAAAACCTGTATGACAACCTTCGCAAACAAGTGCTGAGAAACCTTACCCTAGAGTGTGATCGTCTGTGCGATCGCACAGACGATCACAAGGGCACTTTGCCCATCTCAGAGAGCCTCTCCTGGGACGAATGGGCAACCCGTCAGCGGTTTGAAGCCGCCCGTCCCCTGCTGACCGACGATTGCCTCGCTCAGCTAGCCCAGACCGCCCAGCAATATCCCAGCGGCGACCCGCTCCGGCAATATGCCCTATCTGAGCTAGTCCAGGCCCTGCGGTTGGTCAAACAAGCCGACACCACCGCTACCCACGCCCCTGACACCCTGAACCGAACCCTCAGCTATGTCTGCGAAAAAATTGAGCAATATGACCCCCAACGTGGCCCTGTGATCGCCTGGGTCAACTACCATCTCAAACTGACCCCCGGTCTCATCCAGCAAGAACAAGAAGACAAAGTCATCCAATCATCCCGGCGCAAGCTATTCAGAACCCGGCTGATGCTCAAGCGGCTGATGCAAGCCGCCAACCCCGAAACCGTGGTGAGCTGGCTGTACCTCTATCTCAAAAAACTCATCACCCAGATCCTGGCCACCTATGGCCTCATCCCCCTATTGTTTTTCCACAGACTGGCTCGCCTGTATCGCTTAGACCGCAGCGCCGTTGAAACCTTTCTATTTGACCTGGCCGCCGCCGTCATCCATACCTCTCCCAAAATCTCTTTCGCCGAGCCCGAAGCCGCCCCCCTGGAAAATATTAGCGCCCCCGGCACCTACAACACGCTCTCCGACGAAATCCGCCAGTATCTCGAAACCGACCCCGAGCAGATCTTGCAGAAACACATTCAGGGATGCCCCCCTGCCACCTTTCAAACCATTGCCCTGGCCCGACTCAACGGCCAACGCTGGAGCGACCTCGCCAATCAATTCAACGTCGCCGTCCCTACCCTGAGCAGCTTCTACGAACGCACCCTCAAACAAATCGCCCCCAAAATCAAACAATATATTCAAATTTAATGATCAAGACGCAACATATTGCGTCTCTACATCACCCACCCACTACCCACTACCCACCACCCTCTCCCCCATCGCCCTTCCCCCATCGCCCTTTCCCCTCCTCTACTCACCATGCCTTCCCCGACCCGTCCTGCCGCTAACATGACCATCCCCCTAACCGATCAGGCCCATCAGCTCGCCGATCGGTTTTGCCAGGCGCAATCTGATCTCCAGAAGGCAGAACAACTCTATTTCAACACCCTGGCCGTTTGGGGCATGCATCACTATCTAAAAGACCACGGCTGGGCAACCGAGTTTGGCGACAGTTGGGACCCCGTTTTACAAACCTGCTTAAACGTGGCCGATCTAAACGTAAGCACCCTGGGCAAGCTCGAATGCAGGCCCGTCACCCCTACCGATGAGAATGCCCTGGTGCCCGCTGAAACCTGGGAAGACAGAATTGGCTACGTTGTTGCGCAATTAGACGAAGACCTGGAAAGGTTGACGTTGATCGGATTTGTGGAGCAAGTCACCGTTGAAGATCTGCCTTTAACACAACTTCGCCCCCCCCATGAATTGCTCCCTTATTTACAACAGTTAGCGGAAATCAGGACGAAACAACCCAACTGGGCCACCCAGGCGGCCCGACTAAGCGGATGGTTTCAAGACCAAATTGACACCGCCTGGCAAACCCTTGATGACTTAACCCAGGTCAGGGTACCCGCCTTTCAATACCGCAGTGCACCTGGGCCAGAGTCATCTGGCCTGTCTATCAATGAACTGCCCCTGCGGATCAGCCGGGGCAAGATTCTGGACCTGCAGCCCGCGGCTAGCCCCGTGGCCCTGATTGTCGAAGCCGCCCCCATCCCCGCCAAAACCGAGATGATGATTGCCGTCAAAGTTTGCCCGGTGGGGGAGATCGCCTATCTGCCCGAGACCCTGGAGCTGATTATTCGCGACCAGGCAGGGCAGGCGGTGATCACCGCCCTAGCCTGCGGCACCGGTATGATCACCGCCGAGTTTAGCGGCACCCCAGACGAACGCTTCAGCGCCGAAGTCTCCATTGGCGAACGCCAGATCGCCGAACATTTTATTATTTAAGTTTGAATATCTCCCCCATCTCCCCCATCTCCTCCATCTCCCCTATCCCCGCGTCTCCCCCTATCCCCGCGTCTCCCCTATCCCCGCGTCTTCCCCTCTCCGCATTCCCCTCTCTCTACCCACCACCCACCACTCACCCCCCTCTCCCCACCTCCCCACCTCCCCACCTCCCGACAGGCGATTCCCATGATTTCCCATCCTCAGCTGATCACCCTACGCTTCGACGGCGATCTTGACCAGCAAGGCTTTCGCGTCACCCTAGATATTCTCCACCCAGGGGGCTCTCTGCCTGAGCACAAAACCGGCCAACTGCCCCCCAGCCCCGCCTTAGCCAGGGCCCTTGAGCAGTGGCAAGACACCTATCGAACCCTGGTCAATAACACTCGCCTGACCCCCCATCGTGTCAAATTAGGCGGCTCCTTTAAGGCTTGCCAACAATCAGGCGATGCCGTCACCCAACAGCTCCTAACCTGGCTCCGGTCAGCCCAGTTTCGGGATGTTGATCTGCACCTGAGAGAAACCCTCAGTCCCCAGGACGCCATTCAGGTGATCATTCGCACCCAAGATCCTCGACTGAGCGCATTGCCCTGGCACCAGTGGGATTTTATCGATCGTTACAGCCAAACTGAGATTGTGTTCGGCAGCTTAGATGCTCAGCGGATACCCCCTGCGCCCGCCCCCCCCAAACGCAAGGTCAAGATTTTAGCGATTTTAGGTAACACTCAGGGCATAGACGTTGAGCAAGATCGTCAGTTTCTTAAGACCGTAGACGGGGCTGCTGTCAAATTTTTAGTTGAGCCCCAGCGCCAGGAGATCAGCAGAGCCCTGTGGGACCAATCCTGGGACATTCTCTTTTTTGCCGGACACAGTTTTACGAACAAGACCTTTACAGACAAGCCTTCTACAGGTGAGGCTGCTACAGGTGAGGCTGCTACAGAGCAGCGCACCGAGGGGCAGGGGCAGATCCAGATTAACCCCCACGACTCTCTCCCCCTCGAAGACCTCAAATATGGTCTTCGCAAAGCCATCTCAAAGGGGCTCCAGCTCGCCATTTTTAACTCCTGCGACGGCATTGGCCTAGCCCAGGCCCTCAGCGACTTGCATATTCCCCAGGTGATTGTCATGCGCCAGCCGGTGCCCGACCCGGTGGCCCAGACATTTTTGAAATCTTTTTTGCAAGGCTTTTCATCCGGTCACCCCCTCCACGTGGCCATCAGAGACGCCCGAGAACAGCTCGAAGCGTTGGAAAACAGGTTTCCCTATGCCAGTTGGCTACCGGTCCTCTTTCAAAGCTCAGCCGCACCGCCCCCCACCTGGCAAACCCTACGCCAGGGCACCCTCTCACCTAACAGCCAGGGCACCTCTATCCGACCCACCGCACGGATGGCCCTGCTGAGAGGCACCGCCATTGCCGGACTGGCGATTTTGGCCCGACTCACCGGGCTGCTGTTTCCTCTGGAGTTAGGGGCTTATGACACCCTGCTAAGGCTGCAACCCGCCCCCGGCTGGGACGAGCGTATTTTACTGGTCACCATCACCGAAGCCGACGTCAATGCCCAACCCGCCGATAGTCTGCGCGGAGCCTCCCTGAGCGATGCCACCCTGGAGGCCCTGCTCACCCAGCTACAGGCCTATGGGCCGCGTGCGATCGCACTTGACCTCTACCGCAACTACGCCGTTGGCCCTGACCACAGCAATCTGACCCGTTTGCTGCAATCCGACAATATTCTCACCCCCTGCAAATACAGCACCACCGCTGACGACCCCGGCATCGCCCCCCCACCCGAGATCGCCCCAGCGCGTATCCCCTCCGTTGTTGGCTTCAGCGATGTCCCCATCGACCCTGACGACACCATCCGTCGCTATTCCCTCAGCCAGGAACCCTATGGCGGCTCAGCCTGCCAGGCCCCCTATTCCCTGGGGCTGCTCACCGCCCTCCACTACCTCGCCCCACAAGACTTTTCCCTCACCTGGACCGCCGCCGCCCAGATCCAGATTGGCCCCACCCTGTTCAAATCCCTCGATGTCCGCAGTCGTGGCTATCGCCAGGCCGACGCAGGCGGCGATCAGATCATGCTGCCCTTTCGCCCTGGCAAAGCCGGTGTTGCCCGCAAAGTCACTGTCCAAGACATTTTAACCAACTCGCTTGAGCCTAACTGGGTCAAAGACCGAGTCATCCTCATTGGCACCGTCGCCCCCAGCTTCAAAGACCTCTACACCGTCCCCCACCAGTCAGAAAAACTCCCCGGCGTCGAAATCCATGCCAACGCCGTCAGCCACATCCTCAGCGCTGTTCTAGACGAGCAGCCCCTGATTTGGACCTGGCCCCAATGGGGTGAAAGCCTCTGGATCGTCGGCTGGTCTCTGGCAGGCAGCCTTCTCGTATACGGCCAACTCCGCACCCACAACCGCCCCGTCATCATTGTCCTCAGCACAGGGACTTTGCTCTTACTCCTAACCGGAACCAGCTACGGACTGTTCTGGTCGGGAGGGTGGATACCCCTGGTGCCAGCCGCACTTGCGATCGCTACAAACACAGCCCTTGCCCTCGTAAGACATCCCCATCGGCTACCTATCAACTAACCCACCCACCGTCCTTCCCCACTCGAATTCTTCTCGATCATCACTGCTCACCCACTACTCACTACCCACTACCCAATCACCAGGCTGACCCCCCGATCTGAGGTTTCTGAGAGCACCTCAGCCAGGGTCAGCGGTCGATGGGTCAGCGTCTCTAACAGCGCTCGAATATCTTGTGAAAACCGCAGGTGCATACGCGCTGTTTACCTTAAACGCTTGGCATACCTTAGTAAACACTTCGGCGGTTGAAAGATCCGGATGGACATGGAGAGAAGGCTTGCTATCCAACTAAAACCGTCCTTAGTCAAAAGATAACCCCGTATTAGTAGTAGAAGGCATGTGGGGATTAAAGCTGTCTCCCCTCTCTCCTCCATCTCCCCTCTCTCCTCCATCTCCCCTCTCTCCCCCATCTCCCCTCTCCTCCTCATAACACTTTATCCAACCCATACAACAATGACTTTAACGGCATCACCCGCCGAATACACAACAACACCCCCGGCATATAACAGGCCCGATCGCTCGTATCGTGGCGCAGCGTATAAATTTGCCCCGGTGCACCAAAGATCACCTCCTGGTGGGCAATCAACCCCGGCAACCGCACACTGTGAATCCGAACCCCGTCAGGGGTGCTGCTGCCCCGCGCGCCGGTAATTTTTTCAGTTTCTTCTACTTCTGGTTTATTAAACGTCTTGTTCGCCTCACTCAAGAATTGCGCCGTCTGAACAGCCGTGCCGCTGGGGGCATCGGCCTTTTGATTGTGGTGCAGCTCGATAATCTCCACATGGTCAAAATATTGAGCCGCTTGCTGGGCCGCTTGCTGGAGGAGCACCACCCCAATCGAGAAATTGGGAATAATCAGACAGCCCGTACTGGCCTTCTCCGCAAA
This sequence comes from Cyanobacteria bacterium J06635_1, assembly GCA_039820425.1. Lineage (GTDB taxonomy): Bacteria > Cyanobacteriota > Cyanobacteriia > Phormidesmidales > Phormidesmidaceae > SIO4C1. Next base: position 10,115 of record JBCBQD010000055.1, read on the forward strand.
CTCGGCCAGGTCTCTGATTTGGGCATTGCTGAGGCCGGTGGTGCCAACAACAGGACGGACGCCGTATGCGATCGCAGCCCTGACCGCCTCATAAACCCGATCGGGGTGAGTCACATCCACCATCACCGCATTGCCCTCACCCTGGGCCATCACCAGTGTCGCCTCCAGGTCACTCGTCACCGGAATCTCTAATGGCCCGCAGCCCGCGATTTCACCAATATCTTGCCCCGCCAGGGCCGGATTTTTATTCACCGCACCCACCAGTTGCATATCCTCCGCCTGGGCAATCGCCTTGATAATTTCGCGGCCCATCTTGCCGGTTGCACCATTCACCACCACCGGGATTTTGGTCTGATTTGTCATCTCAGCTGTGCTGTTTACAATATGGGCATTTTATAGCAAATGTCCTCCTGTATCAGGGGTTCAGGCGTTCAATTTAAGCCGGGAAACCCAGACAGTGTAAGTATTCAGGAGTCAGGAATCAGAATCCAGTCCCCTACTGGCTCCTGACTCCTGACTCCTGACTTCTATACCTTGGGAAAATTTTCCGCTTTAAGTTGATAGCCGGAGTTCATAGCGCCTGGATCAGACGGATAGACCCCCATGGTGAGTGGTCTGGGGTCGTTGACATTCAGCTAATTGCAAATTAACGATGGCGGTTAGGGAATGCCCCCCTACGAAACCCATCACCAGGGAATCTTTTATGCAACGTGTTTTTGAAAACGATACGGTCGTTACCATTGACCGATTTCAGCCAACTGACGTAAGTTCTACAATTGAGGTCTCGGGCGTCTCGGGTCAACTTCAGCGGGTCACGCTAACCCTTAATTTGTTACATACCTACACCAGTGATTTACAAATCTCTTTGATCGCCCCCAACCGCCAAACCGTATCGCTAGTCGCAGGCAAAGGCGGCAGCGGCGACAATTTTTTGCAAACCACTTTTGATGATGTTGCCCCGGTCGCTGTAGCCCAGGCAAGCCCACCCTTTAGCGGCACCTTTCGCCCTGAGGGGCAGCTATCTGCGCTTAACGGCCTCGACCCCAACGGCACCTGGACCCTCAGAATCATTGATACGGCAGCCCAAGACGGCGGCTCTCTCAATCGCTGGACCCTATCACTGACCGTATCAGAACAGGTAGAATCGAGCTTCACCCTCAATGTTCGGTTTTTAGGGGGCCTCAACGCCGCCCAACGCAGCGTCTTTGAAGCGGCGGCAGCTCGCTGGTCAGAAATCATTATTGGCGACTTACCCAGTGTGGCCATCGGCGGGGACACCATCGACGATGTGCTGATCGAAGCGCGGGGGGCGTCGATTGATGGCCCCAACGGTATTTTGGGGCAGGCCGGCCCCACCCAATTGCGCAGCGGTTCGCTATTGCCCATCACTGGCACCATGGAGTTTGACATCGGCGACCTGGCCCGCCTCGAAGCCAATGGGGGTCTTTTTAACGTGATTTTGCACGAAATGGGGCACGTCCTTGGCATTGGGACGATTTGGCAACAAAAGGGATTGCTGGTGGGTCGAGGGTCCCCCAACCCTACCTTTACTGGCATGAACGCCATGCGAGAATTTGCCGCCCTGATCGGGTCCCAGGCCCCCACGCCAGTGCCCGTTGCCAATACGGGGGGAGCAGGCACCCGCGATGGTCACTGGCGCGAAGCCGTCTTTGGCACCGAACTGATGACCGGCTTTTTGAATCCGGGCAACAATCCGCTGAGCCGCTTAACCATTGCGTCTTTAGAAGATCTCGGCTACGCCGTCAATTACAATGCCGCCACCCCCTACACACTACCCACCGCTCTAGAACTTGCCATTATGGGCCTGGGGGCAGACAGCTATGGCCACTGGCAATGCAGCATGTGTGGACACAATCGCCCCGGTGGTCTGTGCCCTGAAGTGATTCCGACTATTAAAAACGTGGATTAAAGCCTAAAAAAGCCCAGGCAATTGCCTGGGCCTTTGACCAGTTCAAATTTTGAGCATCTTTACAACACTCGATTAACCAACTTTCACTTGGGCTGTGTCAACGGCCTCGGCACCATCTACCCCCTTAGCCACCGCTACCATTTTTTGCAAAATGTCTTGGCTAGGTACGGTGCCCTTAAGGACGACGGTGCCACTCAGCTGAGCCACCCACAGGGTATCAATATCATCCAGCTGAGCATCTTCGTCAAAAGCCAGCGCCACCCGCTTGGCTAGACCGCTCTCATCATATTCACCGGTTAGACCAATGCGATAAGCGGGTGCTTCTTCCTCGTCAGGCGCAGCAGGCGTGGCGGGTGCGGCTGCTACAGGTTTAGAGCCTGCACTCTTCTTAGGTACAGCGGGACGGCGGCCCGCCTTAACTTTTGTCGACGCGCCCGCAGGCTTGTCGGTCTTAAACATTCTTCTTAAGAAACCCATAAGAATCCATCCAAACTAAGGGCACATTGGAAACCAAGTCTCCAATTCACTCCATAGAGTAGCGTCAACTTCCTGGGAAAGCAGTTCTGTTTAGAAACATATAATTTTTTTGTATAAAAAGTTTTGGGAGGATCGAGCCGTCTGTCAAAGTTAAATCTTCGGACTGGATGGGTGAGTGCGCTGCGGGGTGAGTATGCTGCGCGGGTGAGTGGTGAAATCACCCGCGCCACTTCACCACTCACCTGGCCTAACCGAAACCTTAAGCTTGAAGCAGACCAGACTTTACCCTAACTCAACGCCGCATGCCCCCGCGCATACCCCATTTGGGCATTGCGATATTTACCTTGGATCCGACTTCCAGGCCCGACTTCGTCAGCACTTAGCCCAACCTGAGCCGCAGCGCGAGTAAGCAGCGACTGCTGGCGCTGCTTGATCAGCTGATGATGGCGCACCATGAGTGCCCGAGCTTGTTCTTTAGTAGACATTTTGAAAGTTCCTCTTGCAACTTGAAGTGTGTGGGGTTGTAGAAGTGATGATGACTAAACGAAACCCTTACGTGCTCAATTATAATGACTTTTTCTGTAGCGTTTGTTACAAAAAAGAGTTATTTAGATGACATTGCAACAAAAGTTACAACGTGACCCCGATGCCCAGAGGTTGCCCAGGGCGTTGTCACATCGGTTAGGCACAGATCTATGATTTGGTTAGGACTTGGGTCAAGTCGCCAGCCAACCAGCCGCATTCAGCAGGACATGTTTTGAGAGAACGCCTAGAAAAATTTGGCAATCACTATTTTAATGGTCGGCGGGTATCGCCCCAGGGTCTCAAGCACATGCAGGACAGCCTGCTAGATGATTCTGAGCTAAACCGGGACTACATTGTGCTAACCATTGGGGCGTGCATTATTGCTACCCTGGGGCTGCTCTCAAATAGTGCCGCCGTGATTATCGGCGCGATGCTGATCGCGCCGCTGATGCAGCCGATTCGAGGGCTGGCGTTTGGCATTTTAGAGGGGGAGCTTGAGCTGATTGGCGAAAGCTTAAAATCGCTGCTGATCGGCACCCTGATTTCAGTCGCCCTGGCCGCTAGCCTGGGACTTGTCCTGGGGTTTTCGGAATATGGTTCAGAGGTGTGGGCGCGATCGCAACCGACCCTGCTAGATTTGGGCATTGCGATCGCAGCGGGCGGCATCAGTGGATTTGCCAAGGTGCAACCTCGCCTGTCAAGCACCCTGGCAGGAACTGCTATTGCCGTAGCGTTGATGCCGCCTATTTGCGTGGTTGGGCTCGGGTTAGCCCAATGGAATCTGGGCCTGAGCTGGGGTTCTACGCTACTTTATCTGACGAACCTTGTCGGGATCACCCTGGCCTGTATGTTGGCCTTTTTGCTGACGGGCTACTCCCCCCTCAAACAGGCCCGCCGTCCGCTGGGGTTAGTGATGGCCATGGTCAGCATTTTAGTCATCCCCTTGGCAGTGAGTTTAATCCAACTGGTCAACCAAAATCGCCTCGAAGATAGCCTGCGCGATGCCCTACAAGAAACCCTCACCTTCAGAGAGCAAAACGTTTCGTTGATTCGCAGTGAAACAAACTGGTTAACCAATCCACCGGAGGTAAAACTCACGGTGTACACCACACAGCCCATTACCCCAAAACAGGTGCTGTTATTAGAGGACTATGTTGAACGTCGAATGAAGCGACCGTTTAGGCTGATTTTCCAATTTAGCCGCGTGGAACAGGTTACTAACGAAGAGGTGCAGCCCGCTGTGGAGGAAGGGTGGAGTCAACCCCAGCCTCAAAATCCCCAGTTTCAAAAACCCCAAAAGCCTTAAGGTGAGTAGACCTGAGCAGCTCCCAACAATCCCATAATCCCCACCAATCGACTGACTCGCCCCCACCGAATAAACCGCTGGTAGGCTTGTGCTCCGTGTCGTTGCAAATCGATCAGCGCCCCGGCAAAAATGAGCAGCATCGCTCCCGCACAGAGCGTAAACCACCTGGGGGCTACCATCGAGATCCGAGAAAGCGCCATGGGTATCGACAGGGCCAACAGTCCCAGTAACCCCCAGACCACCGTAAACGCGACCGAGTTACCCCAGCGACCCGCCACGGTGACAATCCCCTGGGAGCGATCCCCTGGCGTATCGTGCATGTCGAAGACAATCTCATGGGCCAACACATGGATAAACACAAACCCAATGGGGTAGAACAATGCCGTGGGCCGATGGGCCACCAAACTGCCCAATAATAAGATGGCAGCGATAATCGCTGCCACAACAACATTGCCCAAAATACCGCTATAACGCAGCAGTGGCGAATAGCCCCACAGCGCTACCATGCTGACCATCGCCAATAAACTAGGAGATCTCCCCAAAGGTAGGACGGCTATCAGGGCACTGGCGAACAATAGAACCGCAGCCCACCAGGCCTGATTTAGAGACAGTTTGCCAGTCGGTAGAGGGCGCTCAGGATGGTCAATTCGGTCTTTGTCCACATCCCAATAGTCGTTAATCGCACAGGCTGCCGCATTCATCGCCGCCAGCACATAAGCCGTGAGTATGTAGTGGTAAAGCGGAACGGTTGGAGCCAGGGTAAAGAGAACAGTGGTGCCTGTAATCGCAGCAATTGCCGCTCCCGGTAAGCGAAACAATTGCAAAAAAGCCCGAATAGTTGAAATAAAATCCACCCCCCCGTGGGGTGCGCTATCTCTCATCCAACTCATCATGCTCTCCCTTTTTAACACATGACGCACCTTCTCCAAGGAAATTTGTCTAAGGAACCTTATACCTTTATGGTAGCGAACTAAGACGTTACTCCTGAACAATTTGTAACGTCGCCGCCGCAGAGCGACCAAACTCTTCTGGTGCGTATTGCAGATGGGCATCAGCGCCCGGCCACAGATAGGTTCCAGACGTCACAGACCGCACCAGATAATGCAGGGTATAAACCCCTGCTTCGAGGTGATCGCCATAGGCTAGGATTCGATCTTTATAGATCGTCTGGTAGTCAATCTGCCAGCTGTCGCTTTGGGCCTTGAGTGCCTGGGTTGCCGTTTGAAAGGTTGTGTCAATCGCCTCAAGACCTGCCGGTAGCGGATCGGTGATAATCACGTGATCAACCGGATGGTCAGTGATAATCTCCAGGCCAATGTCAAAGACCTCTCCCGCCTCCAGGCTCAACGGTTCTTCACCTACGCTGAGCCCCTGGCTCAGTAAAATCTCATCCTGGTTGGCTGGACGCACCTCTCGCGTTACCCGCAGACCGTTGAGGCGTCCCGGTGGAGTCCCCTGTAACCGATAGCGATAGGCGGCGAGATAATGCAGGGTGCCGGGGCCAGATTTCTCCAGGGTGAGATCAGACTCGCCCCGAGGAAGATCGGCCATCGCTACCGAGACCTCCTGGCTGGGGGGCTCGTAGCCCTGAAATGAGTATGACCCCAGGGATTTACCCGCTAAGGTGACCATGCTGTTAAAGTCCGGCGGGGTCCCCTGACGCTGGGCGTAGTCGGTCAGGGCGATCAGGGCCTGGGCATTGTCATAGGTTGTCAACCAGGTGCCATCACGACGCAGGGCGAGTAGCCCCGACACCAGGCGACCGAGGGTTTCAGGGTCGCCGTCGCGAGCGAGAAATAACCGCAGGACCTGGGCCTGGGCCGCCGTGGTGGAGTTAAACCAGCGCCAGCGGTTGGGTAGATTGATTGTGGCGGTGCGCCCGGTTTCGTAAACGGTTTCTTGATACTGGCCAGCCAATTCATCGGCTTCGGTTTTCCAATCGGGGAAGCGGCTCAGGTAGCGGGCCAGTCTGAGCTGATCGACGTCGTCAAACTGACGGCGCTGACTGTGCAAATCGCCCAGGAACTGGTTGCGCCGATCGCCAAGGGCCTCCAGGGCAATCAGCGTGCGCAGTCGCACCTGGTTTTTGCACCGGGCTTTGTCGCAGTAGTCATATTGGCCCGGATCATTCAGCAGCTTTTGCAGATAGCTTTTGAGGGCATTCACCATGCCCTGATCGACCTGAATGCCAGCGGCTTTGGCCTGGGCAATCGCTTCAACGGCGTAGGCAGAGGCAAAGGGGTCTGAGCGTTCTGCATTGGGCCAGGCGGCAAAGCCCCCGTCAGGTTTTTGCAAGGTCTTGATCAATGTCAACGCCTGGGTGGCTCTTTCGGTGGGTTTAAAGTCTGCCAGGGGTTGACCGTATTTCTGACTGAGCTGTTGCAGGCTGGCTGCGATCGCAAGCCGACTTGCCGCTGATTCTAAACACGGCAGCGGATTGTCCCAATCGATAAAGTCTACCGGGGCCTTAATCTCGGTGATCAGCGTACTCGCCAGGTAGACTTCCAGCCCCCCCGCCGCATTCGACACGTTTTCATCCACATTCAGCGGAAGGGTCACCTCGCCCAGGGTTGTGCCCGTTTCTACCACCTGCTCGGTCATCTCCAGCGGCTTAATCTCCAGCGGCACCTGAAATGCATCGGCAGCCTCCCCCAGCTGACTGGTAAACATCACCTGGGCAGTGCCCGGCTGCGCCGCCACGATGGGAAACACATACCCTTCAGTGCCCGACTCGGCTTTGGCCTCCCGGCTTTGGGTGGTGGGCCGCTCATAGTCGGGGGCATCGCTGGCAAACTGAAGCCCCTGGCTGAGTTCCCCGGCTATCTTGAGCGTCCCCTTTTGATTTTTCGGATTTGTGACCGAAAGCCCCGCCTCAATGCGATCGCCCAGGCGGGCAAACTGGGGCAAAATCGGGTTGGAAATCAGCGGCTGGGTGGTGATAAACGTGCTGTCAGCGTTGCCAAATCGGAGATTACCATCTGTTGCCACCGCCATCACCCGCCAGGTAGTGAGATCGTCGGGCAGCTTAAAGGTCACCTCGACCTGCCCCTGGTCGTCGGTCACCACCGAGCCGTTGTAATAGGCCAGTGGCTTAAAATCCCTGCGGACTCGAGTACTCCCTGCCCCAGCGGAGAAGCCTCCGCCATAGCCCCACCCCTTCGCCAGGGGAGACGCCAGGGGCACCAACACCACATCTGGCCGGTTGTCAGCGAAGCGAGTGGAGATCGGCTGTTCAGCATAGACGGTTTCCACCAGATCCGGCGGGCGATAGCCGCTCAGTTGCAGCACCGCTTCATTCACCACCATCACCGTGACCTGTCCCTTGAGGGGATCCCCTTTGGGGTCTTTGAGAGACAGGTTCAGGGTTTGTGCCTGGCCCGGTTCTAGAGACGCCCGCTGGGGGGTTGCCTCCACGGTGAGATATTTGGCTTTGAGATTGGTTTTGAAGGGGGCAAAGCCAATGCTAACCAAATTCTCCAGGCTGCCCGGTTCAATCGTCTCAATGGGCTGGCCCTGGCGCACCAGGACGGCCTCGACGGCGGCGTTAGGCAGCATCTCAGGGGTCACCGTAAACTGCACCTGGGGGGCACCACCTTTCACCTTAGTGACGGTTTTATACAGCGTATCGTGGCGGATCACCGCGAAGTAGAGCTCGGCATCGGGGTATGGCGATTGAATCAGGGCGGTGGCGGTCTCGCCAGGGGCATAGCGGTCTTTGTCGAGCTGGATGTCGAGGCGGTTGTTGGTGTAGCGTCCCCCCCAGTAGACCCGACTCGCCCCCGTTGCCCACAGGCGAGTATCGGTGGCGGTTTGGTCAGCCCTGGCGTTGGCAAAGTTGGCGCGGACTCGATAGGAGCCCGCCTCGGGGGGGGTTAGTTCCACGGTTTTAGGTTGTTTGCCAGAGCGCACAGTCGTCTCGTCAACGGTTTCGTACTCGATCTGATTTTGGGGGGTGCGGCTGCCCTCGACGACTTTGGTGACGGTGCTGTAGGTGATTTTTTGGAGTTCGAGTTTAATGGATTGATTTGCGATGCTTTTCCCCTCTGGATCACTCACCACCACCGTCACCTCAAACGGCGTCTCCGCATCTGCGACAAAGTCACTCTTCAGGCCAATCAGCTTGTTGCTGGGTAACGCCGTAAACGTTTTAGAATCCGCCACCGACAGATTCGACACATCCACCACCTCGGCATCGACCCGATAGGTCATGGGGTAAGGCAGATTGTCTTCTACGGTGAAAAAGACTTCACCACTACCCGCTTCGCTGAGGGTGGTACTTTCTTGCAGCACATCACTGCTCACCGTGGGGCGTTCTTCGGGCCAATACCACTGCCGCCCAAAGCGATAGTCATCCCACCCCTCGGGCTCAAAGTCCACCGGCTCACGGGTGACATAATATTCAACCTGCCCCCCCTGGACTGGGGGGCCAAACAAATAGTTGCTCTGGGCACTGGCGGTAATCTCATCATCCACCAAGGCAAATGTCTCATCCAGACTCAGATCGACCCTAAAATTAGGTGGCTTAAACTCAGCGATGCGAAACTCACCGCTAATCTCTTTGCCCCCATCTGCCTTCGCCAGCAGCGAATAGTAGCCCAACGACTGGTCAGCCGGAATCTGCCACTTTAGCGAGAAGGTGCCAAACTCGTTGACGGTGTGGGTGCCTAGATCAATCGTGTTGCCGTCAGGGTCTGACACAGAGACTTGATAAGGGCTGCCCTTATCCTGCCGCAGCTGCCCATTTTGCAAGAAATAAGCCGTCCCTGTAAACCAGGCCAGCTCCCCCGGCTTATAAAGCGACCGATCGGAGAAAATCGTCCCCCGAGGGATGGGATTGTTGCCTTCCCAGTCGGCATAGATGCCATAGCCATAGTCACCGCTATAGGCCCAGGTCCGCACAAAGGCCCAGTCAGCCCCCTCCTTAGCCATCACCAGCAGCTCCGGCGGCGAACTGGGGTCGGGGTTGCACTGCTTGAGGGCGGTCGCATCTAACAGCCACATCCCAGTCGGGTCTGTTTGGCCCTGGGCACAGGGTTTAGGCACCCCTCGCTGATTACTCTCTAGCTCAGACCGGTAAATCTCCACCGGCACCGCCGCCGCCGAACCATCCGCCAGATGGTGGACCCTCACCAGCCCAGCGTCAGGAAACCACTGGGCAAACACCCCCAGATTGGTCAACTGTACCAGGCCATAAAAGTCGGGCTCTCGCCAGCGCTGCTGACCGTCTCGCTCATACTGAGTGGTGCGGGTTTTTACCCCATAGGCCAATATCCCAGTCTTACCCCCCAGTCGCTCTCGCAGGGGGATGGCTGTCTCCAAGACTTTGTTTTGTTCGTTAGTCACCGAGATCGCCGACCACTGACCGGGGGGCGGCAACAGATCGGTGCTTTTCTCTCGAGGGTAGGCCGTGTCGGTATATACCAGGTCCGTCGGCTTTACTACCTTAAAAGCCGCCTTATAGTTGCCCTCCGGCAGGTTTACCGTGGACACATTTAGCTGCAAGTCCTGGCTGGCTGGGAAGATATTTAGCCCCGAGGGTGCCCACAGGTTAGGGGAGAGATCGCCGGTCTCATACTCATGGGTGACGGGCTCCCCCAGGGTTTGACCAAACTTGTCTTCGAGATCGGCCCCCAGGGTGATGGTGTAGCGGGTCTCGGGCTCCAACGCCCAGGGGTTGAGATTGACAAACGCGTCTTCGTCATAGGCCTTTACCAGCTGAGGCGAGTCCTTTGGCGGCGGCTCAATCGTAATATTCTCAATGGCGGATTCGGCCACCAGGCCGTTATTAAACCGCAGCTGGGCCAGCCCTTTCTCAAAGCGACCATAGGCCCCGCCCGAGTCGGCCCCACCGATCAGCTCACCCCCCTCAAATGCCAGCGGTGAGTAAGTGGTGATTTGACTATCAAAACTGTTGTTGCTGGCCAGGTTGCCCCGAGCCGGACGCAGCCCGGACGAAATGCTCAGGTCGTACTGGGTAGCTTTTTTGAGTTTGCGCTGGGGGGTCAGGTGGTAGCGCCATTGCTGAGTCGAGGGGTCAAACTGGCCCTGGGGGCTTGGGTCGTTACCCCAAAAAGACTCTTCTGACTCCGCTAACACCGTTCGCACCGCAACACGCTGGGCTGAGTCGGTGGATTGCAGGGTGACATGATCCTTGAGAGAGGCCAGATCTAGCTCAACGTTTGAATCCAGCTCCAGGGTGGGCTCCAGGTCAATGGGATTGTCCGCTGACCCACGTCCTCCATCGGTGCCCGGCAGATGGGTTAGCACGATGGGTTCGGTGTTAAATGTCCAGGCGAGATCCTGCTCAAGCTGATGATCCTGCAAATCCCCCAGGCCCGCCTTGAGGGTCACTTGCATCCGCGTCGCCTTGGGTAAGGCCCGATCGGCCTGAAACCCTACCATGCGAGGCGTCAACAGCCGAAACTGACCCGGCAGCTCAGGCACCAACTCAAAATTTTCTAAAACATCGTTAGCGCTTTCTAGGCTCTCTAGCGGCACGATGGGTGATTGGAACCGAATTCGAATTTGGGCCAGAGGTTCGGCCTGATCGATGGGGCTGATGCTCTCAATCCAGTCGGGGAGTTCTGGGGTGGGGAGAGCGGCCACTTCAGGCAGCGGCTCAGGCGGCGGCGCATCGGCTTTTTGAGGGGTTAGCTTACTGCGATCGCACCCCACCACCACCAGGACACAAAACACCGCCAGCAGCAGGTATTTTAGGATATGACGCAGCCCACGGCGACCAACCATCAACAATTCCCCTGATGAATAGTTCTGTCATAACTAATCTCATTTGAGGAATTGGGAAATTCCCACAATTCTTAACTCAGAAGGGTTTTGACCGTAATTTATCTTTACTCGCGACGAGTATCTGTGATCGACTCAGGCAGAATATAACCATCGATAAAACAGTTTGGTTAACCGTGGCATTACAACATAGGTCAACAGTAAGACAACGAAATAGGTGCTGAGTAGGGAGCTAAAGAGCCCAGGTAAGCCTGAGAATAGGGGCAGCAGTAGCGGATTGAGAAGATTAACGGCTCCGAAAACAGCAAGGGTGGTCAAAATCGCCATCTTGTAGCGCGGGGGCGGTTTTTGCTGACTTCGATTAGGCATCGTAAACCAGGTCTCAAAGCCGGTTAAAATCTGGATCTTTGAAGGTTTAACAATCAGTGGTTTGGCTTGCTCCAGACAGCGTTGACGTTCTGCTGAGTCGAGCCAGTGCTTTAGATGGGCGTAACAGTCAAATTTGAGAATGGTGACATATTCGATGCAAATACCGGCATCGGGGCGGATCACGGTCACGCCCCGATGTCCTGGAAACTGACGAGCGATCGCAGAAATTTGCTGAGTCCAACGCTCGTAGTCGGCTTCGCGGTTACGCTTAACTTGTTGAGAAATCACCGCCGTCACCGGTTGCGTATCTTCACGACGATCTTGAATGACTTGAATAAAGCCAGAGTTCTCAGAAGCGCCCATCCTAAAACTGACCTCACGAGGATTTGAAGTGTGTACACAACACCTATCAGGTCTGTTGGTTAAAGTAAAGTTTTGAGAACGGCAGACTGGATTAAAAATCTATGCTAAGTATAGCTTAGCCAATAGAGAGTTCTTCCATGACAGATTTGATGATGACAACAGCTCGTAAGGCATTTGACTTATTTGCCCAGGGCTGGACTACCGGCGATTTTGAGCCCTATATCGCCCTGCTCGCAGACGAAATGACCTTTTGGTTTCCGACCGGGGTGCATCGGGGTAAGTTTAGCGGCGCTGCCGGTCGGCAAGAGATGATTGCCAAGTGTCATGATCACACCGCAGCGGGCGATCGGCTAACCTTCCATCCGCCTCAGTATGCTTTGATTGACGGTCACTCCGTCATGTTCGAATTTGAGTCAGAGGGCCTCTATGGGGGAAAACCTTACCAGGGGCATAATGCGATCGCATTTGAAGTCTCAGCCGGTAAAGTTATCGGCTTTCGTGAATATTTCGGCGACCTGGGCGCATGAGCTACTCAGTCGGGGGCTGGTGTAGTCCAAATCGAATCCCTTGGGGATCACGGCAAGCGCAAAATCGTCCGAAACCGGGTTCATCAGGGCCTGGGTTATCTGCCTCGCCACCAAGTGCTTTGACCCGTGCGATCGCAGCTTCCAGATCAGGCACCCTAAAGAAAACAAAGCACTGCGGCTCTGGATCATTCCCATGCAGGCCCACTTTAATCGATGGCGTTTGAAACCAACCTTCACCCTGATTCCCCATTGGGGTAAATTGCCAGCCAAAAAGCTGCTCAAAAAATTGACCAGAGGCCTCAGCCAGCCGCGAGCCCATCTCGATATAAGAGACTTCACCAGCCATACCTTACTCCAATAACTGCGTATCAAACTAGGATAGGCAAAAAGGGAGGTTATGTCTTGAAGAAAATTGACCTCTCGCTAGTTGATAGCGCCACCGCTAAACGATATCTGCCGGAATCCCCAAGAGATCTGTGAAACGGGCTTTTTGATAACCCTTAGGAGAACATCCAGAAAACTGACGAAATTCTCGCGTGAAGTGGCTCTGATCGCTATAGCCACAGCTGATAGCAATTTCACTGAGACTGTCACAATCTGAAGCATTCAAACGCCGATGCGCATGATTAAATCGGATCAGTCTTGCTGCCGATTTTGGCGTAATCCCAATTTGCCGTTGAAAGCAGGCTGCAAAATGACGATCGCTCCAGCCAATTGTTTTGGCAAGCCTTCGAATGGAAACACATCCATTCTCCTGTTCAAGGGTTTTCCATGCCCATCGAATTTCCGGTCGGATGGCCTGATTTGATCCGGTCAGTCTTTCTAGCAAAGCCCGATCAACCAAAGCGAATCTTTCCTGCCACGTAGACATCTCACTAAGCTGTTCGATCAGCAAATGGGCCTCACTGCCCCAAATGTCTTCTAAATTCACCACTGCTTGAGAGAACTCATTCGCCGCCCTGCCAAACAGCCGATTAACTGTCCAGGGAAACAGGGCTACTTCTATACAACACTGTACCCCGCTGTGTTCAGTGATCAGGGGTTTCCCATTCAACCCGACAACAAAGGCGTCATACTGGCCAGGAGATGACTCAGTATCTACAGCACCCACCTGTAAACGAGTCCCTAATTCTAAAATTAGAATGACCCGGTCCTTTGGAACCTCAAGTCGCCGCACGGGGAAACGGGTATTTTCTTCGTAGCCACCGTAAGCACAAACCCAACTGCTTAGAGGACGAGACGGTTGGCCCACGCTGCATTTCCAGATAGACATATCAGGGGTTCCATTTTGATTTCTTACCCTAACGCATTTATTAAATTGGCTCTGGCAACTTGTTGGTTGGGCTCATCAGTTTGTGAATCGGCGCGCCTTCTGCAAGTTCTATGCCAAAATAGGTCTTTAAAGATGTTTGATACGCCTCTCTATTCGGTACTTCTTGTTCCTTACGCTGCCCATCAGTTGTTACTATTAAATGATTATTTGATAGCGTAACCCGCCCTTCCACCGTCGCCAGTGAGCACACTGTTTTTTGCGTAAAATGAGACTCCGGTGAGGTTTGCTGATATTGGCACATGACGCTAAATTCATCGAGCCGACAAGGTTTTAGCGCAAAAATATATTGCGGGCTCCAATCAGATCCGCGCTGTTGCTGGAGCACCTTCTCAGTCTCAGAACCTGTCAGCCGATACATGCTGCCATGCTGCTCATGTGCTTCGCTGCTATCAAGTAGAAGTGGCTCTAGAAAAGAATCTCCAAAGCCCACGTCTGCAATCAATCGCACCTCCTCCATCTCAATCAGCAAAAGCATATGGTCGAACTCAGCTCCCGGTTGTGTGTCTCTAAACACCCGCGCTGATAACGTGACGACTTTGAAACCAAGCTGCTCCAGCAACCACCCAAACAACCCATTAAGCTCATAGCAAAAGCCCCCTCGCCGACATCGAACGATCTTGTCATAAAAAGATGCTAGAGAGACTACAATTGGGCGACCCAAATGAATATCAAGATTCTCGAAGGGAACTGAGCGCATGTGCGCCCGGTGGAGTTGCTTGAGTGTTTTCACTGTCGGCTCGCGAGTTCCGCTGTAACCGATGCGTTCTAGATACGCACCTATCTCCATGGGAAATAAACCTGAGTTGTTATCCAAAGCTTACATCAGGTTTATCGGTACCTGCTGGTTACAGAAAAAAGCTCCCATATCTGGGAGCTAGCAATCATCACAATCATGACAACTAAAGCATTTGCCCTACGCTTGACCGAGATCATTGATCAAGTCGGGGGCAGTGAATGCGACTGGTGCAGCCTCGCCTGAGGCCAAGTCAAGCGGGAAGTTGTGGGCATTGCGCTCATGCATCACCTCTATCCCCAGATTTGCCCGGTTTAAGACATCTGCCCAGGTATTAATCACGCGCCCCTGGGCATCTAAAACACTCTGGTTAAAATTAAACCCATTCAAGTTAAAGGCCATGGTGCTGATGCCCAAGGCAGTGAACCAGATCCCCACCACCGGCCAGGCTGCTAAAAAGAAGTGGAGCGTCCGACTGTTGGCTTCTACGCCCAGCAGCACCTCGTTGGTGCGCCCGACCAGACGCCCAAAGTAGCCGTGGGCTGCCACAATGTTATAGGTCTCTTCTTCTTGACCAAACTTGTAGCCATAGTTCTGAGACTCAATTTCGGTGGTTTCTCGGACGAGGGAAGAGGTCACTAACGATCCGTGCATTGCGCTAAACAGCGCTCCGCCAAATACCCCCGCAACCCCCAGCATGTGAAACGGGTGCATCAAGATATTGTGCTCAGCCTGGAAAACCAGCATGAAGTTGAACGTGCCGGAGATACCCAACGGCATGCCGTCCGAGAAAGAACCCTGACCCAGGGGATAGATCAAGAAGACCGCAGAAGCCGCTGCGACAGGCGCAGAGTACGCAACGCAGATCCATGGACGCATGCCGAGCCGATAAGATAGCTCCCATTCGCGACCCATGTAAGCAAAAATGCCAATCAAAAAGTGAAAGATAACCAGTTGGTAAGGGCCGCCGTTGTAGAGCCACTCATCTAAAGAAGCGGCTTCCCAAATGGGGTAGAAATGAAGACCAATTGCGTTAGAGGAG
>JBCBQD010000056.1:0-25378 GCA_039820425.1 Cyanobacteria bacterium J06635_1
TGACCTCACAACCCCACAGCCGTGGTGGCAAACGGGTGTCATCTATCAAATTTATCCCCTGACCTTTGCCGATAGCACCGGCAATGGCACCGGTGATTTGCAGGGGATTATTCGTCATCTAGACTATCTCAACGATGGCAACCCTGAGAGTGAGACTGCTCTGGGCATAGATGCGATTTGGCTGTCGCCGATTAACAAATCGCCCATGGTCGATAACGGCTACGATGTCAGCGACTATACTGACGTATGTGGCAAGTTTGGTACTCTTGAAGACTTTGAAAGGCTGCTGGTGGAGGCCCATCAACGGGGCATCAGGGTGATTATGGATCTGGTGATTAACCATACCTCAAACCAGCACAGTTGGTTTGTAGAATCAACCGCCAGCCGCGACAATCCCAAACAGGACTGGTATATCTGGCAAGATCCGTACCCTAACGGCGGGTGCCCCAATAACTGGCGTTCTTACTTTGGCGGCGCGGGATGGACCTACTGTGCCGAGAGAGAACAGTATTATTTTCACACCTTTAACAAGAACCAACCTGATCTCAACTGGCGTAACCCCGAGGTGCGCCAAGCTATCTACAGCATGATTCGGTTTTGGTTAGACAAGGGCGTGGATGGCTTTCGGCTAGATGCGTCTAGCGTCTATAGCAAAGACCAGTTCTTTCGCGATAATCCTGCCAAATTTGACGGCACCGACAAAAATGAGTACAACAACTACCACCACCTCTACGACAAAAATCTGCCTGAAAATCATCAAATTATCCGAGAGATTCGCCAGATCATAGACAGCTACGATGATCGGGTGCTGATTGGTGAAACCTTTATCGACAGCTCCATGTATGAGTCCACCATATTTTATGGCGCACACCATGATGAGCTACATCTGCCGTTTGACTTTGAGTTTCCGTTTAGCCCCTGGTATCCAAGCTACCTGCAACGCAAAATCGAGAAAAAAGAAACGTTGTTAGCCCCCGAAGATTGGCCGACTTACTTCTTAGATAATCACGATATTCCACGTCACCTATCGCGCTGGGTCGAGTGCAGCCTGTGTACCAACCCAGATGCTATTGCCAAGGCTGCTGCCACTATTTTGTTGACCGTAAGAGGCACCCCCGTTCTCTACTATGGTCAGGAGTTGGGGATGCTCAACAATACCGATATTCCTCCTGAAAAACGCCGCGATCAGGCGATTGCAGCGAATCCTGATGAGGCATCGCCGGAAGTTCGAGATGGGGCACGCACCCCCATGCAGTGGGATACGTCTGCCCATGCGGGGTTTAGTTTTGGCAAAACGGTTGAGCCCTGGCTGCCGGTGCATGAGAACTATACCACCGTCAATGTGGCAACAGCGTTGGCGGATGAGCAGTCAATTCTCAATTTTTATCGCCGTTTGATACAGCTACGCAAGCAGTATGGGGCACTGCAACGGGGGCGCTGGCGAAGTTTGATCCACTATCCGAATGAATGTCTTGTCTATGTGAGGGAAACCGAGCGGGAAAGAATTTTGATCTTGATCAATTTTGGCTATGAACAACCGGCTAACATTGATCGTCCGGAGGAGCCCCACGGATGGACAGTATTGCTATCCACTCGGTTTGACACCGACAAAGTGGTTGATATCCCTGAAACGTTAGTAGCTTTCGAAATTTCTATTTTGCACAGAACGCTGTGAGGCTGTGCCAGCTTGCAAAACTGACCGAAATCAGACAACCTCAATTTGAAGCAATTGATATGCTTATTCCAGTACAGCGTCGATCTGCCCGAGGCATGACCCAAGCTACGCGCATCCAGCACTACGACGTCGTCGAGGTGCTCAGCCAACACCCCCTAGAGACTGTTTATCTGGTCAACGATTCGCAGGCTACCCATCGTCCTCAGTGTGTGTTGTATGCATTTGTTTGCCCCCATACGAACCTGATTAAGCATTTTGAACGGGCTACTCGGGAGCTGCGGCAACTGGGTCAGCATGCTCAAATCCCTCAGGTGCTGGCCTTTTGGCATGAGTCGGGCAAGTTTTACGTGGTGAGAGAATGGGTTGAGGGGCACCGTCTATCAGAGGAAATCACGCTGAATAAACGCCTTAGCGAAAGCTATGTTGTCAGACTGCTACAAGATACGTTGGAGACTCTCACCTTTGTCCATAAACACCGTCATGCGCATCAAAATCTACAACCCAGCAGTCTGATCCGACAAAAATCGACAGGAAGACTCTTTTTGTTGGATTTTGGAGCAATCCGTCATCTGAGCGCCAGCAAAATCAGCCCCGAGGGCCAGTTGACAAGCCCCCTTGTGGCGGGCAATCCAGACTATATTGCACCTGAGCAGCAGTATGGTGAGTCGGTGCTGGCGAGTGATTTGTATAGCTTGGGTCTGGTTGCGATCGCAGCCCTCACCGGCCAATCTCCCGGTAACCTACCTCGTGATCCGGTCACCGCTCAGGTTCAATGGCGCGATCTCGTTACCGCCAGTCAGAGTTTGACCACCTTCCTTGAGCGTCTGCTGCAGCCTGAGCCCAGCGATCGGTTTCCCACCGCCAAAGCCGCCTGGGAAGCCCTGGGGGTCATGCACACGAAACTCCTCGTCGCCAACGACAGCAAAATGGCGACGGTGCCAGTCGCTCCAGGGCGACAGCATCAGGCTAGGGCAAACCTACCTACCCGCGCAACTACCCCCCCAACCCGCTCGATTGCGATCCCCCCCCGATATCTGAGACGACTGTTTATCGGGTCACTGTTGGGCCTGTTGACCCTGGGGATCAGCGTCAAGTCATTTCAATGGGGTAGCTACCAGATCTTTCTGATGCAACAAAAAGTTCAGGATTGGCGACCCTCGCTACCGTCGTTTTCCTTACCCTCTCTCTCTTTACCCTGGGGGCAGGGGTATCCTGAAGCTTCGGCCAAAGACCTGACCAACCTCCTCGAAGACGGCAGTATTCAACTACAGCCCAGTGCTGCCAAGGCTTTTTGGCAGATGACGAGTGCCGCCAAAGCTGATGGCGTCAGGTTATACCCCCTGTCAGGCTATCTATCGCGCCAAGCGTTAAAACAGCGATCCAGTGATGCTGACTGGTTACGCGACAGCGACTATCCCACTGGCTATGCCGTTGATATTGCCGATTTGGATGCCGCTGAAGCCACCGATCGTCAGCCTAGTTTTGAGCAAACCCGAGCCTTTCAATGGCTTCAGAAAAATGCGGCTAGCTATGGCTTTGAGCTATCTTTCCCCCCAGGCAATGAAACCCATGAACCCTGGCATTGGCGATATATAGGTGATGAGGAAAGTGCCAAACTGTTTAAGTAACCTATTCGACTGCTAGTGAAACTCGCTTGCCGCCGATGCTGCGTAGGTCAGCCAGCATTTTTGATACATCGCTATAGGGCAGACTGCGATCGGCTTTGAGCATCAGTGTCCCGTCCGGGTTTTCGCTGAAGTAGGTGCGAATCACCTCGGACAGCGCCTGGAGATCGGTGGGTTCATTTTCAAGCATCACTTGACCGTCGCTGGTCAGCCCCAACACCAGAGGTTCGGCTTTATCCACCAGTTTGTCATCGGTGCCAGAGACCTCCGACGGCAGGTTTACCCCAAAGATCTGAATGCCGCTCAGGCTCATGGAGATGATCACAAAAAAGGTCAACACCGTCATTAGCACGTCCATCATCGGGACAAGATTGACCTCTGGGATTTTGGATTGGGGTTGGCGATTGCGGAGGGACATGGGGAGAGGGTAGTGGGGTGGGTGATGGGAAGGAATGTTAGGGACCAAGGTCACCTTGCCCAGGGGACAGGGGAGCAGAAGAGGAAGATGGGGGAGATAGGGTAGGAAAGCATTAGATTATTCTTCTTCTAAAGCTAGGGAGACCCGATCGCCGCCGACTTGGCGCATGGTGCCGAGGAACTGCATGACGTTTTCGTACTCCAGGGTTTCGTCGGGAACCAGGTAAACCGTATTTTCAGGATTTTGAGCAAGGTAGGTTTCGATGCGGGTGGCGAGTTCCGCCTGGGCGATGGGATCGCCGTTTAGTAGCATTTGCTCGGTGGCGTCGAGTTCGACGATAAACAGGTCTTTGATTGAATTAACCTGGGGTTCGCTATCTTCGTCCTGCTTGGGGGGGAGTTCAACTTCGATCAGGTCTTCGCTGCCCAGCGACACGGTGACCACGACAAAAAAGGCCAGGACCCCCATCATCACTGTCAGCATGGGGACGAGGTCGATGGCGGGAATTTCGCTGGTGGGGCGTTTGATGCGCATGGGTCAAGGGGGAAGGGCGAAAGGGGAGGTAATGGGTAATGGGTAGTGGGTGATGGGTAATTGGAATCGTAGGATGGGCTAAGCTGCCGGTCGATAGTGATGTAAGCCAACCGATCTAACTAGCGAGCCCATCTTTTCCAGAACCCCCAAGAACTGTAAGCCGCTCAACAACGACATCATCATACAGACCGAAAAAGATATAGACCAAAAAAGGGAAAGTGGGCTAATAACGAGCCGGTTCAACCGGCGGTTCGGATACCCCTGTTTGGCCTCGACCATCAGCTGCTAACAGTGCAGGCTCATACCAATACTGTCTATAAATCAGTTCTAACTCATTCCCCGCTTCAGAAAAGTAGTCGGTTTGCTGGGTTTGCAGGGTGACCATAATGCGCAGCACCAACAGGGCCATGATTGCGACGATCATGCCAGCCGCTGTGGTAATCAACGCTTCGCCGATGCCGGCTGCGGCCTGACCGGCTTCCTCTCCGCCACCGCCGCCAATGTCGAGGCTGTAGAAGGTGCCGATCAGACCGGTTACCGTTCCCAATAGCCCGAGCAGGGGAGAAATGGCCACGATTGTCTCCAGCAGCTTGTCACCCTTGCGCATTTTGATAAATTCTTTATCGGCGGCAGCTTCCATTGCCAGGCGAAAGGTTTCGGGTGAAGCGTTTTGTAGCCGCAGGGGGGCATAGAGAAATCGACCGATGGGGGTGTCACGATGCTGGGTTGCGATCGCAGCCGCCTCATCCAAACTTTGTCGGGCCGCATTGATCACCCCATCCACCACCTTGGCCTCTCGCTTTAGCAGCTCAGACCAAAACAGCGCACGTTCCAGCCCACAAGAAATCGTCAAGACCGACGCCCCGAGGATAGGAATCATGACCGGGCCACCTTTGGCTAAAAAATCAAGAACGGTTGACATGGGAGGTAGGGGGTAATGGGTGGTGGGTAAAGGGCGAAGGGCGCTAGCGTCAGCCATGCCCGTAGGGCTATAAGGATAAGGGCGAAAGGGACAGGGGGAAAGGGATGTAGGATGGGTTACGGATCACCAGAATCTATCATAGTGATCGACTACCTTAAACCCACCGTTCTAATCGGTAAACAGGAGTCAAACCCCCATAATGAAAGGCCGAAAGAAAAGAGATGCAAGCATAAAAGGGCGTGGATACGATTAATCATCGGTGACATCGGGTAACTCCGCTTCAATCACCGCCGGGTCACGAGGATTGTCTAAATCCACATTTGAGGCAGCTTCATCTTCCTCGTTAGACGATGAGCCTGCTGGTGCATCTGGCGCTTCGGTGCTAGGGCTGGCCGCTGGTGTATTGTCAGAGGCCGAACCTGCTGCCTGCCCGCCTGCTGCGACCGAAGCTGGTGCAGTTGTTTGACGGATCTCCTGCCATTGGAGGTTGCCCTCTGCGTCTACTTTGACTAAGACTGACTCAATGCGGTCAGTGCCGACGGTGACACTGCCGACGACATCACATTCAAAGGACTCACCGCGGGCGTTGATGCGGTAGGCAGCACCGCAGTCAATGTCAGGGCGCTTGCCCAGGTCTTGACTAAACCCAGTCTGGATTTTTTCCTCCAGGGATACCAGGTTGATCAAAGCTTTAGAGCTAGGGACATTCCAGGTTAACGAGCCTTGATCGTCTTGCTGGGTGACATTGATGGTAAACATCTCCCCAGTGGGCAGCTCACCCACGCAACGAAAATAAGCGCCTGCCTGCTTGCTGACATTGCCAGGGCACGTCACTGATTTGAGCGAAACCCGCCGACCTTGGCGCTCAATATCAGCCTTGATCTCCGCCTCAGCCTGGTTGGCATTAAGTCGGTAGCAACCTGATAAAGCGACCAGCCAGAGCAGCGAGCCCAATTTTAATAGGGGCACCATTTGCTCCATCGACTAAAAAATAATCAAACTCAACTATACCGATGCCTCTATCATGGCAGGTAAAGAGGGGATTAAGGTTATCCGCAATGACATCCATGTTACTCAACGACGTAACCGCCGCGCTCAACCTAGTACTGCGTCAAGCATAAAAATTCGGGTAGGGATGACGCGGAGAGGGGGAGACGCGGAGACGCGGAGAATCTCAGCCATAAGCGATCTCCGCGTCTCCCATTCCCCGTGTCTCCGCGTCGGTCTAACCCGAAAATTTAAGGCTGACAAACTACTAGACTCTGATGAATCTGAAGAGCAGTATTTAATTTCTCGGGTGAGCTGGCAGCAGTACGAAATCTTGCTTAATCGTCTGGGCGATCGCCCCTGGTATCGAGTCGCCTACCTGGAGGGAGTGCTAGAAATTATGGCCCCAATCCGCAGGCATGGGTCGAAGATGCTGTAGTTAAGAAGATGCTGTAGTTAAGTAGATAAGCACAATTAATTTCAAACTACTGGAGGCCCCCTTTTCATGTATGCCCGCAGGGCTTTAAGCCCCCAAGTCTGAGGGGCTTTGAAGTTCTTAAGCCCCCAGAATTGGGGGTTTGGGGGCCTTTTCAAGAGTGTCATCTTCAAGAAGTTCTTGTGTAATTTATTTTGCCTACCTACTTAACTGGAGTTTTGGCCCTTGTCCAATAAACCCAACATCCGTCCTTAATGCCTCATGGCCCGCATTGGATGGGGTCTGTGGGAGCGAGGATGTATGAAAGCGACCATTTTCCTGCATTAAGAAAAATACACCGTAAAATTAAACCAAGTTTCCTTGATTTGCCTGGTGGCCATGGCAGTTCCTGATATCTATATCCCTCGCACCGTTGCTGAACGGTTTTTAGAAGATTTAGCAGCCTCGTTTGAGTTGCCAGCCAAACGCCCGGTGGTGTTTCATGTTTGGGGGTTAGGCGGGGTTGGAAAATCCACAGTGCTGGCCAGGGCGATGGCAAACCATCGTCAGCACTATCCGAATATTGCAACCATTGCTGAGGTTAAATTTGGCGATACCGCTAATGCCAATACGCCCCTGGGGGTAATGAAGGTGCTCTATGGTCAGCTGGCGGCCATGACCAATGAGGCTGACGAAAATGAGTTTTATAAACTGGAGCAGCGCTACAACAGCACCTTGGAAACGCTAAAAACTGAGGCGGAAAGCGGTACTGGTAAGGCTGACGATAAACAAATCGACCAGCTGAAAAAGTTTAGTACCCTAGCGTTGCAGGGTATTTCAGCCATGTTGCCAGGGGGCAGCTTAGTGGGAGCTGGGTTGTCGTTGGCTGCGCCCCATATTGGTGATGCGGCAGAACTGAGTGCCTCTATGTTGGATGAGGTAAAAGGCATTATCCATCGCCATAAGGCTACTCGGGATGATCGAGAGCTGCAGGCGCTAATGCTGAATCCGCTGTTGGAGCTAACCAAAGCCTTTTCCAAATGTTTGCAGGCAAAAGCAGCGGCCCAGCCGATTTTACTGGTGCTAGATTTTTATGAAAAAGTGCCACCGGAAGTAGACCAGTGGTTGTGTAAGCTATTGCTGGGAAATACAGACCTCCAGGCGCATCCCATTCGCATGGTTACCGCTGGGCGTAAGCGTTTGCTCAATAAGGAGCACTGGAGCGAACGAAACCAGAATGATCAGGCCGTCTATGAACAGGAACTGGAAAGGTTTGAAGAACCTCAATCTCAGCAATACTTAGCAGAAGTTGGCATTACTGACGATGATCGAGTAAGACAAATTATTGCAGCGACCAGGGGGTTGCCCTATTATCTGAACTGGGTCCGAGAAGAATATCGTCGAGGGGAGGAACCCGATTTTACGGAGGGTGTGCAGGCAGTCAAGCAGCTATTGCTACGGCAGTTTAGTATCCATGAGATTCAGCTAGTGCAGATTGTTGCCTGTTGTCGCTCATTTGATGGCGACTTAATCAAGTATTTGACCCGCTGCGAAGCGTTAGAGATTCCACTACAAGAGAAAGAAACTGCTAAGGGGCGGTTTCGTTGGCTGTTGGATTTGCCCTTTAGTCAACGTACCGATGCAGGGTATCGGCTTGATGACGTGGCACGGGACGTATTGCGGCAAGCATTTTATGAAGAGAGTCAAAAACAGTTTCGCATGACCCATCAGAGGCTAGCCGATCACTATGGCGGTCTAGCGGATGAAGAAGTGTGGAAAGATGCCCATATTTCTGAAAAGTATGACAGTGAAGACTGGCGGAGTTATCAATCAGAGGCACTGTATCATCAGCTCTTTGCCCAGCCCCAGCAGGCAGAGGTGATGGTGATTGCTCGATTGTTAGAGAGCATTTATTTGGGTCATTTAGAGCTGGTGCAGCAGCCATTGCAGGCAGTTGCTGCGGAATATCAAGAAGATAGGCATCCGCTGATTAAGAAGGGTCTGCAAACCTCTTTGCAACAACTAAGCCCGATGGTGGAAACAGGTATCTTACTAAAGTTTGGGGAAGATTTATCTCAGCTATTTGAGCAAGAGGACTTAAAGCGGCTAAAACAACAAATTGAAGTAGTTATCAAAACATCGTTAGGTCTTTGTTGGAAGCGGACGGAAAAATTAAATGGTCTAGCGAAGTTTGTTGCTTATTTTTATCAATCAAAATATGGTGCAGAGGGTTCAAGAGAGAGCTATTTATTAAAAGCACAAATTCAAGCTAATGAGCTGGTTGCGGTGGATGCCCCTAAATTTAGTGTCAATCTTTTGACATTTGATTTAGGCAATTCTTTGGATAATCTGGGGCGCGATGAGGACGCGATCTCAGCCTATGAGGCGGCCTTAGCCATTAAACCGGACTACCCCGCAGCGCTCTATAACAAGGGCATATCCTTGGCTAAGCTGGGGCGCGATGAGGACGCGATCACAGCCTATGAGGCCGCCTTAGCCATTAAACCGGACAAACACGAAGCGCTTTACCGTAAGGGGCTATCTCTGTTCTTTCTAGAACGTTATCAAGAAACAGTTTTAACCTTTGATGAGGCCGCAAGTTATGTCTCTCCGATGCCCGAGGTTTTACTCATTAAGGCTTTTGCCTTGATCAAACTTAAAAAGTACGATCAAGTACTCTTGAGCTGTGCCGAGATCCTGCAAGCCAAACCTGATAATGACTATGCCTGGAGCGCTCAAGGTTATGCACACCTAAAATTAGAGCAACTTTCTGATGCAAAGGAGAGTTTGGATAAAGCCCTAGAATTGAGTTCTGAAAATACTGCTGCCTTAGAAAGCATGGCATTATATTGGTTGCTTAACGACAACTCAAACCACGCCCTTGACCATTTAGAAAAATCCATTCGGTTAGACCCAGAGCGCAAAGCTGAAATCGCCGATGATGAGGATTTTGTCCCCCTCCGTAACGATCCACGTTTTCAATCCCTTATCGCTATTGACCCAACCAACCTGTAGGGTGCCGTTAGCGCTAGCGTAACGCACCGATATCGTAACAGCTGAATCCAAAGGGAAAGTCCCGCGCAGCCCATACTACACATCACCAGCCCTACCAAGGGATCCGGCATTAATCATCGTGCATGAGCTTTGGACAAACTCACCGCAAATAGTTGTGAGTTGACCTCTACTGGCGAAGTAATTTAACCAGATGTCGCACCTCTGGCAAAATCAGTTTTTCCATCGCCAGTTTGACCGCCTTACTCGACCCCGGTAGCGAGAAAATCAGGGTTGAACCGTAGGTACCGGCTACTGCCCGTGAAGCCATGGCGCGGGAGCCGATTTCTGCATAGCTAAGCTGGCGAAAGAGCTCACCGAAGCCGGGAAGCTCTTTAGTGAGGAGGGTTGAGATCGCATCATAGGTCGTATCCCTGGGTGCAATCCCCGTCCCCCCGTTGAGGATGACTGCATCCGCCTCAGCACTCAGCTGAACCAAGCGATCACAAATATTCTCAGGTTCATCCTTAACCAAGCGATAGGCTTGAATCAGATGTCCCTCAGCCATCAGCAGGTCTTGAATGAGCTGACCGCTGGTGTCTGTCTCAGGGGTGCGGGTGTCGCTGACCGTGATGACACCACAGCGGACTCTGAAGGTGGTGGCGTCCGGATGGGGAAGATGATCCATTCAGCGCCTAGCTTTTCGTGAAGCCTAACCCATTTTGCTCGCCGTAGCGTTGCATAAAGCGCATAAACCGGTCCCACTGCTCCGGGCTCTTAATCGCGTAAGAGGCCTCAATGCCAGCGGGTTCGCCGTTGACAAATTTACCATTGACTTCGCGAGTAGACAATTCGCCTTCTTCGTCAATCAGATACATGCCGGTGATTTCGACCCCTTCATCCGTTAGCGCCTTAGGGTGATCAAAATAGAAGGTCGCTAAGCCGTTGGTGCCGTCTTTAGATCGGGTGAGGCGCACATCGGGCACCACTTCCTCTGCGATCCCACGGGCGAACTGGATTTCTGCCATGATGTCTTCCTCAAAATTCTTAAGCTGGGGTTAAATTTCTATTCTCTCATTTAAACTGTCACCTGATAGGGTGATGCCATGGCTTCGGCTTTATTCAAAATGACTAATCCCTGGTAGACGATGGCGGCGACCTCGGCGCGGTTGGCGATGCGGGTGGGGTGCAGCTCTCGCTTGTCGGGATAGTTAAACACCAGGCCCAACTGGGTAGCGGTTGCGATCGCACCCTCGGCATAGGCTGGAATCCGATGGCGGTCACGGTAGCGATCGAGCAAGCTAAGGGGGGCGTTAGTCTTCTGATTGAGCTCGAGGCCGCTGACCAGGGCCAGAAGGACCTGAAGCTTTAAGACCGGATGCTCAGGGGCAAAGGAATAATCAGGGAACCCGGATAGGAACTTGGCACGGTAAGCGGTTTGAATGGCCCCCGCAGCCCAGAAGTCGGGCGGCACATCTCGAAAGCTGAGGGCATCGCGTTGCAGCTTGGGCTGATAGGCATTGACCACCAGAGCCGCAAACTGGGCTCGGGTCATGGGGTTATCGGGCTGAAATCGGCCATTGCCAAACCCGCTAATTAAATTTTTTTCAGAAAGCTTTTCGATAAAGGGGCTGGCCCAATGGCGCTCTAAATCGCTGAAATTAGGCACCACATCCAGGGGGCGCACAATAAACGGGGACGGTAAGGCAGGCATCTTACCTAGGGTCACCAGGGCCTGGTACACCAGGGCAACGGTCTCGGCTCGGGTGATCGGCTGCATGGGCCGCAGCTGATCGACCACCGGGTGGTTGACCACCATTTGCCGCTGGGTGGCCGCCGCCACCGCATCAATCGCATAGGACGGTATCTGGGCGCGGTCCTGGTAAACCCCTAGCTGGCCAGACTGCCCCGCCCCCAGCCGCAGACCACTGACCAACGCCACGATAGCCTGCACCCGAGTCATTGGCGCATCGGGGCGAAAGGTATTATCCGGGAACCCCGATAAAAAGCCCTGGGCCTGGGCTCGATAGATGACCTCTCGGGCCCAAAACCCGTTGGGCACATCAACAAAGGCATTAAACCGTCGGCTATCGTTGGCCTGATTGGGAAAAGCTGCCATCGCCAGGGCCGCAAACTGGGCTCGGGTGACGGTCAAATCGGGGCGAAATGAACCGTCTAAAAAACCTCGCACCAGACCGTTCTCGGCCAGGGCATCGACAAAGGGGGCAGCCCAGTGGCCGACCAAATCGGTAAAGCGGCTGTTGAGGTTGATGGGGGCGGGCTCAGCTTTGGGCTCCGTGGCCTTGGGTTGTGGCTCTGGGACCACTCGCCCCAGCAAGACCTCAGGGATGGTGACCGGGTCAGGTAGTTGGCTGGCTGCGTAGGTGATGGGACCGCGCACCGTGTTGGGGTTAAGCTGATTGCCCGCCGTGATCACCGCGCCCCTGACATCGTTACGGAGATTCCACTCGGCATTGTTCTGAAATGCATTTTGGCCGGGGTCCTGGCTTTGCCCCAGATCGGGCGCTGCCGCATCTTGCACCCAAAGCCCCACGGTCTGGTTTTTTTCGACTCGGTTTTGACGCAGCACAGGCCGAGCCGAGCGCGAAATCACGATGCCTGCTTTATTTTCGCTGACTTGATTCGCCACCAGCAGGGGGGCCGCCTGATCGCTTAGGGCAATGCCGTAGCCGGTTTTGCGAAAGGTATTTTGGCGCACTTCCCCCTTGGCCTGGCGCACCATAAACAGCCCACTGGCGACATTTTCGACAAATTCATTTTCTAAAATGACGGGGAGGGCATTGCCGGTGACATAGACGCCGTCTCGACGACACTTGACCAAGCGATTGCGGGCCAAAATGGGGGAACCGCTCTCGATCCAGACGCCGATGCCCTGGCTAAGGGGGTTAGTCACGGTCACCCCACGCAGCTGGGCTCGATCCGCTAATACCAGGGTGACCTGCTGCTGGCCAAACTCAGCGGTGGTGATCGCCCCGCCCCCTGTAATCAAAACCGTGCCACCCTGCCCCGAAACCGTCACCCCCGTCGGGATTTTGATCGGAAACCGTTCACCGGTTTCGGCCTGGTATACCCCGGCTTCTAATTGCAATCGGGTTCCCGGACGGGCCTGCCGGAGGGCGTTGGTCAGGGTCTTAAACGGGGCTTGGGCGGTGCCAGCATTCTGATCATGGCCACTGGCTGGATTAATGTAGAAAACCGAAGCTGTTGTTTGCACCTGAGTCTACCCTTTTCACGTTTAGACAAATATAGAGCTATTTGTTTGCATCCACTTACGATATAGGTTGCTATCGTATTGGCTATGGAGAATTCAATCAAAGATTAGGGGCTAAAATGCTGCTACTTGCGATCGCAAACCTGGGTCTGGCCCTTGTCTGCTGTTGGGCCGCCTACAAGTTTTGGCAATGGCGGAGGCCGCTTGCTCAGCTCCAACAAACCCTCAACCGTTGGGAGCAAGCAGTCCAGACTCAGCTTCCCCAGACTGCTCAAACCCTAGATGCTAGCCAGCATCAGATTCAAACCTGGCAGCAGCAGTATGTCATTTGGCAGCATCGCCGTCGTCAGCTTGCTCAGCTCTTAGCCCTAATAAAGCTCCTTAAGTGGTCCGCCCGGTTCATCAAACGGTAATCTAGATTTCCAAGCATAAAAAGTTTTCTAAGCGTATTTAAGCCCAAGCGTATTTTTAAGGACAACAGCCATGTCACAAAACCAGTCTGGAGCCTTTGTCGGCGGTGTGATTTTAGGAAGCCTGATCGGGGCCGTGACCGGGTTGCTGCTGGCCCCCAAAACGGGGCGCGAAACCCGACAAGTCCTCAAAAAGTCAGCAGATGCCCTGCCAGAGCTGATTGAAGATCTCTCTAGCAGTCTGCATTTGCAGGCCGACCGGCTCTCTGAAACTAGCCTGCAAAACTGGGAGCAAACCCTAGTACGATTGCGGGATGCGATCGCTGCCGGGCAGGCCGCCAGTCGTCGCGAGTTTGAAAACCTGCAGCGAGAGCAGCCCTCCTATGGCACTGCTCCAGTAACTGCCCCCAAAGTCTCCCAGGTAGAGGAGCCCTCATCTGGACGTGACTAACCCGCTGTTTTGGCTGAGCCTATCGATGGGGCTGCTGGCCCTGAGTGTGATCCTCTTATTGATGGTGGCCATCCCCGTTGTGCTGGGAATGGCAAGGGTTGTCCGCAGCGCCGAAAAACTATTAGACGTGCTCCATCAAGAGCTACCTCCGACGCTGCACTCCCTGCGTCAAACGGGTGCAGACTTGAGTGACCTGACCGAAGATGTGAATGAGGGGGTTCAGGGGGCAAGCCATGTGGTCAAACGAGTTGACCAGAGCCTTACCCAGGCAAGTCAGCAGGCCCAGCAAGCCCAGATGACGGCGCGCAGTTTATGGGCTGGGCTCACGGTTGCCTGGGGCGTTTTTATGCAGCCATCCCGCCCAAAACGACGTCAGCGCCCTCCCACCCGACGACCTTCGACAACGCCCCCTTCTGTAATGCCATCCCCGAAGGCTCCCGCCTATTCAGCAGATACCGCCCGCCCAGCGCCCCTAACCCGCCCTGCTGTCGCCCCCAAACATCAATCGATTGATTGACGACAGTGAGGCTTAATCCTAAATTAAAGTTAGGTAAACAACTGTAAACAAAATGATCACACCCCGCCTTAGGGCTTTCTTTCAGCACCGTATCCTTGGCTGTTGTTTGGCCCTGTGCCTGGCTTTGCTCCCTTGGGTGGGGGCTCCGGTGGCCCAAGCGTTTGAGAATCCAGATCTGCTGCCAGACGAGCCCACCGTGGTGATTGATCTTGCCAAGTTGCTCAACGCGGCCCAAGAAGATTACTTAAACGAGCACCTGCCGAAATTTGAGACAGAAACCGGTTGGAAATTACGGGTGCTAACCCAGTTTGATGAGACCCCAGGTCGAGCCGTTAAAGATTTCTGGGGGTTAGATGATAAGAGCGTTATGCTCGTCGCCGATCGGCGGGGGGGCAATATCCTCAACTTCAGTGTGGGTGATTCAGTCTATCCGCTGTTGCCTCGAGTCTTTTGGATTGAGCTGCAGACCCGCTTTGGGAACCAATTTTTTGTCCGTGAAAATGGTGAAGACCAGGCCATCATGCAGGCGTTAGCGTCCTTAGAAACCTGCCTAAATCGAGGGGGCTGTGCCGTGGTACCTGGGTTACCCCAAGAGCAGTGGATTTTGACATTGGTGACATCAATACTGGGGGGGGTCATTTGTGGGTTTGCGGCCCATCCCCGCAAGGAAGGGCAAGTTGTTGCCTGGCAGTGGGTACTGATTTTTTCGCCCCTGTGGGCAATTTTATTTGTGGCCTTTGGCATTGGGCCGGTGGTGACCCGTACAAACGATTGGCTACCACTGACGCGCAATGTGGCTGGTTTTGTGATTGGTGCCCTGGTGGCGTTTTTGACCCCTGCTTTTGGGGGGCCTGCTTCGAACGAGGCGCAGTAATTAGAGTTTATTGATCAATTACCCGGTGTTGACTCCGCTCCTTCTTTGGAACCTTCCCCCTCGGGCAACTCCGCTGAGCGCTCAGTTTTGGCTAGCTCGACCTGAATGTCATAGTCAATCGTGCGGTCGTTATGCAGGGTTGTGGTGACGCCGATGGCCTGGATAGCTGAGGTAAAAGCGGCACTGTTGGGGGCTAACTGGGGAACGGGCAGCATGCCCTCGGTGGCATTGAGGGCAGCGAGATCAACAAAAAAGTGGCCGGTGTTTGCTTTGGGGGCCTCTGATATCAAATCTTGAAAAAGGGTTGATTCGGCCAGGGCGGATTTTGGTCGGGGTGCGATCGCATCGGCCACCTCTGCCCCCACCCCTAAGAACGTGACATTGCCATCTAACCAACCGTGGCTCATGGCAATGCCCTGAAACGGTGAAACCCATTGGGTGACAATTTGCTCTTCTGTGCCAATGGTTTTGACTTCGTAGCCGTAGCGACTTTCGATAATGTCATCGAGCCGTTTCCAGGTGGCTTCGGCGGCATTGCGATCGCTGGCCTGTACCAGTAGCAGCAACTGCCCTGGATCGACGCTGCCCTGCTCTTGGTTGGCAGGTGGCAGCAACGCAAAACTAAACTCACCATCCATCCACGGCATCAAATCCTCATCCATTCGCAACCCGGTGGCATTCTGTAACCCCGCCTTCAAATTTTCGGGGCGAAAGGGCAGTAGCGGCACCGCACCGTTAGCATCCCCAATATCTTGCCAGAGTTTTTGCAAACTATTGCCCGATACCATCAACAGGGCATCGTCGGGTACCCGGCGCGACATCTCATCGGGCGTATTTTTGAGGTCGGCGTAGTTGTTATCATCACTGGCCGCTAACCAACTCGTTCCTTTAAAATTGACTCCGGTATTTCCCAGGGTGACGGTTGCCGCCAACCCTTCGCTATTGCCAAAGGGCAGCCCCTGGGAGGGCTCAATCAGCTGCTTGGCGGCGGGCAGATTGATGTAGAGATGGGCAAACGCCTGCGGGTGATCAATCCTGGGGATAGCCTGACGGTAGCCCGCTGTCTGCAAGACAGAAGCCGCCCCCTCAGAGATATCAATGATTTTCTCCACGGCTGTGGGGGTTTGACCCACCACTACCCAGTCCGTTCCAATGACCGATGTTTCAAAGGTCTCACCGGTCGGTGTGGTCACTGATTGGATCTGAACACCCTTGTAGTCGCGCCCCACCCAGCGGGTTGTGCCCTTGGGTTCGGCCATCAAGGCCTTGGCCTTGGTGCGGTCAGCGATGGGCAAAATGATCGCCACATCGGTCTCCAGATCGGGGCCGGATGGATTGGCCACAGGCAAAAAGATGACCGTCATTTCATCGCCAACCCATGGCTTAATATCTCGCTTAAATTGATAGCCGTTGACCGTCAGTAGCTGGTCGCGCCACTTCAATAAAAAATTGTCAAAGCTTCGCTGAGTATCAGGTGTGCCAAACTGTCGTAGCTTAGTCCACTGAGTTTCTTGGGCGCTGATGCTCAGGGTCATGACGGCATCCTGCGGTACCAGCTTCATGCCAGCGGGGAGTTTGCCTGGCTGCGAGAGGGTGTGTGACACCCCCCAGTAGGCAATCCCACCCCCTAAAATGAGCAGCGCTGCTGTCCCCGCTGTAAATAAGAGCGGTGGCTTGTTTTTGAGGCCAGTCACACTTTGTTTGAGCGTGGCTGCTTTATCCTTAAGGCCAATCATCTTCTGTTTAAGAATTTCAGCCTTTTTATCCAACCCTTTCATAGTCGCGATCGCACCAGCAGACAGCCTTGCCCTGACACTCTAGCAAAGGAATTCACCCCTGACTATATAGGATGGAAACGGGTTAGTCAGGTTCGAGCCCGAGTGCTTTTAATTGAGCTGCTAAGCGCTCAGCGCGTTCTCGTTCTTGCTGGGCTTCTTGCTGAGCCTGCTGTGCTTCTTGCTGAGCCTGCTGTGCTTCTTGCTGAGCCTGCTGTGCTTCTTGCTGAGCCTGCTGAGCTTCTTGCTGGGCCTGCTGGGCCTGTTCCTCAAGGTTCAACAGCCAATTGCCTTCGGCGTCGTATGCTCTGAGCCAGAGCCGTTCTATACCTTGATAGGTGCCCTGCCAAAGCCCTAGGCCAATTTCTAAGCTAGGCATCCAAATCCGGGGTTCTTTGAGGGGCATCTCTTGATAGCGATCGGCTTCGAGCCTAAAAGCTCTGAGCGTGTCAGTATAGCGATCGAACAAGAGGTAGTAAGGGATTCTCAGAATCTGCTCATACACCTGCCACTTGGTAGGGGGCTGCTCAACCGAACGCAGGATTTGACCCAGATCTTCTTTTTCTGTCCCTGGCGAGAGTAGCTCTACCACAACCAATGGGCTAACCCCCTCCTGCCAAACCACATAGCTAAGTCGCAGATCTTTTTCTTCGTAAAGTCTGGGAATATCTACCACTGCAAACCAATCAGGGCGTTTATACCAAAGTGGATGGCGAACGTCGTAGTAGAGGTTGAGATCGCTGGCGGTAAAGACCTGGTCCGATGGGTAGGCACAGGGTCGAAAGGTTTCGTCTAGCAAGCGCGGCTGCCACAGGTGAAATTCATCTGGCAAACCTGGTTCCTCCGGATCTTCGCTTGGGAGATCGTACATCGTCGGCAAAAATTCTTTAGCGGGACGAGGGGGATCGGTTTGATACATCTCTAAAGCCTACTCAAGTTTTTACCCTGGATGTGGTTTGGCTGCTTTAAGGATAGCAAGTGAAGATTGCGTAATTAAAGTCGTTCTAGGCGGTGTTTGAAGCTATGCTAACCCTGATTATTCCTGTCTAATCGCCTTAACATGACCCCTAATACGGTTCGTCACGTTGACAAAAAGCTTTGGATGGCGGCACTCAAGCCGCCTATGTACAGCGTTGCTGTGATGCCTATTTTGGTGGGCACCGCGATTGCCTATGCCGAGACGGGCCTGTTGAAAAGGACTGTATTTGCGACGTTTATACTCTCGGCGGTGCTGCTGCTGGTGTGGGAAAACCTCACCAATGATGTCTTTGATGCTGAGACGGGCATTGATACCAACAAGCACCATTCGCTGGTTAATCTCACCCGCAATCGGTCACTGATTTTTAAGATTGGCAATGGCTGTTTGGCCTTAGGCATTCTGGGCATTTTCTCCATTGCCCTTCGACAACAAGATTTTACGGTGCTGGGGTTGATTTTGGTCTGTTGCGGGCTGGGCTATCTCTACCAGGGGCCACCGTTTCGGCTGGGGTATCAGGGGCTGGGTGAGCCCCTGTGTTTTGTCAGTTTTGCGGTGGGGGTGATGGCCGCCTATTATAGCCAGACCCAGCAGTGGTCCTACGTGGCGGCGGCGGCGGCGACCCTCATTGGAATAACCACAACCCTGGTGCTGTTTTGTTCACACTTTCATCAGGTAGAGGATGATCTGGCGGCGGGCAAGCGGTCTCCGATTGTGCGGTTGGGAACATTGCGGGGGGCTCAACTCATGCCGTGGTTGTGTGGCAGCGTATTTGTGATCGCATTCACCGCCATTATGCTAAAGCTTTTTCCCCTGTGGACCCTCCTGGTTGTGGGCAGCCTCCCCCTGGCAGTGCGCCTGTGTCGTCACGTTGCGCGTCACCACGATCAGCCCGCTAATGTGCAAAATGCCAAGTTTGTGGCCATTGCGTTTCATTTTTGGAGTGGATTGCTCCTGTGCGGTAGCTTTCTATTAGCTGCCGCCCTGGGTTAAGGGCATGAGCTACCATTTTGAATTTCGGCCCTATCGTCGCCCCTTTCGCACGCCCCTGGTCACCCACCACGGTCTCTGGCAGGTACGGGAGGGCCTTATCCTAAAGCTAAGCGATCATCAAGGTCGCTGTGGATATGGTGAAATTGCTCCGGTGCCTTGGTTTGGCTCTGAGAGTCTGGAGCAGGCCTTAAACTTTTGCACCCAGCTCCCCGCCACCCTCTCAGATGAAACCCTGTTTTCAATTTTGCCGACCCTACCCGCCTGTCAGTTTGGGTTTGAGACCGTCCGCGCTAATCTGGCCCGCAGCCTGCACCATGCCGAACTAAAGCCCGCTCGCTACAGCACCCTCTTGCCCCCTGGCGAGGCTGCCCTCTCAGCCTGGCCGGTGCTCTGGGACTGGGGCTATCGTACCTTTAAGTTAAAAATTGGCATTGCCCCCGTCTCTGAAGAAATTCAGACCTTGGAGAGGCTATTGCATCAGCTACCGCCCGAGGCCACCCTACGGCTTGATGCCAACGGCGGGCTAGATGAACTGGTTGCCCGTCATTGGCTAGATTGGTGCGACAGCACCCGCGGGCAGTCCCGACTCCATCCGTCCCACTCCCCGTCCCGACATCCCATCGAGTTCATTGAACAGCCGCTGCCCCCCGATCAGTTTGCCACCTTGCTCAAACTTAGCCAACGCTATCAAACCCTGATTGCCCTGGATGAGTCTGTCGCTACCTTTGATCAGTTAAAGGCCCATTACTATAAAGGATGGCAGGGGGTCTATGTGATTAAGCCTGCGATCGCAGGCTCCCCCACGCGGCTCAAAAAATTTTGCGTGGCCCACCCCATCGATTTCGTCATGTCGTCAGTGTTTGAAACCGCTATTGGTCGGCAGGCTGTGATTGACCTGGCCCTCCAGCTAGAAACCCTGACCGCCCACCCTGCCCCGCGCGCGTTGGGGATGGGCACCCAGCAATGGTTTCATCAAGATGGATTTTATCAATCGGACTGGGCAACGCTGTGGGAGCAGTTGTAGGCAAAAGGCGAAAATCCCCAAAGACAATCGCGACAGGCCTTCATTCATCTATGCAAAAAAAAGCCTGGCATAAAAAAGGCCTGGCATAAAAAAAGGCCTGGCATCGCGCCAAGCCTGTATGGATCGAATCGATTCAAGATTCTGCCATAATCTTAAGCTTTCTTTAGTCGGCTGGCATCTTAAGCTTTCTTTAGCCAGCTAAACATAGCTCGCAAATCCTTACCCACTTCCTCAATGGGGTGCTCTGCTTCCCGGCGGCGAATGGCGTTAAAGCCAGCGCTACCAGACATGTTTTCCAACACAAACTCCCGGGCAAACTGTCCGGTTTGAATCTCTTTGAGAATCTGGCGCATCTCAGCCCGGGTTTCGTCGGTGATGATCCGGGGGCCGCGGGTATAGTCGCCATACTCAGCGGTGTTGGAGATACTGTCTCGCATGGTGGCCAGGCCGCCTTCTACAATCAGGTCTACGATCAGCTTCACCTCATGCATGCACTCAAAGTAGGCCAACTCCGGCTGGTAGCCCGCTTCTACCAAAGTTTCAAACCCAGACTTGATCAGCTCGCTGAGCCCGCCACAGAGCACCACCTGCTCCCCGAACAAGTCGGTTTCAGTTTCTTCACGAAAGGTGGTTTCTAAAATGCCCGCCCGAGTGCCCCCAATCCCTTTGGCGTAGGCCATGGCGCGAGCGCGAGCCTGCCCCGTCGCATCTTGATAAATCGCAAACAAACACGGAACTCCTTGACCTTGCTCGTATGTACGCCGCACGAGGTGCCCAGGCCCCTTGGGTGCCACCATCACCACATCTACGTCACTTGGCGGAACAATCTGAGCAAAGTTAATATTGAAACCATGAGCAAATGCCAACACATTTCCAGCGGATAAATGCGGCTTGATGCTTTCGGTATAAACGGACTTTTGCACCTCATCGGGGAGCAAAATCATAATCAAATCTGCGGCGGCGGCGGCATCAGCCACTGGCTTAACCGTGAGCCCTTCGGCCTCGGCTTTAGCGACAGAGCGACTGCCTTCGTAGAGTCCAACAAGGACGTTAACGCCGCTATCTTTAAGGTTGAGGGCATGGGCATGACCCTGGGACCCATAGCCGATGATGGCTACGGTTTTGCCGTTGAGCAAATCAAGGTTGGCATCGCTGTCGTAATACATTCTGGCCATGGGAGGTCTCCTTATCTCGGGCTTGCATGTGCAGCCTATGATCCTATCAAAAGATAAGGCCAAAAATTAGGCAAAACCACCCAGGCACCTTTCAATAAATTCAGTAGAAATACCTGGACCAATTTGGGAAGAAACACCTAAGCAGACCCAAACCCTGGTGTCTATGATCAGAAATAAGGTCTTTCTTTGTGGGTGACTCAGTCAGGCAAACCTAAAATGTTACAAGACAGAGACATTAGGCCAGAGACATTGGACACAAAGATTTAAGACACGAAGCATTGGGCGCATCTTTTTCAAGTTACCTGTCGAGTTTGAATTACCTGTCAAGCAATCATCAAACCAGCCATCAATGAACCTTTATCTACTTCCTGCCATCTGGGTCGCAACGGTATTAACCAGCCTGCATTTAACGGACACGACCGCTCGCAAAACTGATCGCCATGCGTGGATGGTGATTGGCCTGGCTACCTTACTTTGGCCTGTGGTTCTGCCAATTTCAGCGGTGGAGCTGTATCGCAAGTCCTCACTTCGAGGCACCTTTAAGCAGTTAGAGGCTACTGAGACAGTTTTTGAAGGGCGCTAGAGGCTAGGCCTTTTGGTATGCCATTGGGTGGCTTGCTCATAGGCCGAGCCCACCTCAAATAGCTGGTCTTCGCGGAGGACGTTGCTGATCAGCTGTAGACCAATTGGTAAACCGGCCGAGTCGAACCCGCAGGGTAGGCTAATGCCGGGTAAGCCGGCCAGATTGACGGTGATAGTCATCAGGTCAGACAAATACATGCTGAGGGGGTCGTCTACTTTCTCCCCGGCTTTAAAGGCGGTGGTAGGTACCGTGGGGGACAGCAGCACATCCACTGATTCAAAGGCTTTTTCAAAATCTTGT
The DNA here is from genome assembly GCA_039820425.1 of Cyanobacteria bacterium J06635_1. Classification (GTDB taxonomy): domain Bacteria; phylum Cyanobacteriota; class Cyanobacteriia; order Phormidesmidales; family Phormidesmidaceae; genus SIO4C1. The sequence goes on from JBCBQD010000056.1 coordinate 21,878, forward strand.
TTGATCAGCGTCCGGACTTTTTGGGCCTTGAGATAATAGGCGTCGTAGTAGCCTGCAGAAAGGGCATAGGTGCCAATCATGATGCGACGCTTGACCTCGGCCCCAAACCCTTCGGCTCGGGTTTTGGCATACATGGAGATCAGGTTGTCGTCTTCGCGGCGACGGCCATATTTGACGCCGTCATAGCGGGCCAGGTTTGACGAGGCCTCGGACGGGGCAATGATGTAATACGTAGGCAACCCGTAGCTGAAATTGGGACAGGAAATTTCTTGGATCTCGGCCCCTAATACTTTTAGTTGTGCAATGGCGGCCTGGAGGGCGTCATTGACGCTGGCATCGAGCCCCTCACCAAAGGTTTCTTTGATCAGGCCAATGCGTTTGCCTTTTAGATTGGTTTTGAGGTGCTGGGTGTAGTCGGGAATTTTAACGTTGAGGCTGGTGGAATCTTTGGGATCATAGCCTGCGATCGCACCCAGTAAAATAGCTGCATCCTCTACCGTGCGGCCAAAGGGGCCAATCTGATCGAGGGAGGAGGCAAAGGCCACCAGCCCATAGCGAGACACCAGCCCATAGGTCGGCTTCAGACCCACGACGCCACAAAAAGAAGCGGGCTGACGAATCGATCCGCCGGTATCAGATCCCAGGGCAATCGGAGCCTCGTCCGCGGCCACGGCGGCAGCGGAGCCCCCGGACGATCCGCCAGGGACCCGAGCCAGATCCCAGGGATTTGACGTGAGCTGAAAGGCAGAGGTCTCGGTTGAGCTGCCCATGGCAAACTCATCCATGTTGGTTTTACCCAAAAAAACGGCCCCAGCTGTTGCCAGTCGCTGGGTCACCGTTGACTCATAGGGTGGCACAAAGTTTTCAAGAATCTTAGACGCGCAGGTGGTGCGAATGCCCTGGGTGCAAAGATTGTCCTTCAAAGCGATGGGAACTCCGGCCAGGGGGCCGATGGGCTCCCCTGCTGCGATTTTGGCATCTACCTGCTGGGCCTGGACCAGTGCCCTGTCAGCGGTCACGGTCAAAAAACTATGCAGCTTAGGCTCTAAAGCTTGAACCTTGTCGATGTAAGCCTGAGCGATTTCCACCGCAGACCGTTCTTTACTCGTGAGCTGTTGGTGCAACTCGCGGATAGCTGACATGCTTGAGTCCTCTAAAAAATTCCCAAGGTACCAGTATAGGAGGATGTGCTTCTAAAGGGTTTAACCACTTGTCAAAAGTCAGATCTAAAAAAAGGCAGGGGCAATGGGGGTATTTAACACGATTAAAAACGCTACAAAACGACGAAAGGTGATATTTTTGCCAACATCACAACTTAAGCAAGCCAAATTTGCTGCCCTGGATTGAGCTGCAAGATTTTCGAGCTTTCTGAAAGTTCTGTATCCCGCTCAACACTATTAAGGGACTTGTTTCGGCTAATCTGGGCTAAGTTGAGAACTTTGGTTAAGTTCTCATAAAAAACATCTCGGCTCATTAAGCAATATAATTGGAGATGTCTTTGTTGCGGTTTCAAGCCAACATTTTTCTGAGCACGCTTGCCCTGACAGCGGGGTTTGCCTCGCTGCACCCCCCCATTGCCCTCGCCCCTGAATGGGTCGAGATACATCCTGCTGTGGCCCAAATGAATCAGGCCCAGACGCTGGATGAGCTATATCAGCTGCGCACCAAGATTCAGGCGGAGGTCGGCAAGCTACCTCAGGTCACCTACGATCGCGATTTGGGGATGGTGGCTCCTTACCTCACTTTGACGCAGCTCACCTATCGACTGTCCCAGAGTATTGCTTTTCAAGAAGGGTCTCGCGAAAACTTTGGGCGGGCTGTTGAGCTAGCCGATCAGGCTGTCAAGCTTCATCAGCAGAGCGACCGTTCGCTGAGCGCCCTGCAACAGCAAGAGTTTTTATGGCAGTCAGCCATCGCCAAGCTAAAAACCGTTGCCCCCGATTCGGTCATGGCCCAGCAGGCCAACGAAAAAGTTGAGCAGTACCAAGCGATTTTAAAGCCCATTGCTCAGCAAATCGACACCCAACAATCAAAATTTTTAGAGCCGATTGCGGCGGAACGGGGTAACCCAAAAGATGTGCGGATTGTGGTTTGCCAGATAGAGGGTGATGAGTGCAGGAGCTTTCAAGGCGATGTGCCCCCGGCTAGCGCGGCTAGTCTGATCAAACTACCAATTGCGATCGCGGTTATGAACAAAGTCATCACCGACGGGGCCAATCTAGACGAAAAAATCTACATTGACCCTGGTAACTTCACCGAAAATGCCGATGGGGCCAAAATATTTGTAGATCGCGAGTACACCCTGCGGGAAGTGATGGCCCGCATGATTAAAGAGAGCAATAACATTGCCACCAATCAGCTGATTGATTACTTGGGTCGCGACTATATTAACCAAACCCTGCGGGAAAAGGGATACCCGGTGACCTTTGTTGACTACAAACTGGTCGGCGACAGCACCTTTCCCAAAAATGCCGGATCACGGCCTAATCGCAGCACAGCCAAAGAGCTCACAGACATGATGCTGGGGATCTATCGCTTTGAGAACCCCGGTGACGAAGAACTCTTGGACGCCCTGGTGGGCCAGTACGACTGGGATTTTGGCTATAAAGCCCTCAAGGGAGCAGACCCAGCCGTGCAATGGATTGGGGAAAAGACGGGTCAAAACTCAAAGGTAATCGGCAGTATCTTGGCCTTTAAGGTTGGAGAAGAACGGTATGTTATGACCGTTAGCATCGATCGCAGTGCCAACCAGGTGCGCCTGAGACAGGTGATTCGAGATGTCGCAGAGCATATTTTAGAAAACGGCCCGCTGGACGAAACCCGCCATCGCTAAACGGAGTTTCTGGCCGGTATTTTCGATGCAGCCTAACAATCTGCTAACCAGCTGTGGTTCCCCGGTAGACAATCTAGGCCACAGAGACGCAATCGACGCTCGAGGAGCTTTCTATCTAGGGCGCTACGGTCAAGGTAGGGCAATGCACAAGACCTTGTCCTTGTCCAGAGGTATTTCAGGGCACAAACCTGCCTCTATTTCTTGATCCCCCCTTGTCAAGTGCTGGATACAATCAGACACTGTTATGAGAGTGCATAAAAAATTTCGTTAGCGGGTCGATTTGTGAAAAGAGTTCTTTCAATCATCTTAGGTGGTGGTGCCGGCACCCGCCTTTATCCTTTGACGAAATACCGTGCCAAGCCAGCCGTGTCGCTGGCGGGTAAGTACCGTTTGATCGATATTCCAGTTAGTAACTGCATTAATTCGGAAATTCTAAAGATTTACGTGTTAACTCAGTTCAACTCAGCATCGCTCAATCGGCATATTACTCGGGCATACAATTTTTCTCAGTTTAGCGATGGCTTCGTAGAAGTGTTAGCGGCCCAGCAAACCCCTGAAAACCCCAATTGGTTCCAGGGGACTGCCGATGCGGTGCGCAAGTATCTCTGGCTACTTGAGAGCTGGGATGTAGATGATTTCATTATTCTATCGGGGGACCATCTCTATCG
>JBCBQD010000057.1:0-25292 GCA_039820425.1 Cyanobacteria bacterium J06635_1
GCTCTCTTTCATGATTGAAGGGCTAGAGCTAGAGATGCCGCCTAACACCAGCTGAAATTTCATAATGAGAATTGCTGTTTTTTATGGCAATCAGTAGCCGAAATTGACTGAATATGCTTAACTTTCATCAAACGCCCGTACTATGTGACCCAGATTGTTCTTTATAATCTCCCTGTTGAGCGTCTGATAAGTGTTTGATGAGCCTGACCGACCGTTAAGCTAAAATCTCACAAAAATCCCTATGTTGGAGTTGTTAACCCGCGTACTTTTGTGGGCCTCGATTGGGCTCCTAATTTGGTTCGTTTTACTCAGAATTATTCCCAGAAAATATCTCACCTGGTTTGGTGGGCTGGTGGTCCTGGTTTTAATCGTCGCGTCCTTTGTTGATCCTAACGATGACACCATTGGCATTATTTGGCGATTGATTTCTTTGCCGCTGTCACCGCTGGGGGCATCTGTGTTGCTGCTGGGCTCTGCCCTCAGCGGGGGCATGAAACAAGTGAACGGTCGCCTGGTTTCCTTTGCCCTGGCTATTTTGGTGCTCACCAGTATGCCGCTTACTTCGCGTTGGCTGGTAGCCCAGACCGAGGGGGCAGTGGCCCAGGCCTACGCAGCACGGCGCGGTATCTGTCAAGGGGTTTGCCCCGCCATCGTGCCGGAGGAAGTGAGTCTCGCCCAAGCGGGGGCCATTGTGGTGTTTGGGGAACGGGCCGATGTCGTCGGCGACGAAACTCTCTTTCGGACTCAGGTGGGAACGGCCTCTAATTCTGCCCTGGCTGCGCGCTTGTTTACCGCCGCTCAGCTATACCGACAGTCTGGCAATCGTCCCTTTGTAATTGTTACAGCAGGCCCCCGCAGTGGCGAAGACCAGGAAGCCCAGAAAGCCGCCTTTATTCGCAATACATTGACCCAAAATGGCGTACTGGCAGAAGACATTCGTCAGATTACGACCGGGCTCAATGCCCGCAATACCGCCGACGATGTCGAAGATTTCTTAGAAGAGCAGGGAGTTTTAGTCCCCAACCGCGACGACGATTTCGACGATCGAGACGACCCGCGGGTAGTATTGGTGGCTCCGGCCCTGACCATGTCACGGGCAGCCCTCACTTTTGAGCAAATGGGCATGCAGGTGATTGCCCGCCCTACTGACTTTCAGATCTCTGATCTGAATCGCAGTGACGATCTGCTAGAGCAGCTCCCTGATATTTTTCCCAATGCCGAATCCTTGGTCCTGACCACGCGCTCATGGAATGAGTTTCTCACTAAGAGTTACTACTTTTTGCGGGGCTGGTTGCCTAGCTTTGACTTTGGGTGGGATTCCAGTATTGAGATATAGAAAAGGGCAGTGGGTAGTGGGTAGTGGGTAATGGCCTTTCGCCTTTCGTCCTTCCCCCTTCGCCCTTCCCCACTAAAATAGTTAGGCAGTGTCAGCTATCTGGTGCTGTGTCTATCTACTGTGAAACTTACCAACCATGGCTCAGTCTAAGCTGCATCAGCTGGCGGCTTATCTCAGACCCCACTGGCGCAAGGCCCTCCTCGGGATTTTGGCCCTATTGATGGTCAACCTGCTCAGTGTTCGGATTCCTTTGCTCATTGGGGAGGCGGTTGATCAGCTCAAAGTCTCGTTTAGTCTGGCCAGGGGGCTGCGCGATGTCATCTTGATTTTGGCCCTGGCGTCTGTCATGTGGATGATTCGGATGACGTCGCGGGTGCTGATTTTTGGGGTGGGTCGGCAAGTTGAGTTTGATCTTAAACAGCGTATTTTCCAGCATTTGCTGACTTTGGAGCCGGCTTACTTTGGTGAAAATACCATCGGCGACTTGATCAACCGGGCCACCAGTGATGTTGACAATATCCGCCGCCTGTTGGGGTTTGCGGTGTTGAGTATTGCCAACACTTTGTTTGCCTATGTGTTGACGATTCCGGCCATGCTGAGTATCAGCGTCCAGCTGACCCTGGTTGCCCTGGCGATTTACCCGGTGATGCTGGTGCTGGTGCGGCTCTTTAGCGAAAGACTGCGCCAACAGCAGCTGACGGTGCAGCAATCGCTCTCCGATCTCAGCACCCTGATTCAAGAAGATATGAGCGGCATGGCCTTGGTTAAAATCTACGCCCAAGAAGACAACGAGCAGCAGGCGTTTTCTAACCAAAATCGGGTGGTTTTAGACGCTAATCTGGCCCTGGCTAAAACCCGAAATACCTTGTTTCCGCTGTTGGGCGGCCTGGCGAGTCTGAGTTTGGCGATTATTTTGGCGGTGGGGTCCCGTGCGATCGCAGCGGGCACGCTCTCTGAGGGCAACTTTATTTCTCTGATTTTGTATGTCGGCAATCTAGTTTTTCCCACCGCGTTATTGGGCTTCACAATTACGGCTTACCAGCGCGGCGAAGTCAGCATCGATCGGATTGAGAGTATTTTCAGCGCCCAGCCTAAAATCTTTACTCAGCCAGCGGCGGTGGACCTGACCCAAAGGCCCGTTGCTGGGCGACTGGTAGCCCACCATTTGAGCTATACCTATCCTGGCAGCAAGATTCCCGCCCTGGATAACGTCAGTTTTACCGTGGAGCCCGGTCAGACCGTCGCCGTGGTGGGTCCCATCGGTTCGGGCAAATCGACCCTCGCTAAAGCCCTGCCTCGGTTGCTCGATATTCCTACCCAGCAGCTCTTTATTGATGGGCATGATGTCACCCAGATTACCCTGCCCAGTCTCCGGCGGGTAATTGCGTTTGTGCCCCAAGATAGCTTTCTGTTTAGCACCAAAATCAAAAACAATATCCGCTATGGCGACCCCCTGGCCGAAGCACCTGAAATCCAGGCGGCAGCTAAGCTATCCCAAATTCGCGAAGAAATCCTCAAGTTTCCCCAGCAGTACGACACCCTGGTGGGTGAGCGCGGCATCACCCTCTCGGGGGGCCAGCGTCAGCGAACTGCTTTGGCCCGGGCCCTGCTGGTTGATGCTCAGATCCTGGTGCTCGACGATGCCCTCTCCAGCGTCGATAACCAAACAGCCACGCTAATTTTAGAAAATCTCTCCCAAGGCACCCAGCGCAAGACGGTGATTTTCATTACCCACCAGATGTCGGCGGCGGCTAACGCAGACCGCATTTTAGTAATGGATAAGGGCCGCATTGCCCAGGCGGGTAGCCACCCAGATTTGCTCAGTCAGCCTGGCTTATATAGAACCCTGTGGAACCAACATAAACTTAAGGAAGTGCTGCAATAGAGCAAACAGCCGGAGCCTGGTAGGGAGGCAAGGCGACCCGGAGTCGTAGGGAACAGGGCAATGCGGGGAACTTCATTAATTTGGCCATTCAAATCGCTGCTGTACCCACTTTTTGGCGCGGCGAATGGCATCTTCGCGAGAATAGGCTTTGGGCACTGCCACTGCACTGCCTGTGGCATAGTCAACCCAGGCAGTATAGGTTGTCCGTCCGAGATGTTGGGTCGTCGTCACCTCAATGCGAAGACCGTGGTATGGAAATGCAAAAACTGTATTGATGGCATCCGGGTCAGCAATATGCATGGGAATCACTGGATAATTGCCTAGCTATACAGGTCAGCAACATAGTCGCCATAACCGTTGTAAAGCAGGGTCGGTTGCTTATCCCAGTCCCAGTTGTTGCCCTTACCAACAATGCGCTCCTGCCTTTGCGACCAGCGGGGATGGGGCACGTCGGGTTCTACGTTGGCTTCAAACTTATACTCGTTGGGTGCGATGGTATTCCAATAGGTGGTGGGTTGCTCTTTAAGAAACTCAACTTTGACAATGGATTTAGCCCCCTTAAAGCCATACTTCCAGGGCACCACCATGCGGATCGGCGCACCGTGCTGTTTGGGCAACGTACGACCATAGATGCCCACGGCAAAAAACGCTAATTCATTAGCCATTTCGTCAATGCGTAAACCCTCGTGATAGGGCCAGGGCAGTTGCGAAAACGATACCTTTGGCCCTGCAGTGATCTTGGGGTCGAAAAACGACTCGAACCTGACAAATTTAGCTTCTGAGGTCGGCTCTACCGCCTCGATCAGCTTGTGCATCGGAAACCCCAGCCAGGGCACCACCATCGCCCAGGCTTCAACACAGCGAAAGCGATAGATCCGTTCCTCGAGGGGAAATGCTTTGAGTAAATCGTCCTGGTCATAGGTTTTGGGGTTTTTGACCAGGCCGGAGATCTCTAGCTTCCAGGGATTAGTGGGCAGTTTTTGGGCATTGGGCCAAATATTTTTAGTCAACCCAAACTCGTAGTAGTTATTAAAGCGACTGGCAAACTGCTGATCCGTCACCGGACGACCGACGTCTATAAAATCCTTATTTTGCTTGAACCCTTGAATGGGTTCACCGTAGGTGGCGCTTAGCTCCGCAATGCCCTTAGAGGAGAGGGGGCGTTTGTAGCAGCCCGCCATCGAGACCCCCACGCCAGCACCGATCATGGCTTTCATAAATTTACGACGGTTCAAGAAAGCAGACTCTGAGGTGACCAGATTTTCGCTCAGCTGCCAGTCGGGGGGGATTTTGCTAAACACGATGGAGGTGGAGTTTTGGGTGAAGGGTGTCTGTTTGTATTGTAAGGGGGGAAAGGAGAAAGAGGCAGGGGGAGCAGGGGAGGTAGGGAGCAGAGGGGGCAGGGTTGATTGGACCTGGCCAGGACCTCGTAGGGGCGTTACGGCGTGCGCCCACGGCAGCCGCGATCGCAATTGACCGGAGCATCCATTACTCCCCTTGTGTTAACCCTGTAAAAATCACCCAAAATAAAGAGCAGGCATCTTCAATCGGGGGCACGATGACAGACCAGGACCTTCAATTTCGGATCGGCTGCGCTGTCTGGGCCTATAAAGACTGGCTGGGCAATTTTTACCCCAAGGGCAGCCGCCCGGCCAATTTTTTGCGCCTCTATGGCGAACGCATGACCACCGTGGAGGGCAATACCACCTTTTATCACACGCCCACCTCTGACACCGTAGCTCGCTGGGCAACCGAAACCCCTGAGACCTTTCGCTTTTGTCCCAAACTGCCGCGTTCAGTGACCCACGACGGTCTGCTGATGCCTCACCTGTCAACTGCGCTAGACTTTTTAACCCTCATGCAGAGGCTCGGGCCTCGGCTGGGGCCAATTTTTGCGCAGCTCCCCCCTGGTTACGCCCCCACCCAATTTGCAGATCTGGCCAATTTCTTATCGGCCTGGCCGACAGAGGTCGCTCCCTTAGCGGTGGAAGTCAGGCACATCGACTGGTTTAAGCCGCCCCATGCCACCCAACTCAATGCCCTACTTATGCGCTTGGGGATCGGTCGAGTTCTCCTGGACACGCGCACCATGTATGAATGGGAGGACGCCGCGAATGATCCTCAGCTCAAATCTGAACGCCGTAAGCCTAAAGTCCCGATGCAGCCAGCTGTGACGGCCCCCTTTACCCTGGTGCGCTACATCAGTCATCCTCAGCTATCGCGCAACCGAGACTATCTGAGTCAGTGGGTTGACCTAGTGGGTCAGTGGCTAGCAAAAGGCACTCAGGTTTATTTCTTTGTGCACTGCCCGATCGAGGCACAGTCACCTGCGATCGCAAAACATTTCCAAACCCTTTTAGAGCACGCCCAAGTTGAGGTGCCCTCCCTGCCATGGGATCAGCTCACCCAACCCCCCGAACAACTCGCCCTATTTTGAGCTTGACGCAGTACTAGCTGGAGATGTACCAGAGAAATTTAATCGTTATCCCAATCTTCGCGGCCCATCAAGTCGCTGATGCGATCGCGCAGCAAAAAGCCATTTTCCTCAAGCTGCTCTTCGACCCAGGTCCATTCACGGGCGGGGATGTACTTGCATAGCGTGTAAATCGGCTGCTGACGGCTGACTAAGCCCTGGTGCACCAGCTCTCTGGCCTCATCCTGAATTGAACCGATGGAGTAGTGGATGGATTGAAGCATCACTGACAAATCCTGATAAACGTGTATTTAAACCTTGGCCACACCCAGCTCCGCAGGTTACCTACGGGAAAAACTCAAGTTTTCAAACTGGATGGGGTCTATGGGTAAGCAAAAATTTGGATGAGGTAAATTCTGTAGTCAATTTTACAAATAAATCCCATGGGTGGGACGACCACTTTCACTTAATTTTCTGATGGGACTGCCCTGGCGGAGATAAAAAGAAGCTGTATTTTTGTAAGTCGCAATACTTATCTCTGGTCCCTAACGGGCAGCCGTCTAGTCAAAATTACTGACCCGCAAGCCTTTAGAAGATGTGTACAAAACCACATGGATTTACACAAAACCCTCGAAAACAGGCTGTCTGATCTAGGGAATAAAGTTGCGATGGCTAAGTTCCTATGTGAGCATTTGATGACTTTAGCCGCTGACGACTTAACTCAATGGCAAGTTCCATGGCAGCGATCATACTGTCTGGCTGGGCAACGCCCTGACCGGCGATGTCAAAGGCGGTGCCATGATCCGGAGAAGTCCTAATAAAGGGCAGTCCGATGGTGGTGTTGACCGCTCGGTCAAAGGCGAGCAGCTTCACTGGGATTAAGCCCTGGTCGTGATACAGCGCCAGGTAGCCGTCGTGGGCTCGTTGCACCTTCCCTTCATACCAGGCCTGACCTGGCGCGACCCAGAGCGTATCTGGCGGCACCGGCCCGTCAAGCTGCACCTGGGGAAATCGCTGGCGCTGCTGGTTGAGCCAGGGAATCAACCAGTCAATTTCTTCGCGACCCAACTGACCTTGCTCTCCACTGTGGGGATTGAGCCCTGCAATCGCAATCCTGGGCTGCTCTAAGCCAAAGTCTTGACGCAGACAGGTCAACAGCAGCTCTAGCTTGAGGGTCATCAGCTCAGGCGATAGGGTTTCTGGCACCTGTCGCAAAGGGATATGAGTGGTTGCCAACAGCGTCCGCAGCGTCCAACCCGAGTGGGGCGAGCGGGCCACAAAGAGCATGCCGTAGCGGCTGACACCGGCCATCTTAGCCAGCAGCTCGGTCTGACCTGGATAGGCATGCCCTGCGGCTAGCCAGGCAGACTTGGCGATGGGCGCGGTCACAATGGCGTCATATTGCCCCGTCAGGGCCTGCACGATCGCAGTCTTTAAAGTTCTAAAGCTGAGGTCGCCACTGGCGGCGTTCCCTGTCCCAAGCGTCAATGAGCCCAGGGCTGATGGTGGTAAGGGCACGTCAATTTGTAAAAACGGCTCAGGATTTGCCCCCCCCACCTGTTGATGAGCTTGCTGTAGCAGCGCCTGGGGTCCCACAAGGGTAATCTCTGCCCGCTGCCCCCAGACTTTATCAGCCAAAGCCTTGAGAACCACCTCTGGCCCGATGCCCGCCGCATCCCCCAGGGTGATTAAGAGGCGCGGGCGTTCTGAGCGAGACCCTTTTGAGGCACTATCTAAGGCGGAAATCTGAGGGACGGAATGCACCATAGTGTCAGCTAATATCAGCTTTTGGGAGATCACCAAACTGTTTTAGAATAGGGGCCAACCATTAAATTTTCGCCGCTTAGTTTGAGCTTGCGGCACTTTGTTAGGAGGATACCTTAGGTACCATGGGCGAAGAAATTTTTTCAACATCAATACTCATCTTTAGCTTGGTTCTCATTGGCCTAAGCGTTGGCTTTTTATTGCTCAAACTGCAAGGTGGCGAAGAGTAGCCCCCGTTTGATGTCGACTTTGACCCCTAACCCAGGCTCGAAACACCTGGGTTAGGGGTCTCTCTTTAGGGGTATCTCTATAAGATCAGGTCGTGGGGATCGTAACTGGGGGGATTCTGCTTTTTCTAGATTGAGAATTAGCCTCGTTCTGTTAAGCTGAGTAAAGCGTTAAGTTTTGTAATAGAAACCCTCATGACCGTACTGGTGGTTGGTGCAACTGGCACATTAGGCAGACAAGTGGTGCGTCGTGCGCTGGATGAGGGGTATGAAGTACGCTGCTTGGTGCGTAACTTTCAGAAAGCTGCCTTTTTGAGAGAATGGGGAGCACAGCTGGTCCGAGCTGACCTGACAAAGCCTGAGACCTTGCCCACCGCCCTGGAGGGCATGGAATATGTGATTGATGCCGCTACGACTCGTCCCAACGATGGCTCCAGTATTTACGAGGTTGATTGGGACGGCAAAGTGGCACTGATCCAAGCAGCGGTAGACGCTGGGATCAAGCACTACGTCTTTTTCTCGATCTTAAATTCTGAGAGATATCCCCATGTTCCGCTGATGGAAGTCAAACGCTGCACCGAGAAGTTTTTGACTGAATCAGGGCTCGACTACACCATCTTGAAGCCCTGTGGTTTCTTGCAGGGTCTGATTGGTCAATATGCGATCCCCATCCTTGAAAAGCAGGCAGTTTGGGTGATGGGAGAAGCCTCCCCAATCGCGTTTATGAATACCCAGGACATTGCCAACTTTGCAATCAAGTCTTTGAAGCTCCCCGAAGCCAATCATAAAGCGTTTCCCCTGGCGGGGACACGGGCGTGGGGGGCTTATGAAATTGTTCGACTGTGTGAGCGTCTCTCTGGTGAGACAGCCAAGGTATCGACCATGTCTTTGGCCTTGCTGCGCGGGGTGCGCAAAGTGGCTGCGTTTTTCCAATGGGGTTGGGATTTGGCCGATCGGCTGGCCTTCGCCGAGGTCAACTCTGGCGGTGAGGCCCTCAATGCTGAGATGGATGAGGTCTACTCAACCTTTGAGATTGATAAGGCAGACATCACTACCCTTGAGGAATATTTGCAAGAGTATTTCGGTCGAATTATGAAAAAGCTCAAAGAGCTTGATTATGAAAGCGGGAAAGAAAGCAAGAAAAAGCTACCGTTTTAAAAACCAGGTTTCTCAGTGAAACTCAAAAGAAACTCGGTTAAGGAGGTGATCACCTCCCCGAGCTAGTATTGCGTCAAGCTTAAAATTTCGGTTAGGCAAGGTGAGTGGGTGATTGGTGAGTAGGTGATCAGGTCTTCACTACTCACTAGCGCAGCGCACTCACCTATCAAACCCGAATATTGAACATTGACGGACTACTAGCTTGATTAGACAGCTTTTCAGGGGGTTTTAGATAAGTCCCAAGCAGGCCGGTGGCTAAACCACCGGATACTGCTCAAAGTTAGCGGTTTCGATAGGCAAGAATACAGTCCAGGTTGAGCCCTGGGTTGCCCGCTCTCTAACCGTGAGTTTTGCCCCCAGTGCTTTGAAAAGGGTCTTGGTGGCATCGAGGTTGAGGCTCACGCCACCGGTTTCAGGCTGGAACATGAGTAGATGCCCCAGGGATTGCAGGGAAGGACCGTGGCAATAATTGGACTGAGTATCTTGTGGCTCATCAGGCTGAGATTGAAATTGCAGCTTGATCTGGTGCCCTGCTGAGAGCACCTGGAGCTGAATATGACTCCCGGTGGAGACAGTATGGGTAAAGAGCTCGACCAGTCCGGTCAAAACCTGTCTGAGCAAATTAGGATCACTTGCCACCATGGGTAACTTGGGCGGCAGTATGACTTCCAAGTCGAGGTTGCGGCGGGTGGCTGCCTGTTGCCACTGTGGGATCGATTCTTGGAAGAGCTGGGTCAGGGGCGTCGCCGTCAGGGGCGATCGCGGTGTCTTTTGGACCGTCGATTGCAGCTCAACCGCCTTAAATATGAGGTTGAATCGATCAATTTGCTGGGTGCACTCCCGATCAATTTGAGTGAGTCGCTGCTTGACTTTGGCATCTAATGATTGGCGTCGCAGCACCGATCGAGTCAAGGTCCGGATCGTCGTCAGGGGCGTCCGAATCTCATGGGCCATGGCTTTGAGCAGCTCACTGTCCAGCGAGGTTGCCTTTGACGCCACACTGGCCTCAGTTTTCACGGTCTGGGCAGTCGATTTGGGGTTTGGGGGTGTCTCAATGAGTTCATGATTCCAAGGACGTTCAATCGAGTGGTCAGACTGGGCCTTGATCTCAGGTAAACCAGAGAGCAGCAGTCGGCTAAACTGACTGACCAGACGATAATCTGGCGACTGGGGCTCAAACTGAGCCACCAGGGGATCGAGCACTGCAAGCTGCTTGGGTTGGATCATCACAATCCGCGATCGCAACAGCTGCCACACCGATTGGATCACCCTGGGGGTAAACGAAAATTGAAAATGCAGCTCACCGTTAGCATCACGCCCCAGGACTAACACGAGGCTGAGATGACGGGTCAGCAACAAACAAAATCGCTCGCTCACCAGGGGGTCAGCATCAATCAACGGTAAGATGCGCGCAGCTGACTGTTGAGTGGGGGCTGTCCCCTCTGCGGGCATCAGTTGAGAAAACGCTAACGATAGCTGCTCCAGCGGTTGGGGCACAAACGCCCAGTTAGAGAGCTGTGCGGTGAGGTGAGGCGCATCCAAGACTGGAAACGGACCGGATAGCAGGACACCTTGCGCCCCACTCGGCGACGGTACGGCTTGTGGAGAGACGGTTTTTAGAGACTCACGTTGAGTGGACACGTGGGTCAAGACCGAACCCAGGAGTTGACTGACAGCTGCGATCGCACTACTCCATTCCCCCTCAACCCTTTGAATTTGCTGACCAGCCGAGCGCGGGGCTGGCTGGCGGAGCGGGTCTCCCCCATTATCAAAAGGTTCACCCCAGCTATCCCCAGGAGAATTGAGTGCAAATTCTCCCAAGGCCACCAAACTGCTAATTGTGGTTACAAACTGGTCCACCATGCGCCCCTGCCCCGCCTCTATGCAGGGCCCTCGTATACTTAGAGCCTACCGGTAGTCTTCCCGTCTTGGCTATGGGGTAGAACCGAACGTTTTGGTGGGGGTTTGGGAGGTAGTGGGTAGTGGGTAGTGGGTAGTGGGTGGGAGGAAGATGGGGGGACGCGGGGACGCGGAGATGGGGGAGATAAGGGAGTTGGGGAAATTTATGAAACTGATGATCTGTCCAGGCATTCATGCGCCTGGGTTGACGGAGGGCTTTTTGCGATCGCTCTTGCCTCGATTGCATCAACCGCCTGCTGCGCTCTGGATTCAACCGGGGGGAGTGGGGGCCTTGTTAAGTGCGCCGATTTTATCGACTTTGCGGGCGCAGGCTCAGCCGTCCAAACTGGGGCCTATCAGCATGATTGCGTTTAGTGCCGGGGTGGTGGGGGCCGCCCAAGCGATCCCCCGCTGGTGTGAGGTGGGGGGACAACTGGCCTGCTTGATTGCCCTGGATGGTTGGGGGGTGCCCCTGGGGGGCGACTATCCGATTTATCGCGTCAGTCATGATCGGTTTACCCACTGGAGCAGTCGCGGATTGGGGGGGGGCACGGTGAATTTCTATGCAGAACCTGGGATTGACCATCTAGATCTTTGGCAAACTCCGGCTCAGGCTATGGGGTGGCGTGTGGATGGGCAGCGACGCGATCGCACGAGTGCAGCAGATTTTGTGAGTCAGGCTTTAGCAGAGGCTAATCGCAGTCACGCTGGGCTATCTCCCCGTTCGGACCGAAACATCAAGGATACCTAACATATCCAGCGGCCCAGCAGCTGTTATGCACTGCAATCGATTCAGTGAATCGGCCCGCTGATGGGGGAACTATCCCCCCACATAGCCCCTGATCAAACGCTGTTTTTCAGGCAAACAAATAATATTTCTTAGCCTAAAACTCAGGATTATTTCGATAGATTCGAGGGCCATTTGAGGCATGATTGTAAAATAGGCGACCATTTAGTCATTTATTACCCCTGCATTTCTATGATGTCTCCCCTCTCATTGCATACCCCAGCCGCCACCCAACGGGCCACTGGAGCCCATGCGCTGATTGATAGTCTGATTCGCCATGGGGTAAAACATATTTTTGGCTACCCGGGCGGTGCCATTTTGCCCATTTACGATGCGCTTTACGAGGCAGAAGCTGCCGGGAAAGTACAACATATTTTGGTCCGCCATGAGCAGGGCGCATCCCACGCCGCTGACGGCTACGCCCGCGCCACCGGGGAAGTCGGGGTTTGCTTTGCCACCTCAGGTCCGGGGGCCACAAACCTGGTGACCGGGATTGCCACCGCCCAGATGGACTCGATTCCGATGGTGGTGGTGACGGGGCAGGTGACGCGGGCTGCTATCGGCAGCGACGCGTTTCAAGAAACCGACATCTTTGGAATTACCCTGCCGATCGTGAAACACTCTTACGTTGTGCGCGATCCTAAACATATGGCCCAGATTGTAGCTGAGGCTTTTTACATTGCCCAGACGGGCCGTCCGGGGCCCGTGTTGATTGATGTGCCTAAGGACGTCGGGATAGAAGAATTTGAGTATGAGCCGGTGGAGCCCAAGTCCCTAAAGCTGCCAGGGTATAAGCCCACCACCAAGGGCAACCCGCGTCAAATCATGCATGCGATTCGGTTGCTGCGGGCAGCTCACAAACCGCTGCTGTACGTGGGGGGTGGGGCGATTTCGTCCGGAGCCCACGGGCAGGTTTGTCAGCTGGCTGAGCATTTTCAGATCCCAGTCACCACCACGCTGATGGGCAAGGGTGCATTTGATGAGCATCACCCCCTGGCGGTTGGTATGCTGGGCATGCACGGCACCGCCTATGCCAATTTTGCCGTGAGTGAATGTGACTTACTGATTGCGGTGGGGGCTCGCTTTGATGATCGGGTGACCGGCAAACTCGACGAGTTTGCGTCGCGGGCTAAGGTCATCCATATCGATATTGACCCGGCAGAGGTGGGCAAAAACCGAGTGCCCAACGTGCCCATTGTCGGAGATGTCAAAACCGTCTTAGATGAGCTGCTTGCTCGGATTGGCGCAGATCAGCCAGAGGCCACCGAGCGTACCGCCGAGTGGCGCGCCCGGATTAATCGATGGAAGCAAGACTATCCGCTCGTAGTGCCGTCTTATCCTGATATGTTGTCGCCTCAAGAAGTGATTGTTGAGTTGGGGCGACAGGCTCCCCACGCTTACTACACCACCGATGTGGGTCAGCACCAAATGTGGGCCGCTCAGTTTCTCAAAAATGGCCCTCGGCAGTGGATCTCCAGTGCTGGGCTCGGCACCATGGGCTATGGCATGCCCGCTGCCATGGGGGTTAAGGTGGCAATGCCTGATCATGAGGTGATTTGTGTGAGTGGAGATGCCAGTTTTCAGATGAACTTGCAAGAGCTGGCGACGTTGGCCCAGTACGGGATCAACGTTAAGACCGTGATCATCAATAACGGTTGGCAGGGGATGGTGCGCCAATGGCAGCAAAGCTTCTTCGGTGAGCGCTATTCGTCTTCAAACATGGAAGTTGGAATGCCCAACTTTGAACTCTTGGCCCAGGCCTTTGGGGTAAAAGGCCTGGTGATTCACAATCGCGAAGATCTCACAGCTGGGATTGCTGAGATGCTGGCTTATGACGGCCCGGTGCTGTTAGACGCCAAAGTGCGTCGGGATGAAAACTGCTATCCGATGGTGGCTCCTGGCAAGAGCAATGCCCAAATGGTAGGGTTGCCCAAGCAGCCTGAGAGAGCCCCCTCTGCTGAGCTAGTTCAGTGCAGCAACTGTGGCACCAAGAGCCTCCCTAGCAGCAACTTTTGTGCTGAGTGTGGGACGAAGCTTTAGGGAAATCTAAAATCAGCCTCCTCTTTCCTGCGGTTTCCAAAAAAAAGGTGATTCCCCCTTGCTCCTAAGGCATTGGCAGGGTAGGATATTGCTCAATTTCATATAATCTCTAGCAGCTAGATTCTAATCATTTTGTGAACGGCTTTTGGTCTTGTAAAAATTTGCGTCTGGCCTGTTGGGCTTAATCGCATCCGATGACGTGAAGTTTGCCCAAGCATCCAAAGTGCATGCATAGATTGAGTTTGGAGCTTACATCCCTAGTGTAGGCGCTGTTCTGAGCACACAGCTTCTGAGCATATAGCTGTTTTGATCACATGGCTGTTTTGATCACATGGCTGTTTTGATCACAGTGTGTTTGGGGCAGACAGCTTATGATTAGGGCGTGTGGGATTGTGTGGTGTGTGAGTAAGGAGTAATTGTGTGGCCTTAGCCTTCAAAATAGACCCGGATGCCCAGGCAGCGTCTCGTCGTCGGCATCTATATGCGGCTGATTCCAAGTTTGATCCGAGAACTGCCCAGAGAAATCATCAGGTCACGCTTCTGCCCCAGGTGCCACAACCCGCCCAGAGGGTGAGTGTTGTGGCAGATGATGAAATATCAAGGGTGACAGAGCTGCCCAAAAAGAAACCGCAGCTTCCCCTCTGGTTGACCATATTGGTGCGATTGCAGCAGGGCTCTACGCTTATCACTGGGGGGCTAGTGGCAGCGGCGCTGGTTATTTATAGCTGGACGGTCTACGTCGATAAGATGGTTGTGCGCACCTATTTACAGTTAGAAGCCCTTCGCGCCGAAAATCAGCAGGTCACGACCGCCAACGAGACTCTAAAGCACAATATCGCCCAACAGGCCGCTGAAGCAGGGGCTGGGTTAAATTCTTTTCATCCAAAGCGTGCTATCTTTCTAGACTCGGCACCTACTCGCCTGCCTTCGTCGTTTACTGAGGTTGATGAGGCTGCTTCTGATGATAAATCTGCCTCTGATGAAGTTAGGGCGACAATGCCGTATCCGCTCGGATACTAAATATTTTTAGGGATTATCTTATTTT
The DNA here is from genome assembly GCA_039820425.1 of Cyanobacteria bacterium J06635_1. GTDB lineage: Bacteria > Cyanobacteriota > Cyanobacteriia > Phormidesmidales > Phormidesmidaceae > SIO4C1. The sequence continues at coordinate 14,555 of JBCBQD010000057.1, forward strand.
TTGAGGTTATCTTCTGGGATAGTTAGTCCTACTCTTTGGTCACATCCGGACCCGTCGTTTGTCCCTAAGCCCATGGTGCCAATCAGTCCTTTGCGCCCGCATTCTCGAAAACATCGCCGCCGCCGGCGGTCGCTTCGAAAAGGGCGGATGATATCACCCCGCAGACGATTGGTGACGGTCTGGGGCATTTTGATTGTGACGATGTTCGGGCTCTCGGCAAAGCTGGCTCATTTACAGCTGGTGCAAGGGGCCAACCTGAAGGCCCTGGCCCAAGCCCAGCAAGAGATCTACACAGCCCCGCGGGCGGCGCGTCGGCCTATGGTTGATCGCCAGGGCAATGTGTTAGCGGTGGATCGAATTGTCTATGCGGTTTATGCCCACCCGGCTATCTTTAATCGGAGGCCTGGAAAAGTGGCTGAGGCCCTAGCTCCGGCCTTGGAAAAGTCTGCAGATGGCTTACTCAGGGAGTTTGCCATCCAAGAGACAGGCATTAAACTCGCCACCGATATTTCTGAAGAGCAAGCTGAGCGGATTCGTCAACTGCGCCTGGATGGCATTGAGTTGATTGCCAGTCAACGGCGATTTTATCCGCAGCAGGCGCTGTTTTCTCAGCTGGTGGGTTATATCAATATTGATGGGGAAGCAACCACCGGATTGGAATATAGCCTTGAGGAACAGCTGCGATATCCAGCCAGTGAGACCGATAATCAACGCTGGTCGCTGTTAAAACCGGATACGGCAACTAAGGATAATTTGCGATTGCAGCTAACTATTGATAGTCGATTGCAACGGGTGGCCCAGCGCAAACTTGAGGAAACTGTGATCGCCCACAGTGCGAAGCGAGGTGCGCTGATTGTGATGGATGCTCGAGACGGGGCAATTTTATCAATGGCGATGACGCCGACCTATGACCCCAACCGCTACTACGAGGCTAAGGTTGAGCAGTTTAAGAACTGGACGGTCAGCGATATGTACGAGCCGGGTTCGACGTTTAAGCCGATTAACGTTGCGATCGCACTGCAAGAAGACACCATTGGCCCCGATGACTACGTCTATGATGAAGGCCGACTGCAGTATGACGAATGGACCATTCAAAACAACGACTATGCCAGTGTGGGCGGACGAGGGTCTCTCTCGATTACAGATGTGCTGAGACATTCAAGCAATGTGGGCATGGTGCATATCATGGAAACCCTGCAGCGCTCCACCTACTATGAGTGGCTCTCTCGCTTAGGGCTGGGTGAGATTACGGGCATTGAGCTACCGGCTGAGTCCCCAGGGCAGCTCAAAAGTCGAGGGCAGTTTGTCAACAGTGCGGTGGAGGCCGCAACCACCTCCTTTGGCCAGGGGTTTTCGATGACCCCCATCCAGTTGGTTCAGCTGCATGGGTCGCTTGCCAATGGGGGCAAGCTGGTGACGCCCCATGTGGTGCGGGGGCTGGTTAATGCAGAGAATGAGCTTCAATGGCAGCCGCCCCGCCCGACCCCTCAACAAGTGTTTGACCCTGAGACCACGGGCCGGGTCATCCAAATGATGGAAGCCGTGGTTGCGACCGGTTCGGGGGAGGCAGCCCAGCTCTCAGACTATCGGATTGCGGGGAAAACCGGTACGTCACAAAAAGCAAATGAATTTGGAGAATACGGCGAAGAACGGATCACCAGCTTTGTGGGGGTTTTGCCCGCCGATAGCCCCCGATACGTGATTTTAGCCGTGATTGATGAACCCTATGGGGAAGATGCCTATGGCGGATCAGTGGCCGCACCGTTAGTAAAAGCGGTGGTGGAGTCGCTGGTAGTCCTAGAGGGCGTGCCCCCGTTGAACTAGGGCTTAATTAAGCTTGAGCATAAAATTTGAACATCAAAAATTTTTAAGCATCACGTAAGACAGTTTCTAGCTGCTGTAAAGCTGTCTCTAGGTCATCATTGACGATTTGGATATCAAACTCGGCGGCGGCGGCGATTTCGACCTGGGCACGGGCCAGGCGCTTTGCGATCGCAGCGTCCGAATCTTGCCCCCGTTGGCGAATCCGAGCTTCTAACTCCCGGAGAGACGGCGGCATCACAAAAATTTGGAGCGCCCCTGGAAAAGACTGACGCACCTGGCGTGCCCCCTCTAATTCAATCTCGAGGACGACCCGCTGACCCTCTTGAATCTGCTGGGCCAGGGATTTAGCAGGCGTACCGTAAAAATTACCCGCAAATTCGGCCCACTCAAGCAGTTCGCTGGCTTCGATCATCTGGTTAAACACTTTGCGACTGACAAAGTGATAGTGCTGACCATCAATCTCACCGGGTCTTGGCTGGCGCGTCGTCGCAGACACTGACAGTTGAATATCGGGATGGCGTTCTAACAGCTGTCGCAGCAGCGTCCCTTTACCCACGCCACTGGGGCCAGTAAACACAATCAATCGACCTGAACACACCGGAGCCACCAACGGGACCTTGGCACTCATGGCGTCAAAATCAAGAACGGCGGAGGTATTTTCGGGGATGACCGTCATGGCGTTGGGGTATGGCTTGTCTTAAGAAAAATTTTCAGGAGATGAGCTGAGCACCCATCATGCCTCAGGCAAATCAAAAAGCACGGTGGTCATGTAGCGATCAGCCCATTCATCCCCAAATGCTTTTTCTAAAATGCGGCGAGTTTTGTCATTTTGGCGCTGTTTACGGCAGTAGCGCTGCTGCCCGGCAAAGATAGCTGCTCGATTGTGCGGGGTCGGCAATAGAGTAGCAGCCTGCTGACAATGGATGGTGAGATACCGCTCCACCTTATCGATAAAACGAGTTGCCTCTAGCGCATCGGCAGGTCTGACAAAGCAACACAACTCGGAAAAAATATCACCCCAATCCGGCAGGGTCCGCGGTTGGGAAAAGGTTTCTTGAGCTTCGTCGATCAGGGCCTGCTGGTACGACGTCGATAGCCCCGACGGACTCACCGGAGAGAGATCGACAATAGCCGCACTGAGCTGCCCCCTTGCCCCTACCAAATCACACCCAAAAATCGGCAGCGCGTACTGTGTCCGGGGGAACATGACACAGTGCAAAATATCAACCCCTTGACCGACTTGGGCCAGTTCGAGGTGCAATTTGCGAAACGTCGGGGTCTGGTAGCAGAGATTTTCGATAATCAGCTTTTCCCCTTCTAATCGGCTTTCGACGTAGCCCAGGTCATCCGGGAGTTGATAAGGCTTCAAATCTAAGTAGCGTTGCCAGGTCGACTCAATCCGTTCGGCCAGTTCACGAATCGTGGGCTGCTGCTGCTCTCGGATAGATGATTGTACACTCAGCGACATAGGTGGCGCGAACTCTTCTGGCTTAAGACTTTCAGCATAACAGGTTGACTGCGACCCGGTCTGTCTTTGCAGGGTTTCTAAAGGTTATTCACAGAGGCCATGGGTCAAGCCATGGCTGTAAGCGCGTTAGCACCCAATTTGAGAAGTGTCCCCAGGAATGCGACAAGTCGTAAATTCATTCCTGACACGTTCGAAATCCACTAGAAAACTGGAGTATTGGATCTTAACCAATCTTGCTCTGCTCTACCGACAACTATGGTGGCCACACAAATAACCTCTCGCACTGTGCTAGGTATCAATCAGCGTGCCTATCAGACCCTGAAGCTCTCTTTAAGTTTAAATTTACGCCATCAGCTTCTGATTGCGGTCTGTGACAATACGATTTTACAGGACCAGTTGGCTGCCCAACTCGAGACAGAAATTGCCCAGCTTTGGTTAAATACCCAGCGGCGGGGAGATAGCTCACCCCATAATCCGACGCAATTAGCTCGCTTAGACTTTGACCCGCAGCAGCCTGATCTGGTAGCCCAAATTGCCCACTGGATTAAAGAACAGCCCCGTTCCCAGGACGCCCCTGAACGGATTCCGAGTTTACAGATTGTGGGCATCGACAAAATGACGCGCCAGTCGTCGATGCTGCAGCATCACTTTTTGCAGTCCCTCGACCGGATCGAAGCGCTGCTACCCCACCTCGACTCCAGTGTGCTGGTATGGCTTCCCTGGCCCTGGTTTCGCAGCATCCAACACTCAGCGGGTCGATTTTGGCAATGGCGCAGCACCGTCTTTGAATTTGTGGGCGACCCCACACCGATTGCGACCGACGCGAATGGGCACTCGCAGCCGCCAAAGTCGGTTCGTCCGAGCGCGGCCCCTGAGTCCCCGCCTAGTGGCGTCTTGTACGGTGAAAATCGCCAGAGTGCGACCACTGCCGCCACGGGGTATTTGCCCGCCGACCTGTGGAATCTGATTAGCGACGATCTCACTGAGATAGAGCAAGAAACGCTCCCCCAGGCGAGCACCCAGGCTACCCCTGGCCGAGTTCCGCCCCCGCCTCCCCGCCATGCTCTGGGTAGTGCACCCGCTGAAACAGGTGCGCCTGCTGAAACGTTGGATGCCTCCGCGACTGAAAGTGCGGCTGATGTTGCCGCAGTCGAGTCGCCTGTCCACCCTGAAGCGCCTCAGGAGGCCGATGTTGAGGAGACCTATCCTGAGGAGACCTATCCTGAGGAGACCTATCCTGAGATGCCTATCTCTGTGAGCCTCCCCGCTGAAAGCGCTGCTGAGCCCACCACCCAGGGTGAGCCTTTTGACGCCCTTGAGCAACTCAAGGATGAGCACGCTCCCCCGGCTCAAATCGCGGAGGCCTTTTTAGGGTTGGGACATTTTTATCGAGAAAAGATTGAATCGGGGGATGCCCATCCAGACAATGTAGCGTCTGCAATCCGGGCCTATGGTGAAGCTCTCAACTGGATGCTCGAGGCCGATGACACCATCGGCAATGTGTATAACGATTTAGGGACGCTGTACTGGATGCAGGCCCAGATGGGGAACGATCGTCAACAGCTCTTGACGGGGATGCAGCACAGTCTGGAAACCTATAAGACCGGGCTGACCCAAACCAACCACAAAACCCAACCCGACATCGCCAGCCGCCTCTATAGCAACGTCGGCGCGGTGTACAGCACGTTGGCTGCCTATGACCAGGCCGTGGATAATCTCAAACTCTCAGTGCAAGCCTATCGCCAGGCCCTGCCCCTGTGTTCGATTGAGCAAAATGCTGACGAATATGCCACTCTGCAAAACAGCCTGGGCTCTATCTATTGGAAACTCTCTCACTATGAACAGCCCAAGACCTGCCTGCATCGGGCGATCACGGCCTACAACGAAGCCCTGCGCTGTCGCCAGCCTGAGCGAGTGCCCGCAGAGTACGCGGCGGTGCAAAACAATTTAGGCATTGCCTATTGGAGTTTATCGAAACATGAGCGGACGGCTTTTTTGCTCAAGCATGCGATCGCAGCCTATCGCGATGCCCTCAACTATCGCACCCCCCACTCTGACCCAGCGGGCTGCGCCAGCACCTACAACAACCTAGGCACCGCCTACTGGGAACTGGCAAACAAGGTAGATGACACCGTAGACCCCGCCGACCGCTATCGCAAAAATGCGATTATCGCCTACGAGGCCGCCCTCAAAGCCGCCCAGATTGCTGCTGCCCAGCAACCCGTCGCCCTAGATTTAGCTGCCATTCACCACTGCTTAGGCAATATCCACGACCAGCTCGCCATGTCTGCCCCCCAGGCCGCAGCGATCACCCTGCACCTGGGCAAGGCCATGCGCCACTATCTCACCGCCCTTGGCCAGCAGCCCAAAACGTCGCCCACCTACGAGGCCATGTTTAACGCCCTGGTGCGCAACGTGCGCTACCACTATGAAAAGCTGGGCATAAACGGGCAGCAGCAGGCGCTCAATCATTTGCCTGCAAATTTGCTGCCGGAAGTGATGCAGAGTTTGTGAGCAAGCATGGGAGATGAGGTGAGGGGGAGATGAGGAGATCTAAGGCCAATGCATCCCCCCCTGCTCCCTTACTCCCCTGCTCCCTATCACCTCATCCCAGCTGCCTCAGCAGGCACCTTCCGCTCTAAAACGGACTTAAGCTCTAACATGAGATCGTTCTCATTGCGTTGGGCCTCCCACGGGCCTGACTGGCGTTTATTGAGAACCCACTGCCCGGTGATGTAATTTTCGTCTTCTGAGAGGGTGCCCGTGTAGCGAATGATAGCGGTTGGATTATTGAGATAGCTTTTAGTGAACGTGATTTGACGTCCGATGACCTCCCCGGCGACGTTGGCTTCCCCCAGATTGCTATCGTCTTCGATGCGACCGCTCAGGCTATTTTTGGCCTGGGCAAAGGTTGCTTCAAACCGGACTGGGTTACCTGATTGCCAATAGGTCCCGAGCCAGGTGCCAGTGATATCTGCCATTGCGCCCCCACTTACCGCTTATATTGATTGTGATCGATTTTGCGTAAACTAAACCCTGGCCACATCTAAATCTGTCGTTTGCCCTACGGGAAAACTCAAGTAATCGGATGTGATTTAGGCCAAACCTTAATCATGCCTCTATTTATCATTTTTGCGCTGGTGATTGCATTTTTTGCGATCGCATTTGCCCTCCAAAATAACAATCTCATCACGATCAATTTATTCATTTGGCAGCTTAAAGAGTCGCTGGCGATTGTGCTGCTAAGTACCCTTGCCATTGGTGTCATTATTGGTCTGCTGGTGACCATCCCGGCGCTGATCAAGCGTGACTGGCGGATTTCGCGGGGCAAAAAACAGGCAGCGGGGCTAGAGGCCCAGCTGATCGAAAAAGAACGTGAACTGGCCACCCAGGCCAACCGAGTGGGGAACCTGCGGCAGAGCTATAACAGCCTATTGAAGTCTCTCAACCTGACTGACCCTACCACTGGCCTACTGCACAGCCGCCTGCTTCACCCAACCCTGACAACCTGGTTGCACCAGATGAATCGAGCACCGCTCAACGATCAGCTTCAATCCTTGGCGCTGATGACAATACAGGCCCAGCGGATTGAGCCCGCCGGGGTCAATGCCAAACAAGATGCGGCACTGTGGGGCGAGGTCGCAGCGCTTATCCAACACAACCTGACAGCGGATGCCTGGCTCTTTAGCGATAGCGACGGGCGATTTATGGGTATTCTCACCGGCTTTGACCTCAAAGCCGTGACCACCTATGCCGAAACATTGCACAGCATTCTAACCGGAGACCCAATTACCGCCAAAGACGGCCAACGGGCCACCGTGGATATCTACATTGGCGGCGTGGTCACCGATCGAGAACACCCCACCGAAAGCGAAACCTTGATGCTTGAGAAAGCCGAGCAGGCAATCGCTCAGGCCGAAAAACGCGGCAAAAATCACATCCGCATTATCCGCGTGACTGATTGAGGCCGTGGGCTGATGCTCATTTTTGGAACTATGTTATCTGCACTACACTTGTAGTCTGAATTGCACTGAGTTTTGGTCAAGATGAGCCGTGCATAGCGGTTTTAGGTGGGCGATGACAAAAACCATAGGGGGCACCCATTTAGCGAATCCATTAGGGACCGATGCAGAGGTCAACTTTTGGCTTAACGAAACCATTACGCCTTGGGACGTTTATGGCCACGGCATTACCCGTGTACTGGTGCATCGATAAACCCCATTCCAAGACATGTATGTGGTTGAGACCGGGGCCTATGGCAAAGCCTTGATCCTGGATGGCAAATGGCAATCTTGTACGGGGGATGAGTTTCTTTATCACGAGGCGCTGGTGCATCCAGCCATGGTCTTGCACGGGGCACCTCGACGAGTACTGGTGCTGGGTGGGGCAGAGGGGGCAACCCTGCGCGAAGTACTGCGATGGCGAACGGTAGAGCAGGTGGTCATGGTGGATATCGATGGTGAGGTGGTACAAGCCTGTCAGCAATACCTGCCGGAAATGCACTGCCATGCCTTTGAGGATCCCAGGGTTGAGCTGATTATCGAAGATGCCCTGAAGTATCTCAATCACACCAACGATACCTGGGATGTGGTGATTTCTGACCTCACTGATCCAGTGGAAAATGGGCCTGCCTATGCGCTGTTTACCCAGGAACACTACCAACAGGTGCAGCAGGTGCTCTCCCCAAATGGATTTTATGCCCTACAGGCAGGCCCCGTTGCCCCCGCTGAGCTATGGCAGCATACCCGCGTGGTGAATACCTTAAAAACGGTTTTTAGCCAGGTCCAGACCTGCCTATGCCATGCGGTTACCTTTGGATCGCCCCTGGCCTTTGCGATCGCAGCCAACACCCCGTTTAACCCTCGGCCCAGCCCTGAGCTGATCGATGCCCAACTGGCCACCCAAACCCAGGGCGGGTTGCGTCTGATCGATGGCGAAAGTCTGCTGGGGATGCTGCAGGTGCCCAAACATATCCGCGACGCGATCGCGGCTGAGCAAATGATCTACACCCTGACCAATCCGCCCCAACTGAAATCCGTTTAGGGCTGCGTCAGGCTTACGCTTGATGCATACGTCCCTAGGCACCACAGCCACCGGGGGGCAGTACCGCACCGGCATTGATTCTCGAAAAGTCATTGAGATTGAGAATGGCGCTGTCGTAAAAGTTGCCTACCTCAACAACTTGAGCACGCCGCACCTGCAAGAACCCAGCGGGCCCCCACGACTCAAACGACTCAGCCAGGTCGCGCACCTCACCGTTATAGGGAAAAGCCTGTCCGCTAATCGTGTTGCCGCTGACCCGCCCGCTTACACAAATGGCTTCGTTATCAACATACGAAAAGGACCCCGTCACCGCATCTCCGGTTTTACGAAAGACAAAGAGGGCACCACCACGATCTAGCAGCTCTTGATTGCCCACCACTCTAAACTCGGACTGCCCAGACCAATAGCGATAGTTGCCATCGGGCAGACTGGCAATGGTGTCATAGGGCGTGATCGGCGTTGATGTATTAGCAGGGGCGCTTTGGGTAGTCGGAGCTGTCTCTAAGGTGGGTAACTCGCCCGTGGGTAATTCGCCTACAGCCATCGCGTCGCCAACCTTGCAAGCGAGGACGTTATTGACTGGGCCAAACCCGTCAGGATCATCATAACCAACCAGTTCGTTATAGTACGCAGGATTGCTCAACAGTAGCTGGCGGGCATCGCTGACACCCATCTCGTAAAAGGTCAACACCCGTTGGGACGCAATGGTGGCTGCCCTTGGACCAGCCACATTAGACGGAAATTGGTCAAAGATCACGTTGGTATTACCGCTGACCTCTTGCAAGCGGATATAGCTACGCATCCCCAGCGGGTTGGCTAAGCCCGAGTCAGGGTCATAAGCACAGGTCACCGAAGGTATCGGATCTTCAGCGCGAGCGCTCGGCACACTGAAGCCAATCGCCGTCAGGCTGACTAGAATGAGCGATGCTTGACGTTTCATTCTGTTAAGCATAATTACCGTTTGTAAATATCAGTGCAGGGAGGAAAGTGATGGGGGTTTGTACCCGATTCAATTTTCATTCTGCTAAAAATTTATGCGGTTCTTTGGGGCATCGCCTGTAAATCAAGAAAAGCTACACAGTTGTTTACGAATAATTGTCTACAAATGATGTACCCAACCCTATCTTCAAAAGTTCACCAGGGGCTTTACCAAAAGCTCTGTGACCAGCTACAGTCCGGGCCGGTGGTCCTGGCTACGGTGATTTTGACCCAGGGGGCGGTGCCCTGCCCGGTGGGTACCAAAATGCTGATCTGGGGCGATGCTGAAACGTTTCATGGCCTCAGCGATGACAAAGCTGAGCAAACGGTGATCCAACAGGCGTTTGAGGTGCTCAAAACGGGCATTGCTCAACGGATCAAACTTGACTGCGATGAGCAATCTAGGCTTGGGGCCATGCAAGTGTGGCTAACTCGCTGGCAGGGGAGCGATGCGATCGCAACCGCCCAACAACTGCTTAACTCGCTGTCGGCCCCACCCAGTTGCCCCCCGCATCGACTGGTGATCCCGCTGGTGACCGGGCAAGCGCCTTATCTGCTCTCCCCGGCTAAGCCTTCGTTGAGAAACTTGCAGGGCGGGGACGCGTTTATTGAGGAGTTGGTAGCCTAAGGGGGGCAGGGGAGCAGAGGAGGATGGGGGAGATGGTGAGACAAGCGCCACCTTTCACCCTTCGCCTTTCGCCTTTCGCCCATCGCTTGTCGCTTTAAGCTAACCAACAAGCGATGGGAAAAACAAGATACTCAACAAAAAAGAGCTTCCAAATAAATTGGTAAAAGACTGGGTATGAGATGGCCGGGGTTGCTGATGGCTCAGTTTCTGAGGGGCGATCAGGCCTTTGAGTTTGGTCTGCCTGACTCTGGCCTGCCTGACTCTGGTCTGCCTGATTCTGGCCTGTCTGACTTTGGCTAGATTGCAGCCCGACCCGGCGACTCAGGTACCAAAAATAGCCCAGCATGAGGCTATGTACGCCCATCAAAAGCCAGCGGTTGATGCCAGGTAAAAACGGGGCTGACAGGATGAGTCCGCCGTAGCAACCGGTTAAGACCCAGCGGGCCATATTAAAGACAGCGCCCTGGCCCAATTGCACGGTAAAGGTAGAGATGTTGTAACGCCGATCGCCTTCAATGTCGGGGATATCTTTGAAAATTGCGATCGCAAAACTAAACACCAAAATAAATAAAGTCAGTGCCCAAACCCGGGCCGGAATCGTTTGCTGTATCGCCAATTGCCCGGAAGCATGTAAGAAGACGCCCAGGTTAACCACAGCCCCCCGCACGGCCAAAATGCAAAACGAAGCCCAAAATGGAAACCGTTTTAGACGAATAGGCGGCAGCGAATAGGCAGTGCCAATGGCCAGACTGAGCCAAATTGTGGTGATGAGATACAGGCTGCGGGAGAGCACCGCC
>JBCBQD010000058.1:0-24957 GCA_039820425.1 Cyanobacteria bacterium J06635_1
AGCTTGAAAAGTGTTCAAGCTGCCGTTAAGGAGCTGAAGCGTTACCAGGTCGGGGGCTGTGGCTAAGAGCTGCCGTTGTTCTTCTAGAAGGGCCGGTAGCTCTTCATTGGCAACCACATCTAAACAATTAACAATGCCGCGCACAATTTCTTCAGACCCTGCTTCGACTGAGAGATAGGCACTGTTACCGGGTTGACCCGCCGTGGCCAGCAGGGTCTCATAGGGCGGATAGCCGTCCCACCCGGTCTGCCAAACCTCAAGCAGCTCAGTGGCAACAGCATGGGCAGACGTTGTCAGATGCCGCAAATAGAGCCGCTCGTGGGCCGTAAACGCATCCAGCGACTTGTTGCCGCTGGCTCCGTTCAAGAGGTAAGCGATGGCATCAAAGCCCTGCAAAGAAGGCAGCGTTGTCAGGTCTGCCAAGGTTTGGGCGTCAAGCATGGCCGGGTCTGTCAGCAGGGTCTCGATACCCGCTTCGTCAGACGGAAACTCCAGCGCTGCGCTGTAGCCCAGGGAGTGTACTGGGCCAAAGGCGAACGCACTGCTCGCTGCCCAGGCAGAAGCGGTGTCTAACCAGGCCGCTCGGGCTGCACTCAAGTTGGCCTCGGTCGGCTCAGCCTCAAAATCTCGACCGGCTTGGGCCAGACGTGCGGCCTGGGTGGTCAGTGACCGATAAGCCGGGATAATCACCCCTGCCGAAAACTGTTGGTTGAGCTGGCGCATCGCCTCAGGTCTAGAAGGTGCGACGGCTTCTCGAGGGTTGCTCGCTTCTAGGGTTTCTGCAACGGTTGTTTCTTCAAAGATTGCTTCTGCAAAAATTGCTTCTGCAAAGATTGCTTCTTCAGCGGCTCGACTCATCTCGGGGGAAAGCAGCCATATGCCCAGGGCAACGCCAGTGGTTAATCGTAAAAGCCCCGTCGTTGATCGTAAAAAACCGGACGTAGCAGAGGCTGCTAACCGTCCTCGATTCATAAGCTCATGCATAGGTGATGCACATTATCCTGTGACGATAACAACTAAGCTCGGGCCATACTGACCGTAACTTAGTATGTGAGGATGATATGAAGAGATTGTGGTTTTAAAGAGTATCTAAAATCACCTTTTTTCGCAAAGGGGGCGGCACGGGGTGTCGGGATCAGCGAGGGTTGTTGCGATCGCACTCTCCACTTCCGCTAATTTTTCCTGAGCTGCGCCACTGCTCAGGATCTCTCGGGCCTTTTCAAACCCGGCTTCTAAGGTTGGGGCCGCGTCACAGCGCCAGAGGTAAAAGCCTCCGTTCCAGATGGCGGAGTGGGTCAGTTCTAGGTCACCGCCACCCAGGGCTTGTTCTAACTGAGTCATATACTGTGCAATGGATGCTAACGGCGGATCGACGGAGGTGAAGCCGTAGTCACGGGGGTGCAACAGCAGTCGCTCAAACTGGAGTTGGCCATCTTTGAGCTGACCAAGGCCGATGATAGCGGTGCGATCGCGGGGTAAATCGCAGCTGCCTTCTAACCCTTTTACTGTCGTAAACAGAGCCGTCCCGCGCATTTCAAAGGTTTGTAGGGCCCGGTCTTCGGTGGGGGGATGGACAAAGCCGCTAACCAGATGGTCCTCGCCCCGGTAGGGTGACCACATCAGCTCGATGGTAGCCAAGGGGGGGCGCTTGCCGATTTGTTCGCGATAGGGCACCATCGCCTGGGCCTCGGGAAAATGATTGGGAATGTAAACGAATCCCAGGCCGGTTTGCTCAAAGACTGTTTGAGCCTGGGGCAGACTCAGTCGCTGCCAGGGTAGCCCCAGGGCCTGCCAAATCTCAATAAACGGTAGCCCCATTTTAGTGGGCATGCGCTCGCCGCCATGCATCACCACTGGCGCATTGGCCGCCGCCAAAATCAAGGCAGTCAGGGGGCCAATCGGGGCGGTCCGGCTGCGCCCATCGTAGGGAGAGCACAGCACCGTCACGGGCAGCTCCGATGGGATAGCCGTCAGGGCTGGCCCTAAAGCATCGTAGCAATCTAGCATCCCGGCCAGCTCGGTGGGGGTAGGGCGCTTAATGCGGTGGGCAATCATAAAGGCCCCAATTTGAGCCGGGGTAGCCACTTCCGCTAGCATCAGCTGGGTTGCTTTTTGGGCATCCTCGCGGCTGAGGTCTTTAGACGTGTGGCTACCACTGCCTACTTGCTTGAGGAGAGTCCGAAATTCGTCGCTCATAAAATGCGCTCCCACGCTCCTAGCTAGCGGCCAATAGCGTCTGCACCGGGTCAGAGGTCTCGGCCAGCTCTTCGACCAGACGGCAAAAATGCTGAATCGGCGGAATCCGCAGGCGGTCGCGGGTGGTCACCATATTTACATTTCGCATCAGCACGGGGGCATCAGTGCGACGAATCGCTAGCTCTGGGTCGCGTTGGCATTCGGCCAGGGCAGACTGGGGCAGCAGGGCAATCATTTCACCCTGGCGCACCACCCCTCGAAAGGCATCAAGGGTGTTGAGCTCCAGGGCGACCTTTAGGTCAGCGCCGATCCCTCGAAACTGCTCCTGGACGAGTCGCTGCATCCCATAGCCGTCTTTAAAGACGACCTGGGGATAGTCTGCAATGGCTGACCAGGGCACCACGGTATAGTTAGCCAGAGGATGGTTTGTGGCCATTAAAATTTCGACCGGCTCCTCATAGAGGGGGGTGACGACCATCTCTGAGTTACTGGTCAGCATTGGGTTGTGCATCACAATGGCCACATCCACCAAGCCATCTCGCAAGACTTTGATTGAGCGGTCGCTCCCCAGGGCCGTGACCCTGAGCTGCACCTCAGGGTAGCGATGACAAAAGCGGGTAATCACTGACGGCAGTAGATGGGAACAGACCGAATGAATCCCGGCAATACAAAGTTCTGGCTGTTTGCCGTCCATCATATCGGCAATGTCTTGGACAGCCTGCTGCCACTCCTGACAAATCCGCCGCGCCCTGGGCAGGACCTGCTCACCCCCAATGGTGAGCTTGGCCTGGGCCGCCCGATGAAATAGGGGCATCCCCAAACTGTCTTCTAAGCCTTGGATTTGACGACTCACCGTTGACTGGGTAATGCCGCACTGCCGCGCGGCTGCCTGGAAACTGCCGGTTTCTGCGACCGCTAAAAAGGCTTGCAACTGCTCTACGCGCATAGACGATTTCCTAATAAACAAAGCCTGATCTAGAGCCACGGCTATACCAATGGGATCAGACTAAACGGCCTACTCAGCAATCGACGGAGGGTCTAAAGTAACGAAACACTTAGATTTAGAAAGGGTCTACTATCTAGCACCTCTGCTGGCATCTCTAAGGTTTATTAACTTGAGGCAAAGCAGCAGATAACCTAGGTTTAGGCTACGCTCCAACCCGGTAAAAATAAGTAGGGTTTGATACAAGCGCCTCAAGAAAGACCTTAGATATAAATACTAACGCAGCTCCCTAATCCGGGCAGTGCTGGGCCGTCTGGCAATTTAGATTCAATTAAACGTTTTGGGAATAAAAGTCTTTGGAAATTAAGATCTTTGGAAATAAAAGTATTGATAAAAGCGTAAATTTGAATCTCACTCTACCATGTATCAAGGCTTTCCTCTATCTCAGTTTGCAAGGCTGACGGCATTGGCTTTTGGGCCAGCAGCGCCCTGATGCGGTGATGACCGGTTTGGGGAGCAATTTGCTTGAGGGCTGCCAGGGTATGTAATCTGACCCGCTGATCGGCGTCTGTAAGTAGCGCGGTGAGGTTGTCAAAGGTGGTGTCTGCCCGTAAGTTGCCCAGACTCATTGCCAATGCCTGTTTAATCTCGGTGGAGGCCTGCTCGATCTGGGGAGGGGTTAGTAACTGGTTGAGCTTAGAGATCGCAAAGGGCTGCAGAGGGGATTGGGTCTGCCCTAAGGCTTTGATAATCTCCTTGCAGATCGGGTCTGAGTAAAGCTTGGGGTTGAGGGCCTCTGCCAACACCTGTAATGCAGCTTCGGTTTGCAACCAGCCTAGGGCGCGCACGGCTTGAATTCTCAAGTCATCTGGGGTTGTGGTCGAAAGGAGTAGCTGGCGAAGGGCTGTATCAGCCCCTGCTCCCCCTAACCGGCCAATGGCAGCGGTGGCGGTTTTACAAACGGCTAAGTTTAGATCCCAAAGACAGTCTCTCAGTCGGTCAATCAGCCCGTGGGAGTCGCGCAGATCAGGGCGTCTGCCCAGGGTGGCGATGGCTTCTTGTCTGATCTGGGCATGGGTATCTGAGAGGGCAGAGAGCAATATAGGGGTAATTCGCTGATCGTGGAAACTCCCTAGTGCTTCAATAGCCAGATAGCGCAAGGATGGATCGACGTCATTGGCCACCGCCAATAAGGGCTCAATCACGGCGGTTTGACGAATCTGGGAAAGGGCCTGGACGGCCAAGGGTCGCTGCTCGGGGTAAATGAGTAGCTCAGTCAGGGCCTGAATGCTAGTTTTGCCCATGTCAGCCAGGGTTTTGATAATGATGTCGTGAAGGTCGTCGTCGGTTGTCCTCACGAGGCTGGCTAACGCAGTGACCACCTGGGGGGTTTGAAATGAGCCCAGAGCTCGAATCGCAAACCACCGAAGTTCTAAGTTGAGGGTATTGTCTTGAGAGATTTTTAGGAGAGGTGCGATCGCATCATCCCCAAACTCGGGTAGTTGCTTTGAAATCTCCCAGCGAGCTTGAAAATCACCTGCTATCAGGGTTTCTATCGCATGGCTCAGCTCAATAGAGGGCGCTTTGAGCGTTGCTTTTTTGGGGACGCCGACCGGTGAAGCCTTGCTTAAATCGGCAATCGTTCGCATAGAGAACTGCCCCTGCTTACTTAAATACATCCAACGTCAATTATAAATACCCTATTATCCCTTCTCTTGGCGATGTCTTACGAAACTTTAATCCGCTTTTTGAATTCATTTGATGCAAAAAGCGGATGAACAACCCACTACGTTTTGTTGCGAAGAGAGCTACTGGTCTATTGAGGGCTCTGTCATCAAAACGATATCCCAGTTATCATAAGTGCCCGCTGTAGAGATGCGATTTATTTGCACACCCCAAAAGGGAATGGCTAATCATTATGAGCTGCAGCTTGATCTATCTTGATCTATAGAGATATGTCTACAGAAATATGCTCACAGGTTAGATAGGACCTTAATACAGGGCCGAGGCTGGCCAGAAAAGTCACCCAAGAGCTATGTTTTTTATGCATTGATGTAATGCATAAACCGCAATCTCTCTCCAAAAAAGTAAATCTTGATACAAAATACCTTTGTTTTGTTGCTTAATCTAGCAACAACTCGACAGTAAGTGAGCTAACTTCAACTCCTTGAAGCGGTTCCTGATAAGTGTGTGAGGTGAGTGTGGGAACCTTTTTTGAGGTTTGTGCGCTCACCTGTTTCTTGAGAATTCTTGAGACTCTTGAGATGGGTTTTTAGGAGACTTTATACTTTTATGGGTCGCGAGGCAGATTTCTGAAGCCTTGTCGGGGTATCAAAAGCAGAAAATATAGGTTAGCGCCGTGGTCAATACGTCAGTCGCAGGCAAAACCAAGCTTAATAAATTTGAAAAATATAAGGCTGAAAAAGATGGTCTAGCCGTTAAGGACGAGCTAGAAAAGTTTGCTGAGATGGGCTGGGAGGCGGTTGATGAGACCGATCTCACTCAGCGCCTCAAGTGGCTAGGGATTTTCTTTCGCCCGGTGACGCCGGGCAAGTTTATGTTGCGCCTGCGTATGCCCCACGGTATTTTGTCTGGGCACAAAATGAGGGTGCTGGCAGAGATTGTGCAACGCTATGGCGACGATGGCAGTGCCGACATTACCACCCGGCAAAATATCCAGCTGCGCGGTGTCCGGCTGGAGGATATTCCTGATATTTTTAGTCGTCTGAAAGACGCAGGACTTACCTCTATGCAGTCTGGCATGGATAATGTTCGCAACATTACAGGATCTCCGGTGGCGGGGATTGATGCCAGCGAGCTGATTGACACCCAGGGGCTGGTGGTCAAAGTGCAAGACATGATTACTAACAATGGCGAAGGCAACTATGCCTTCACAAATCTGCCGCGTAAGTTCAACATTGCCATTGAGGGGAGTCGTGACAACTCGGTGCATGCCGAGATTAATGATATTGCCTTTGTCCCTGCTTACAAGGATGGTGAATTAGGATTTAATGTGCTAGTGGGGGGGTTCTTTTCGGCAACTCGCTGTGCGGCTGCAGTCCCCATGGATGTTTGGGTGCCCCCCAATGACGATGTGGTTGAGATTTGCCGCGCCATTTTGACAGTTTATCGAGACAATGGCCTCCGGGCTAATCGGCAAAAGTCTCGCTTGATGTGGCTAATTGATGAATGGGGGATGGAGCGCTTTAGGGCTGAGATCTCAAAAGAGATGGGTAAGGCCCTGGCAACGGCGGCTCCAGAAGATGAGATCGATAGCGAAAAACGCGATCACATCGGCGTGCATTCGCAGAAGCAGCCAGGACTAAACTATGCGGGGCTGTTGGTTCCAGTGGGGCGGCTGCAGGCGGATGACATGTTCGACATCGCCCGAGTAGCCGAAGTTTATGGCAATGGAGAGATTCGGCTCACAGTTGAGCAAAATGCTATTATTCCGTACATTCCGGATTCTCGCTTAGCGGCTTTTTTGTCTGAGCCAATTGTGCAAAAGTTCTCGGTTACCCCCACGCCGTTAGTCCGGTCGGTGGTGTCTTGTACGGGGGCTCAGTTTTGCAAATTTGCCCTGGTGGAAACTAAGCAGCGAGCCTTGGCAATGGCGCAAACCCTTGACGCTGAGCTAGACGTGCCAGGATCGGTGAGAATGCACTGGACGGGGTGCCCCAACTCTTGTGGTCAGCCCCAAGTGGCCCAGATCGGCATGTTGGGGAGCAAAACTCGCAAAGATGGTAAGACCGTCGAAGCCGTGGATATTTACATGGGCGGTAAGGTGGGCAAAGATGCCAAGCTAGGAGAGCGGGTGATGAAAGGGGTTGCCTGTGAGGACCTCAAAGGCGTGTTGAAAACACTGCTGGTTGAAAATTTTGGGGCGACCCCTAAGGCTGCGGATGCAAATGGTGCCAACGCCAGTGCCGCCGTTCTTGAGCCTGCCGTGCCAGCTGCGCCAGTGGCGACTCCATATGTGCCTAAAGCGCCCATGGGTGAGCCGATCGAACCTGCTCAGTCGGCAACGCTGGTATTTGCCAAAACAGGTAAAGAAGTAGCCTGTGACGACAGCCAGTCTATGCTGGAGATCGCGACAGCGGCGGGGATTGAGTTTGAGAGTAGCTGTCAGTCCGGTAGCTGCGGTACCTGTCATCAAAAGCTGATATCAGGAGAGTTTCGCTATGAGGGTGACCCTGATGGCCTTGAAGAAGATGACCGGGATGCGGGGATGGTCTTGACCTGTATTGCCTACCCAGTGGGTCGAGTGGTTTTAGATGCCTGATGTAGGGCATTTCATATATTCTCTAGGGAGCATCCTTAGCAATCGTGCAGCAGGGCTTTGCCTTTAACTGGGCAGGGGTCCTTCCCTGCAGAACGGATTCGAGATGAGTGAAATTTTTTCTAGGAAGGGTCTTTCCCCCCTTCTCCCAGGCTTGATAGAAGGGGGTGGGGGATGAGGATCGTCAGGAGATTTATCGCTGGGATATTGTTGATAGGCAGTCCCCTCAGCAGATTGAAATTTTCAAAAACCAATCTTCAGTCTAGAGAGTTGAGGCTGAAGATTGTTTTTTGTGCTGACGGTGACCCGTTAGCATTAATCAAAAAAACCTATTAAGTTTTAGCTGACAAATCAAGGAACACTTTTGGTTGATATCAACAGAACGCAATGCAAAAAGCGCATGGATCGCATGTAGAAAGTCGAAAAATCCAGCAAAATAGTAGCAAGCTATACAAATATCCCTATTGATCTTTAATAATCTAACGTTCAGTCGAGGGATAGCCAGTTAAATAGAGGTCCGTAGAGGCTTCTAGGGATTGTTTCAAATGTTTCAAAAGCTCATGTTTGAGCCTGGATGACGTTTAGTTCCCTTCTATTAAGTAAGGAAACAATTGCTTAAGAACAATTTTGAGATCTGGCTGTAAGGCTTTCTGTTCAACTGTTTTAGATTGAGTTCTAAAGTCGCTGTTTTGCAAGCTGTTTTACAAATGAGTGAAAGGCGTCTTTAGCGTTTATTGGGGTTTGAGGAAGGGCCTGACTGGGTTCTGACTCTACGGTTGATTAGTGTTTTTTTGTTTAGGAGCGAGCACAGATGCTCAAAGAGTTGTTTTCACAAGCAACTCAGGGTAGGTACAAGATATTGCACCTAACCTGGTTTGCTTTTTTCCTATCGTTTGTCGTGTGGTTTAATTTTCCACCGTTCAAAACCACTATTGTTCAAGAGTTTGGGCTCACGCCGGGTCAGGCTGGCACCATTGGCTTGTGCAATGTAGCTTTAACGGTCCCGGCTCGGATTATCATCGGCATGCTGCTCGACAAGTATGGTCCTCGGTTGACCTATTCAGTTCTGCTGATTTATGCAGCGATTCCTTGCTTGATTTTCGCGACGGCGACCAGCTTTAACCAGCTGGTGGTGGGTCGTCTGCTGATGGGGATTGTTGGGGCTGGTTTTGTGATCGGCATCCGCATGACTGCAGAATGGTTTCCGCCTAAGGAGGTGGGTACTGCTGAGGGCATCTACGGTGGCTGGGGTAACTTTGGTTCTGCCTTCTCGGCGTTTACCATGGTTATTTTTGCTTTGGGCCTGAGCTTTTTGCCCGGTGCGTTCCAGTTTCCCGAGGCCCAAACTTTCAAGATTTTGTTCTTCCCATCATTTAGCACTGACATTTTGAACTGGCGGGCTGCGATCGCAGGCACCGGTATTGTGGCAGCGCTGTACGGGGCGTTCTACTATTTCAATGTCACCGATACACCACCGGGTAAAGTTTATCAACGTCCCAAGAGCACCCGTGGTATGGAAGTGACCACCGTGCGTGATTTTTGGTTCTTACTGCTGATGAACGCGCCTCTGACCATCATCATGATGGTATTGGCTTGGCGTTTGCAGAAGGTGCAGTTTCTCACTCCAGGGGTGATGTACTTTGCCTGGGTGGCCCTGATTGGTCTTTATCTGTTCCAGTCTTACAACTGTTGGAGTGTTAACAAAGAGCTTTTAGCAGGTCGTAAGCGCTATCCCGCTGAGGATCGCTATCGATTTAAGCAGGTAGCCATCCTAGAATTGACCTACATTGTTAACTTTGGTTCAGAGCTTGCTGTAGTGACCATGCTACCGGCCTTCTTTGAAGGGACGTTTGCCCTTGATAAAGCGACTGCGGGGATCATTGCCTCTAGCTACGCCTTTATGAACCTGATGTCTCGCCCCGGCGGTGGGATTATCTCCGACTCCTTAGGCAGCCGTAAGTGGACGATGGTGATTCTCACGGGCGGTATGGGGATTGGTTATTTGTTAATGAGCACCGTGGGGGGCAACTGGTGGTTGCCAGCCGCTGTGATCTTGACCATGGCTTGTTCCTTCTTTGTGCAGGCGTCTGAGGGCTCTACCTTCGCCATTGTGCCCCTGGTTAAGCGGCGGATTACGGGCCAAATTGCCGGTAATGTCGGTGCCTACGGTAACGTTGGTGCGGTAGCTTATCTGACCACCCTGTTGCTGCTGAAAGAGTCTATTATTGGGACAGGGGAAGCGAGCCCTGAGCTAGTGGCCCAGGCCAACTCCGCCTTCTTCGCAGTGTTGGGGATCGCCGGGTTGATTGTGGCCTTCCTATGTGTCTTCTTCCTGGATGAGCCCAAAGGTTCGTTTGCGGAGCACCACGAAGGTGAGCAAGAATTGGCAGCTGCCCATGGCCATCCGTCCTCTCTGTCGGATGATCAGTCAGCCCAGATGTTCTAAATTCTCTGGAATGTTCATTAGTCGGGGGCTGTCTCTGGCAGTCCCCGACTTTGTTCTAAGGCTTTTTTGCTGCGAGGTTTAAGCCATGACAGACGCCACCAAAACGCTGTGTCCCTACTGTGGAGTTGGCTGTGGTCTAGATGTGTTGCCCCCGGCTCGCCCCGGTCGTCCGGTTAACCGAGATAGCGAGGGTAATCCGATGTGGCAGGCTCGGGGCGATCGCAACCACCCATCGAGCAAAGGGCAGGTGTGTGTTAAAGGCGGCACCATTGGGGAATCCCTCGATAAAAATCGGCTACTCTATCCGATGATGCGAGACTCGTTGGATCAGCCTTTTCAGCGAGTAACTTGGGAGGCGGCGCTAGAGCGGATTGTGGCTGAGATCCAAAAGACTCTAGCGGAGCGAGGCCCCGAAGGGGTCAGCATGTACGGCTCGGGGCAGTTTCAAACCGAAGATTATTACCTGGCTCAAAAGCTGTTAAAAGGATGCTTGGGCACCAACAACTTTGATGCCAATTCGCGGCTCTGTATGTCATCGGCGGTGGCGGGCTATATCCAAAGCTTTGGTTCCGATGGGCCACCCCCCTGTTATGACGATTTAGAACAAACGGATTGCGCCTTTTTGATCGGCACCAACACCGCCGAGTGCCACCCGATTGTGTTTAATCGCCTCAAAAAACACCATAAGAAAAATCGGCGTCAGGTCAAGCTTATCGTCGTTGACCCGCGCCGGACAGACACCGCCAAGGATGCTGATTTGCATCTGGCGATTAAACCGGGGACGGATATTGCCTTACTGAATGGGATTGCCTATCTGCTGCTCAAAAACGCTCAGATCGAACCCGCTTTTATAGACGAGTGTACAACCGGATTTGGTCAATATGTCGAAGTGCTTCAGCACTATCCGCCGGAGCGGGTCGCAGAGATTTGTGGTGTTTCGGTCAAAGAAGTTGAGCTGGCGGCTAAATGGTGGGGCGAGTCTGGGCGGGTCCTGTCGCTGTGGTCGATGGGGGTGAACCAGTCCACCGAGGGCACGGCCAAAGTTCGCACAATTATTAACCTGCACCTGATGACTGGGAATATTGGCAGACCCGGTGCGGGGCCATTTTCTCTCACGGGGCAGCCCAACGCTATGGGGGGTCGGGAGGCCGGGGGGCTCTCCCACATTCTGCCGGGATATCGTCTAGTCAAAAATCCAGACCACCGTCAGGCCGTCGAGCAGGTATGGCAGCTCCCTGAAGGCAGTATTTCGCCTATACCGGGGCTGGCGGCCTGGGACATGATGCTGGCCCTGGAGCAGGGGCAGGTAGGCATCTTTTGGGTGGCGGCAACTAACCCGGCGGTGAGCATGCCCGATATTAAACGTACCCAGGCTGCCCTGCGCCAGTCGCCGTTTACGATTTGCCAGGATGCCTACTATCCGACTGAGACGGCGGCTTTTGCCCATGTGCTGCTGCCCGCGACGCAGTGGGGTGAGAAAACAGGCATCATGACTAACTCTGAGCGGGTGGTGACCTACTGCCCAGCCTTTCGAGAGCCTCTGGGCGAGGCTCGGGCAGATTGGGAGATCTTTGCTGAGGTGGGTCGCCGACTGGGCTTTGAGCAACAGTTTGCCTATGATAGTGCCGCCGAAGTCTATCAAGAGTTTGTCAGCCTGACAGCGGGGCGGGTTTGCGATATGACCGGGCTTAGCCACGAGCGACTGGCGGCTGGTCCTATTCAATGGCCCTGCCCAGCAGACGAAACCCCTGAGACGGCAGCGGATAAGTTTGACAAGCGGCTGTATGCCGATTTGCGGTTTCCTACCCCGGATGGATGTGCTCGGTTTGCGGCTTTCCACATCAAGGGGTTAGCAGAACCGCCTAATGTTGACTATCCCTTTGTCCTGACCACCGGGCGTCTGTATGGCCACTGGCATACCCAAAGCCGTACAGGCCGCATTGAGAAGACAGTGAAGATGCACCCGGAGCCTTTGTTAGAGGTGAACCCTCGCGATGCGCAGAAATTGGAAATCCAGAGTGGGGACTGGCTGGAGGTGCGATCGCAACGCAGCTTTGTACAGCTCAAGGTGCGGGTCACCCAAAATATCACCCGAGGTACGGTATTTATGCCCATGCACTGGGGCTTTTTGTGGGCAGATAACGCCGAGGTCAATGCCCTCACCCATCCAGAGGTCTGCCCGATTTCCCTGGAGCCTGAGCTTAAAGCCTGTGCAGTGCAGCTGCTCCCGATTGCCGCACCGATTAGTCAAGGGGCGCAACGCCCCGAGGCCCGGTTTGAGCAGATGATGCAGGTGATCAAGCAACCAGAGCCGTCGAGGACGTTGACAATGAGGTAAGCGCGTTAAAGGTAATCAGCGCGTTAAAGGTAATAAGTTAGTATCAGCAACTTTGTACTTTTAACCTTCTAATCCCCCTAAATTGCCGTAGGCTAATAACCGATACAGTCTAAGGGTGGCGGATGGACAACTGGGTAACTCGGTTAAGGCGTTATTTAGATTGGCGATCTAGCGATGAGGGCTTCCTCAGCGGCACTAAGCGCTTTGAAACCGTCGTTTCAAAGCTGCTGGCAATTGCCATGCTGGTGGTGATTATTGTGATCATCGTTGATCTGGTCCGTTTCCTGGCGGTGGCGCTGGTAGAGCCAAGTCCGGCTGGCTTTTTTGCAACCACCCTAAGTGAGATTTTTGGCCTGTTCCTGAGCGTGCTGATTGCGCTGGAGATTTTAGAGAATATCACGGCCTATTTGAGAAAGCATGTGGTGCAGGTAGAGCTGGTGATTGTTACCTCACTGACGGCGGTGGCTCGGAAAATTATTATCCTCGATCTTGACAAGATTACCGGGCTGACCGTGATTGGGCTTGCGATAGCAGTTTTCGCCCTCTCCCTTAGCTACTGGATTGTGCGTAACGTACACCGTTAAGGTCAGGATTCTTAGGTGATCGCGATGAAGTTTCAGGGTGATGAGTTTGGCCGACCCATACACGATGAAACGCTCGTTTTGGTTTGGGATCCTATTGAGCGGTGGGTTATTGCTGGGGATGGTGTTGCATACGGTTGCCTACAGTCCGCAGGACAATGATTCTGCCGGGATAGTGATTACTAACGCTAGCGCTAAGGCGGAGCCCCTTCCACAAAAAATTGCAGATACACCAGTACCGATCACGCGCATCAGTTTTGCCGGGGCGGAGGGGGATGCCCCATCACCAACTAATGAGATTCTGATTGCAACGGCCCAAGCCTATTCACAGCAGCATTCAGCAGAGACTGATAAGATCCTAAAGGCAAAGGCATCGGTCGATCAAAAGCTCAAAACCTATCTCCTTAATCGCTTTCGAGCTGTTCAAGCAGTTCGTCAAAGCGGTTCCCATGCGGCTGAGCTAGCCCGCACTGTGATTGCGTTACAACCCGAGTTTAAAGAAGCAGAGGATCCCTCAGTTAAAGACAACGTGCTCTCTATTCTGCGAGAAGGCATTCAAACAAAAGTGTTTCACATCGAAGACTTAGAACGCGATCTCCAGGTGTTTCTATGTTCAATCGGGGTCTTCTTCCCCATCCCGACCACTGAAAAATACTATGAGCCAGATGAGGAAAAACTTTGCCTGGTGATCGATTGGTTTATTGAGAAATGGAGCAAGGTTTGATCAGGTGACCAGTTGGACTCGGCCGGTATCCAAATCATAGCGACCGCCCACTATTCTCAGCTGGCCCGATTCGACGCGTTCTGCAATCAGGGATGAACGCTTAAGCTGTTCTATCTGATACTGGACATTGGCAATCACCGCGTTATCCACTTTATCCCCTGGCTGCCCTTTAACCCTTTTGACAGCGGGTAAAATGGCCTCGATAAAGCGGCTGATATCCCCGGGCAGAGGTTCATTTTGCACCGCCGCCGTGACTGCCCCGCAGCGTTCATGGCCCAACACCATCAGCACCGGAGTACCTAGAAGGGCCACCGCATATTCAAGATTACCGAGGGTAGTGGGGGTGACAATATTGCCCGCCACTCGGACGTCAAAGATGTCGCCAATGCCCTGGTCGAACAAAAGCTCGACCGGCACCCGAGAATCAGCACAGCTTAGAACAGTTGCAAAGGGCTGCTGGACCTGGGCAACGGCGGCTAACCGGGCTGAAGATTGGTGGGGATGTTGGGATTGGTGCCCAACAAATCGCTGATTGCCTGCCATCAGGGCTTGCAGTGCCGCATCTGGGGCAGTTAAATCAGCCGCCCCATTCGTTGAGGGCAATGGGTCTGCCCAGACCGTTGGCGTCTCTAACAAAAGCGTACCACCTGTTGCTATCAGGCCAGCCAGCCCGGTTGCTCCCATGGATAGAAAATGACGGCGATGGATTGACGGTTGCCCAGTATATTGCACAGTATTTAGAGATCTACTATTCCATGACATCCTATCGCTTCAGAATGTCTGCGGTAGGGGCGAAGTATTTCATCGTTTTACGCGATCGCAGCCAGCCAAATTTCACCGCTTTACATGTCTGCCCTGGCGTTGGGCAACTTCGAGCGCTTTAGCATTCGCCGTAAAGACCTGAATCTCAGGGACACCAATATAGTCAATGTCATCGGTAATCACTTTGACCTGTCCCGAGCCTGCCCGATACATCGACTCTAAAATGAATAAATCATATCCATCCAGGGCCTGGGTTTCATAGCGTTTGAGGGCAGCCTGGGTGAGCTCCTCGTCAATGGTGACGGAGATTGGAACGGCAATTGCTTTGACCTGACTCCAGGCGGCGTGGACCTCAGCCACCACATTTTTACGCTCCAGGGGACAGGTATGGCGAAACTCTTTTGTTCTCATGCGGGTTTTGTTGCGGCGATTAAAAATGGAGCATTCGGTTTTCTCGATCACAAAGGCCAGTTCAGAGAGGATCAAGCTGGAATAGGCCAAAGTAGCCCCTTGATCGAGGGCCTTTTTGAGGTAAGGGGTATAATCGCGAATCTTTTGGCTGGCGACTTTTGAGGCGGCACCCGCATGGCTATAGGTTTGCCATACCCACACGTTGGTATCGACTAAGAAAATGTCGTCGCTGTTTGGGATGTCATCGAGCAGGTTGATGACGGTTGCCCGGACGTTGATCGGCAGGGTCATTGGGGATGGGTTGGATGGGTTATGGATGGGGTAAAGACGCAAAATTTTGCGTCTTTACATTTGGGCGTATTCTTCGAGGGTGTCGTCAACGGCGGCCTGGTACTGGGGGTCGGTGTAGTAACGTTTGGCGTTGTCGATCACCCGCTTAAGGAGCAGCTTGCCGGTTTCGTTGAGGCCGTCGATGTGCAGCAGGCGGTTGAGGTCGGCTGGGGCAAGGTCGCGCAGCAACTGACCAATGGCAAAGTTAAAGAAAGCTGAGGCAAAGACGTTGACGCCATTAAAGTCCAGGGTGATGGCCTGCCCTGCTTGCAGTGGGGGGTAGATGCGGTCATAGAGCTGCTGGCCGCTGTCGGATGCGATCGCATATTCCCCAGTAATTTCAAACACAGATAATGTCATGGCGTCCTTAAAACCGGGCATCAAAACCAGGCATCTTGAGGGTCAGCGGCTGAGTCCAGGGCATAAAACGACTCATCGCATCGCAAACGAATATTAACCAGCGTGCCCGAAAAATTGATTAATCGATCGTGGTAGCTAATCCCATTATCGTCAATGTTTAGACAACCGTCATTACTGTAAATCAGCAAGCTGCCCCGATTGCGCTGAATAAAGTCTTGTAGCAAAGCCAACCCTAACCCCCGACTAACCCCCGGCTGCTGCTGAGTTGTATTGCCCGATTCAAAGGCCCAGGCCAGGGATTGCCCGGTCGAGAGGGTCTGGTTTTGAGGGAGCGATCGCACACAGTCGGCAATGCCAATGCCAAAGTCGAGCACCGTTAGTTGCAAAACGCCCAACTTGGGATAGTGCTGCCCACAGCTAAACACCCCGATCTTAGACTGGCTGTGGTCAAACGCATTTAAATAAATTTCTGAGGTTTGCCCAGTGATCGCCTGCTGCAAAGGGGTACTGATATTGACCCAGCCCTTGCCCAGCCAGTAGTACTGCAGATAGTCAATGATCTCCCGGTGGTCAAACCCCGTGTCGCAGCGATAGGGAATAGAATTCCCGTCCCGAGGTGGGCGGGGGTGTCCAAACTCAAACAAAAAGCCGTTTTGGGCCAGGTTGGCATAGATTTTGGGTTGCAGGGTTTCCCAGTCAAACCGCACCCGCCCCCCCTGGGCGATCACCCACCGCGCCAGCCCGCCCAAAAAAGCGACACCGCTGTGACCTAGAAATTCGCAGTAGTTGAAATTGATCAGCAGATCGGGGTTTGTCGCCTCGTCACAAAAGCCTCGCACTGCCTCCCATAGCCGCAAGAGCCTGTCAAAATGACGGGGCTGGTCAGCCAGGGTTTCGATGTAGAGGGTGGGTGGGTTAGCGGTCGTGAGCAGCAAGGACAAAGGGGCAAAGGCGTTAGCGAAGCCATGCCTGTAGGACTATAGGGGCAAGGGCGAAGGGATAGTAAGGCACCAAAATCACCGTGCCCAAGACTGTCGGAAAGATGGGGTAGGTGGGGCGGGGTTTTCAAGAACGGTCCATAGAGGCTATCCCTTGTGGGGTTCAGCTAGCATGGCCGAAGCTTTGCCCAGTAATAAGGTTACCCAGCACAAGGGTGATCAAAACTGATTAAAATCACAATCACCGTAGGTGGATCGTGCAACAGATTTAAAGCTTTGTTTGAGAAAGTTAATCTAATTCAATGACTTTCTTACAAAAAAGCTGCATTTTTATCCGGGATGCCCCACCTCAGGTTTACTGAGGGACAATACAAACATCAGCAGATTGACACTCCACCCGAAGCTGCTGATATGGCTGTCAGAACGTGAGGTCTAACCCGATGTTTAACAGAATTTTGGTTGCATTAGAGGTATCAAGCAGCAGTCGGTTCGTTTTGGAAGAAGCCATTGCTATCGCCCAGCGGATGAAAGGCTGCTTAAATCTTATCTCTGTTGTTTATCCCCTAGAGAGTGGCTACCCAGACCCGATTTACCTGAGCATGGATGGGTTTCACTCAGTTGTCTCGACCGAAGCCTATGAAAGCTATGTTACCGACTGGCAACGGCTCAAAGACGAGCGCCTGGGCTGGTTGCGATCGCAGGCCGAAGCTGCCCAACGCCAGGGCATCAAAGCGGACTACACCCAGCTGTTAGGAGATCCGGGCTTAAGCATCTGTGACCTGGCCCAGCATTGGAATGCCGACCTGATTGTGATGGGTCGCCGGGGGCGATCTGGCCTGAGCGAATTGATTTTAGGCAGTGTTAGCAACTATGTGATGCACCATGCCCCCTGCTCTGTGTTGACAGTCCAAGGACAGCCCGAGCAATTGAAGGCTGTTGATCAACCCGTTGAAGATTTCGCTGAGATCTCTCCAACGACGGCCTAACAGAGGGAGGGGGGTCAGACCCACGGTCTCAGATGGAGCAGTTTCGGATAGGATCAACTTTAGGGATGTACGTAGGTTAGACCACTTTGATTGAGAGATCAGGATGGATTACGTTTCCTCAGAGATTCTCTGTAGACGCTGTCAATGCTACAGCACGGCTAGGTCAGGAGACTTTAAAGAGACGTTAGGGCTTAACCATGCAAACAAACACCAATATCTCCAATATCTCCCCATCTGATTGGATGACGGAGCAAGCATTACCACTGAGAGGGGGGCATGAGCATACCCGAGGCGAACTTCCAAAGCCGATTCTAAAAGCGGTTGTTGACTATATTCATGAGAATCTACGACAAGACTTAAGCCTGGGGCAATTAGCCAAACAGGCGGTCTTGAGTAAAGCTTGCTTTATCCGACAATTCAAGAAGTCGATGGGGATCTCTCCTTATCAATATGTGTTGCAATGCCGGGTTGAGCTTGCCCAGCAACTCCTTCAGCAGCGCTATCTCTCCGTTGAAGCCATTGCGGTAGCATCCGGATTTAAGGATCAAAATCATCTCACGCGTACCTTTCGGCGCTTAACGGAAACAACCCCCAGTGCGTATCGAAAACAGCACTTTAAAGATGAAGAGTCTCAAGCGATTGCTTAGATATCTGACCATAGATGTCTAAACAGATGAATATCTGATGAATATCTAAATCAAACAAATGTACGTATGTTAGAGCAGTGACTATTTTGATGCTTGGTTCTATAATGCTCATGTGCGTATTACATTCATACGAAACCCTTTTGACGGGTTTCATGGCAATTTTTCAGCGTGCACTACCGCCTCAAGTCCTGATTTTTAGGAACCATCATGGCGGATATCTACAGTTTTCAGACAGTCTTTTCACCCCCCTTTGTGGCTAGGAAAATACGCTATTCTCTTACCTTCCCTTCACCTTTAGAGAGTAGGTTTGTTATTTGGCAGCTTTGGTCGCGATGGACCCAGGCGGGGCCTCGATTATCGCGATCATCGCCGTATTAGTATTTTCGAGTTGGGGCGACTCAACGCGAGCAGTTGCCCCTGCAATTCACTCACATCTGACGATACACCTGTAGATGCTGCTGGAAAAGCAGCACGGCTAGTGCATAACAACGTTTGGCCGTCACCATGCACACAAACTCAGCCGTCAAAACGCCTTTTTTGACTAGTCAGCGCAAATTTAACCGCCTTTCAATACCGTCTGTTGCTCTGCAACCTGGGGCACGGCCCGTCGATCAGTTGCAATTTGGTCAGGCCAGCGACTTAAGTGTGATGGTCTCAAGGCCTGGCCTTTGGGAAGCTATCGCAAACTCGCAGGGGGAGGTAAAGCGATATGCCTGAACCTGCGATCGCGCCAGCGCTGACGAGTCAGTTTGCAACCTTATCTCCGCCAGAGGGCCATACCCATCAGTTTGGCGAAGTAGACATCTACTACGCCCCTTACGAAGCCCCTAAGCACTGGCCAGAGCACCATCATCGAGCGGTTCAGGTCTCTATTTTGATGGCAGATGCCGCCGTTGAGACCACCCATCGGACCCTTGGGGGCAAGGCCCAGCAGCAGGCCAACGCCAACCATGTGCTGGTGATCCCACCCTATCAGCCCCATGCTATTTGTTGGCAGTCTCCAGCCCCGGCCCTCAGTCTCTACCTTGAGCCAGACTTGATCGCTCAGGCGGCTTATGGATATGTTGACGCCGACAGCCTTAACCTCAGGGCCAACTATGCCGCCAAAGATCCCTTTATCCAACAGCTAGGTAAAGGTCTCAAAGCAGAGCTACAGCAGGGGATGCCCAGTCGCTTATATGTCGAATCATTGGCCAACATCATGGCAGTGCACCTCGCTCGCACCTATGCTGCCCCTCGCCAACCCTCCATCAGCAAACCGGTTGGTCGAGGGCTAGCCAGGCCTGTCTTGCAAACTGTGATTGACTATATTCAAGCCCATCTGAATCAAGATTTGAGCCTTAGCAAACTGGCCGAGGTCGCTAACCTGAGCGAGTCTTACTTTATCCGGCAGTTTAAAAAATCAATGGGGGTTTCTCCTCACCAATATGTGCTGCAATGTCGGGTCAAGCAGGCCCAGCAACTGCTTAAAAAGCCCCAGCTCTCAATTGCCGCAGTCTCGGTACAGGCGGGTTTCAAAGATCAAAATCATCTCACCCGGACCTTTCGTCGGCTGACCGGTACCACACCCAAAGCGTATCGCAATGGGCAGTGAGTCGATGGCGATAAAATTCTCGATTTTGCAGAAAAGAGGAGTCCCCCTTAACAGATAGCGCTGAATGAAGGGCTGAATCGTTAGATAATGGGTGTGAGTGTAATCCCATTAGAGACTCAGTCATGAGCCCCAAAGGCACCGTTTACCTGGTTGGCGCTGGCCCTGGCAACGTGGCCTATCTTACCGTGCGCGCCCAATATCTGCTTACCCAAGCCGATACCCTGGTCTACGATGCCCTGGTTGATGTGAGCCTGCTAAATCAACTGCCCCCCCATTGCACCCCTATCCAAGTTGGCAAGCGGGGCGGGCAGCCCAGTGCGCCCCAGGGAGAAATTAATCAGCTGCTCGTCAAGCTATCGCATCAAGGTAAAACCGTTGTGCGACTCAAGAGCGGCGACCCGTTCATTTTTGGTCGTGCTGCCGCCGAGATTCAGGCTCTGCAAGCCGCAGACTGTCCCTTTGAGGTGGTTCCAGGGCTATCATCTGCGCTGGCGGCTCCGCTACTCAGCCATATTCCGCTGACTGATCCGGTGTTTAGCCATGGGTTTGGGATATTCACCGCCCACGATCTGGATGCCCTCGATTGGACCCACCTCAGTCATCTAGAAACCTTGCTTTTCTTGATGGGGGGGCGTCACCTGGCGGAGATTTGTCAGCGTCTACAGGGGCATGGCAAACGAGGCGAGACGGCGGTGGCGGTGATTCGGTGGGCGAGCCAACCCCAGCAGCAAATTTGGGAGGGTACCCTACTCAGCATTGTGCAAAAAACGCGGGGGGTAAGCCTGTCACCCTGCATAATTGTGATCGGAGAAGTGGTGCGCTTACGGGAGTTTTTGCAACCGTCGATGGAGCATGAGCCGTTATCAACCGGAGCACTCGCGGGTAAGACGATTTTGGTCACCCGTGCCGCAGGTCAGTCTAGCCAGTTCACAGGTTTACTCACCGCCCAAGGGGCCACGGTCGTGGGTATGCCCGCCCTGGAGATTCGTCCGCCCAGTGACTGGCAGCCGATGGATATGGCTATCGACAAGATCGCTGCCTTTGACTGGCTTTTGCTGACCTCCGCCAACGCTGTAAATTTCTTTTTTGATCGACTGATTGACCAGGGTCAAGATCTGCGAACCCTGGCCTCTACCAAGATTGCTGTGGTCGGTAAAAAGACCGCAGCCGTGCTAAAAAAACGAGGTTTTCGGGCAGATTTTATCCCGCCTAACTATGTGGCCGATGCATTATTTGGGCATTTCCCTGACGCCCAGGGTCTCAAGCTGCTATTCCCCCGCGTTGAAAGTGGCGGGCGCGATGTGTTGGTAAAGGAATTTACGGCCCAAGGGGCGGAGATTGCCGAAGTGCCAGCCTACGAATCGGCCTGCCCTGCACAAATCACACCTGCCGCCAAAGCCACGATAGACGCTGGTCAGGTGGATGTGGTGACCTTTGCCAGCTCTAAAACGGTGCGACACTTTGCACAGCTTATGGAGAAGGATTTTGGGAAGGGATGGCGAGATCGGCTCGAGGGAGTCGCGATCGCATCCATCGGCCCCCAAACCTCCCGCGATTGTCGAGAGATTTTTGGTCGAGCAGATATTGAAGCCGAGGTGTATACGCTGGATGGGCTGACTCAGGCAATCGTGGAATGGGTGGAAGGGCGCTAGCGTAGTCATGCCCGCAGGGCTATAGGGCGAAAGGGGAAGGGCGAAAGGGGGGAATGGGTAATGGGTAATGGGTAATGGGGAATGATGATGGCACGGCGCATTATTGGGTTAACAGGGGGCATTGCCACGGGCAAATCGACGGTATCGGCGTATTTAGAGACGGTGCATCATCTCCCTGTGCTGGATGCGGATGTGTATGCGCGGCAGGCGGTCGCACTGGGGTCGCCAATTCTTGTTGAGTTAGCTCAGCGATATGGTGACGATATTCTGTTGCCAGATGGCAATCTTGATCGGGCCAAGCTGGGTGAGATTATTTTTAACAACGCCGATGAGAAACGCTGGGTCGAGCAGCAGATTCATCCCTTCGTGCGTCAGCGTTTTCAGACCATTGCCCAGACCTATGTGCCCAAGCAAACCCTGGTCTATGTTATTCCGCTCTTGTTTGAGGCCAGGCTGACGTCGCTGGTCACTGAGATCTGGGTTGTTGTCTGCCCTCTAGCACAACAGTTAGAGAGACTGATGGCCCGAAATCGGCTAACACAAGCACAGGCGCAATCACGAATCAAGAGTCAGATGCCCCTCAGAGAGAAAATAGCGCAGGCAGATGTGGTTTTAGACAATACTGGTGATCGAGAAAACTTATTTAGACAGATCGATAATTTTTTGAATAATGCAAAATGCAGATGATCGGCTATATCAATGGTTTACACTTGGCTAATTCAATAGCTAAAGCGTGAGTTTAGCACCAAAACCACAAACCATAATACTCCCAGATCAAAGTTCGAAAAAGGACACCCAGCGTCCAACTTATCTCTCTCAAGTTTTGGGACAGACATTCTCGACGATGAGAGATTATTTGATTGCGCATTCTTAAATCCAATTTAATCAGTGCTCCGTATTGATAGATGAGAAACCTTGGAGCCAGATGCTCTGTTGATGGATCAGGGCGATCTGTCTACGAGGTATCCCTCACCCAGTTCATGTTTTCCATAGAAAATCTCAGGCGGTATCTATGTTGAATAATCTTGATCAGTTTAACTATTCAGATAGTTTCACGGTCGAATCTGGCACCACCAGCGTGTTTTTGGATTTGCCTTTGTTGGAAACGGCAGCGGGTTTAACGCTGACCGCTGTAGACAGTGAGGCTGAGCCAGTTTCCAATGACTTTCAAGTGGGCTTTGAGATCACAGATGAGACCGATTTCACCTTTGAACTGCTGCCAGAGTTTATGCCCCTCGGTGGTACTATCGAACACTCAGGCACGATTACGTTTGACCTGGCAACCGCCGACGGCTCTACCCCAGTCACCATAGGGGATTTTTCCATTGGTTTTGACCCCACTCGGGTCTCTGAAACCACCAGTGGCTTTTTTGTGGCCGATACCGTCGAAGATAATGGCTTAGAAATTTTGTTTGATCTCAGCAATCCTGGGGTGCTATCGGTCGAGGATGATAGTTTAATTCTGGATGAGGCGGATCTATTGTTGTCCCCTGAGTTTTCCAATGCATTAGGCTTACCAGATTTAACTGGGGCCGATGTAGGCAACGCTCGCACCGATGCTTTGCTCAATGAGTTTGGTGTATTGACAGATGTCATTGACGACTTGTTGAATAATGTCCGAGAGGATATTGAGCAAGTGATCAATGAGGTCTCAGAGGAGGCGCTAGAGTTTGCGACCGGTTTTCTCGATGATGTGACAGCCGATGATGTGATTGATGTTGCAACCGGCTTTCTGAGTGACCTGACAGAGGATATCGAGCAATTTGTAGGTAGTCTGGGGATATCCTCCACGCAAAACAGTGAACCTGTTTCAATAGCAGAGAATCCTGAGAGTTCATTAACCACTCTGGCCGAGAGTGTTTTCTCATTTTTTTGATGCCTGTTGATTAAAATCTCTCAAGAAATCAAGGTTCTGTCGTGCAGGGCGATTCCTGACAACGGCAGAACCCTGGGGCTATCGGACTATCTTTATCAATCCGCTTCTCAGCATGCCTGTTTCCCTTTTTTACTCATTCATATTTTTATAGGTTGCCACCGCTGAGGGAGAAATGCGGTTTAGATAGCGGAAAATCCAATACTTAAACACCGTGTCTAAAATCACCGGAAAGGTGGCAATAAACAAGAAAATGAAGTCGCGGTTGGCGGCGAATCCCAGGTGACGAGAGAGCCCTTCTAACAACACTTCCCAGCCGTGGGGTGAGTGAAAACCGACAAACATGTCAGTAAACAGGATAATAATAAAAGCTTTGGCGCTATCGCTGAGGCCATAGACAATCTCATCCATAAACGCCTTTAAGGTGGCGACCTGGCGCTTGCAAACTGTCAACAGCACCCCAAAAGACAGAGCTGCGAAAACATCCGCAAAGACATTTTTGACTGAGCTGCTACTCCGTTCGCGATAGTCTTCTTCAATCTCAAAGGCGCGATCTCGCACCTGTTCTTCGATTTTGAGTTCCCCAATGGGGGCGACTTTACCAATCAGGACTTCAAAGCGCAGTTTCTCCTCAAACTGTTGTAACTCATGCAGGGCTTCTTCTTCCATCTCGTCGTTGAGAAACACCTCGGCGTGGGTATTTTCTCGAACCCGGTCCACCACTGGGCCAATCAACAGGTTTTTGGTCAGTTGTTGGGTCAACAACGGTACAATCACCAACAGTAAGACAAACCGCAGCGCTATTTTGGTTTTACCCTGGGAACTGCGAAAATCTCGCACAACCTGGGCTTCGGCTTTGGGGTCTAGATCTTGCTTGACTCGGTCAACGGTGCGTAAAATCGAGCGGGGCAGTACGCCACTGGCATCGGCCAGACCTTCTCGTTTTTTTTGATTAGAGTCTAGATCAGGCTCATTTTTGCGGCGACCTTGGCGAGGTGAGAGCGCATCTTGCCTCGATGGGTCCGCAGCCAAAGACATCGCTCCATTTTTTGCGATCGCGCTGGGGGTCCCTGGTCTGACAGGCTCCGACGAAACATCGTAGCGTTCTAAGATATCGTCAATAAATCGCAGCTTCTTGAAGAAAATAGCAGGTTTGTCAATGAGGTCAAGGGTGTAGTCCTCATCCATAGGCTCTGAGGGCTGCCCATCTATCTGCCGGGTG
Source organism: Cyanobacteria bacterium J06635_1 (assembly GCA_039820425.1). Classification (GTDB taxonomy): domain Bacteria; phylum Cyanobacteriota; class Cyanobacteriia; order Phormidesmidales; family Phormidesmidaceae; genus SIO4C1. The sequence goes on from JBCBQD010000058.1 coordinate 24,283, forward strand.
TTATCAATGCGAAACACGATGCCGCTAGCGCGAAACTCGGTCATCCGCATCTTGATGACCATCAGATATTTCTTAACTTCTCCCTGAAAATAGACATAGGCGCTCTCGCCATAGTTGCCATACCCAGGGGTAATCTGATTGCCCCCAAAATAATCGTCTTCGATTTTTTTAATCCTCAGGGCAGCCTCATAAGCCTGGTCAAGGGCTCGTTCAGGCGTTTTAGTTAACCATTGCTGCGCTTTGCGGAAAGCGGCCTGGAACTGCGTTGAAATCGACATTTTGGATGGAGACTTTGACCGGAGAAAAATGCCCGACTGTTATGCATTGTAAATGCTAAGCTCCGATCTTATCAGGGAGACTCCTGATCGAGATGTCTACTTGAGTTAAGGCCTGCTGGCTTGGTGGGGAGATGGGGGAGACGCGGGGATGGGGGAGATGGGGGAGATGGGGGAGATGGTCTTGTGTCAATCCAGCGCGGGATATTTGCATCCAACCGATCCGCCTCCGCTTTCCTACTTTCTACTTCCCCGCTACCTACATGTCTGCTCCAAAACCGTCTGTTTCTCAACACTTTGGGGCTCACCTGGGGGGGCGGTCCGCTCGAGCATAAAATGGGCAGAAATGCCGTTGAGCGGTTGGCCTTGCCAGCTTTCACATAAATATCGGCCATATTCC
>JBCBQD010000059.1:0-24943 GCA_039820425.1 Cyanobacteria bacterium J06635_1
GCATCAGTGTGATGCCGTCAATGATTTACAGAAGCTAAAGCGATGTTACCACCTGGAACGTCGAACCTTTCTCTAAACGTTGACATAGCGAATCAAAAAGGTTCTTCTTACTCTTCAGCGATCTTCTATGATCTTTCTGCCGAAGATCGCTGATAGCCCCTAAAACGAGGGGATTAAAAGCATCAAAGAAGAATCTCTGAAAAGTCTTGACAATTTTGTAGTATACAGCTACCTTAAATATAACACAAAACATACTACAGAAATAAAGGAATCCATCTGGAACCTGAAAGGCTTAGCCAAATCGAACCTTGAAAACTAAATATTTCCCTTTTGGGGGTGTAGCTCAGTGGTCTGGAGTGCCTGTCTGTCGAACAGGAAGTCGCGAGTTCAAATCTCGTCACCCCCGCTTTAAAGCCTTGTGGACGATTAGATAAGTCGCCGTGGTTCTCAGTCATGGAGAAGCGGGTGCAACTCCCGTCAAGGCTTCCAAGTCCAGATAGCCAAGCGGGTTAAGGCGTCGGTCTGCAAAACCGAAAATCGTGGGTTCGACTCCCACTCTGGACTCTGCTCAAACTTAAGCATTCTAAGGGCATTGCAGTGTCACCTAACGGGTTAAGGTACTCGCCTCATAAGCGAGGATATGCAGGTTCAATTCCTGTCACTGCACCCATTACAAAGATGGTGTAACGACTAGCACCTCGGTCTCCAAAACCGATGATCTAGGTACCCTTCGGGAAGCCTAACGTCTACAAATTCTAGTCTCTGCATTCTGTCGCGTGCCCTAATCTCAGAAGCCTACATACTGGTCGTCTGATCTGAAAAATCAGCGTAGGTTCGAGCCCTACACCCTCCGCCTTCCGCCCTCCGTCCTTGGAAAGTAACCCTGTCAGGGAACAGGCGCTGTTTGCTAAACAGATGGGGCTCAAGCCTGTGGTAACTCCTAGCGGAGACGCTGCGCGAACAAGTCCACTGCTTTCCGCCTTGAGAACGTGGTGCAACTGGATAACACGTCGGCGTGCGAAGCCGAAGATTGCAGGTTCAAGTCCTGCCGTTCTCGTTGTTTTTAGTCCACGACTGAAGACAAATACAAACATCCCCCGGCAGCTCAATCGGGAGAGCGCTTGTGTGTTGGCGAAGCCTGCCTGAAAGGCTTAGAACAAGAGGTCATCCGTTCGATTCGGATCTGGGGGGCTTGCACCCAAACCTGGGTGTTCAATGGGATGTAGCTCAACTGGCAGAGCGCCTGGCTGTTAACCAGGTGGTTTGAGGTACCCTTCGGGAAGTCTTCGCCTACGATTCCTCTCGTCCCAGCCATTCATTGCCGAGGGGACGACTTGGAAAGTCGCTGTGGCTCTGAACCACGGAGATATAGGTACCCTTCGGGAAGCCTGCGTCTACGAATCCTATCTCGGCATCCAATCCCCTGTGGTGTAACTGGCAACATCTCCGACTTTGACTCGGAAGATTCTAGGTACCCTACGGGAAGTCTCCGCCTACAAACCCTAGCGGGGGAATGTGCTCCTGTGGCCCAACTGGAAGAGGCGACTGATTCAAAACCAGTTTGTTGTGGGTAACTCCTAACGGAGACGCTGCGCGAACGACTCCCACCAGGAGTACCAACATGCTCTCGTAGCCCAACGGTCAGAGGCGCTGGTCTTAGAAACCAGAGGTTGTGGGTTCAAATCCCACCGAGAGTACCAAATCGGGATGTAATTCAGTGGTCAGAAGCCTTGTTTTGGGGACAAGGAGTCGCAGGTTCGAATCCTGCCATCCCGACCATTTGCCCTTATGACGGAACTGGTATACGTGCTGGCTTCAGAGACCAGATTTTGTGGGTAACTCCTAGCGGAGACGCCTCGCGAACGACTCCCACCAAGGGTACTGGGCTGTTGCCCCAAAATACTCCTGTGGCGCAATTGGTAGACGCACCAGTCCGAGAAGCTGGTTGTTACAGGTTCAAATCCTGTCAGGAGTACCAAGAGTCGCTAGCTCAATTGGCAGAGCACTCGGCTTTTAACCGATTGGTTCGGGGTTCGACTCCCCGGCGACTCACCAAAATGATCATCTACCACCCACTACCCACCACCCACTACCTACCCTGGGTTGTTAGCTAAGTGGTAAAGCAGCCGCCTCTTAAGCGGAAGAGCGTAGGTTCGACTCCTACACAACCCATCAAAATTTTGCCCCTGTGATGCAATTGGCAGACATGGTCCGCTTAAAACGGATTTGTTGCAGGTTCGACTCCTGTCAGGGGTATGGCAACAATGCCTATAAACAGACTTTACAAAAGGAGGTGAATCCGATGAAGCTTGCAGAGACCCTAATGCAAAGGGCTGATTGTCAAAAGAGAATTGCTCAGCTGCGTCAGCGTTTGACGCGTAGTGCTAAGGTTCAAGAAGGTGAAGAGCCTCCCGAGAATCCTCAAGAGCTGTTGTCAGATATGGATGCTGCAATTGCTGAGCTTACCCGTCTGGTACAACAAATTAATCAGACTAACGCTGGTACAGTATTTGCTGATGGCACTCTATCAGATGCTTTGGCGCAGCGGGATACTCTATTCACTAAGCGAAGTGTTTTGGAAAACTTAATCCAGGCCGCATCGATTACCCATGACCGGTATAGCCGTTCGGAGGTGAGATTTGTGAGTACGGTGAATATCGCCAGTCTGCAGCGGCAATTGGATGATGTCTCACGAGACTATCGTCTGCTAGACGCCCAGATTCAATCGCTGAACTGGCAAGTTGATCTGCTAGATAGTTAGAACAAATAGTCGGTAGCTAAATTCAACAGAAGCGAACACAACCCGCCAACTGGGCAAGTTGGAACATGTCGTCTGCAAAACGACCCTTGGATGCATTGGGGCTAAGTGCAAATGGGTTCGATTCCCAATTACAGATTATGCCCAGCATTGTGATAAGCGCACAGGGTAATGTGACCCCTAACTACCGTGTGTTGATCGGTTGAATTTAGTGAGGGTGGGTTCGGGGACTATTGCTGGTATAGCTCAATTGGCAGAGCAACTGTCTTGTAAACAGAAGGTTGCAGGTTCGATGCCTGTCACCAGCCCCAAGTGCTGAGAACTTGCCAAGCTCTAGTCACGGATACCCTTCGGGAAGCAAGCTACGAACCCCGTCGTTCGCTTGACAGTCCTGTAGCTCAGTTGGGAGAGCACCTCTCTTACAAAGAGGATGTCGCATGTACCCTACGGGAACGCTAGCGCGAACAATCCCTGCCAGGACTACCACTTGCCTCTATAGCTCAATGGACAAGAGCAGCACCCTTCGAAGGTGACGGTTCCAGGTTCGAATCCTGGTAGAGGTGCTTGTGGGAGTGTCGCCTAATGGAGCAGAAAGATGTCGGTTCGAAACCGACCAGTGTCCATCAAATATCTTTTCTTGGGGGCCATAGCTCAGTCGGGAGAGCGCTTGAATGGCATTCAAGAGGTCGAGAGTTCAATTCTCTCTGGCTCCACTATGTTGGCTGAATCCGAAGCGGACGAGGGGCTGGTCTGTGAAACCAGTGTTAGCGGGTTCGAGTCCCGTCAGTCAACCCAATTGGAAGGTGCCACTGTTGGCGCAGCCTGTCCGCAGGACTTATGGTCGGCAACTGGTCTTGTAGCTTGCTTCTCGAAGAGTAAACCAGGGTAGGGTAACACCTAGGGGTAACTCCTTCGGAGACGCTTCGCGAACGATTCCTCCACTTTCCGCCACCACCAGAAGTCGAAGGTAATACACCACGAGGTAACGCTATGAATACAGCACGGCGAGTCCTCATGTCTGCTGGGGACCAAATCAAGCACTCTTTCCTCGATCGCCTCTTTCAACGCCTCGAGGATGCCCTCCAGGAAGGGACAGAAGTTAAATTTCGTCTGACCTGGGGAAATCTGACCGGGATCCCCATCTATCTAGACCCTACCTGTGTCGAAATCGTCTCTGTCAATGTGTATGTGGAAGACGATGATGAACCCTCTGAGGAAATCTCCTGGCGAACAGTTTGGTTGATTCGCTTAGAAGAGATTAATGCGATCGCATATCTCAGCGAGAGCTGGTCTAAGGGGCGGTTCGAGCAGCTGCTTGGGCACGAGGATGGGGCATCAGAGGAGAAAGAAGAGAGATAGGGAGATAGGGAGATGTGATTGGGGAGCACTAACCCGAGGTCTGGGTGTCTGATTTATTCAGAACTCTTCTAAACGATCGCACAAATAAAGCTGATAAAGCGGGCACCGCGTCTCCACCTCATTTCCCTGAAACCTCACCAGGCCTAAGCTATTTAGCCTAAACCCAATTTCTGACTTAACACGGGTGGGTTCTTTGGACTGAAGCACGGTTTTCATGGCGATGGCCATTTCAGGATTGTCTTGTAAATGGGCTAACAAATTGCGGAGATGTTGGGTGTAGGGGCCAGCTTCTGTGGGTGCGATCGCCAGCAGCTCCTCAACACTGATACCTGTATCAGATCGAAGCTGTTCTAACGCCTGTTGAAATAAATAAGGATGCCCCCCCACTAAATCATTTAAAGCTTGAACTTGCTTAGGTGAATCCCGAAGAATATCTTGTTTTTGGGCAAGCTGCAAAAGTTGTGCTTGATTAAACTCGGCGAGTTCTACTGCAAGGCCCACATTAAAAGGAGAACGATTGACATTTAAGGTCGGATAAATATCGGTTGAATGGGCAATAATGAGCCTCAATCTTTGCCAATCTGGCAAAATGCGAGCGTCCTCATACCAGGCTCTGAGCAGGCTGAAAAAGTTAGCCGCCACCGCTTCATAAAGAAAGAGACGATCCACATTATCCAGCGCTAAAACAATGGGGCGATCGCTGTTTTGCAGAATGTAGGTTTCAAAATATTCCGTGCAGCTTGTGTTGCTGCCGAGTTCTTCGTCCCAATAGTCACTCACTCTGTTCTCTAGTTTGAGCTGCCGAGTGACACGGGTGCAAAAATATTTTAAGAACCGTTCAAGATCGCCGATCACGGTGGGTTCTACGCTGAGTAAATTGATGGGGACAATTGCATAGTCTTGCTGCTCAGCATAGTGAAGCAGCCGATCGACCAGCCAGGTTTTTCCCATTTTTGGGGGGGCTTTTATGCGGATAAGCGCTCCGGGCTGCACAATGGCCTCAAAGCAGCGCTGCTCTGCGGGTGGGCGGTCAATATAGGGGGGCCGCGTTGGGTGGGCACTCGTGGGAGCCGTTGAGGGGGGGCGGTCAGTCGCTGTTTGGCTAGTGGCTTTAGCTAGCCACTGACGTTCTAAGGCCCCTCGAAAGCTGCGTTTGGTGAGCTTTTCACCAGTGGCTTTAGATAGCTTAGTCCACAGACCGTAGCCGACATCGCTGTTGATATACTCTAGGGTGTAGCCGAGTTCTTCTGCGATCGCGCCATAGCTTTTGCCTTCCCAGGAGCCTTGCAGAACCTGACTTTCGATGTCACTCAGGTGTTTATGGGTTGATTCAAAAAGCAGCCGATCTACCAGTTGTTTGGCATGAGCCCAAGTCAATCCTGAGTCTGAGTCCATCGAAAGCCTTGCAAAATCTCTAAAGCATCGATTCTACTATAGCTGTTTGAGGAGGCTGTTTGAGGGGTTTAAATCTGATCTGATGCGCCATTGATGAGCTGAGTACGGCTCAATAAATCTAAAAGTTCATCTTTAGTCGCGGTAGAAATTTCCACAATGTCATTGATATCAGCAGGTTGATACCAGGCATAGGCAATGCCGATGCCCATGCCCTCTTGTTCTAAAGCTTCTCGGATGAAAACCTGAATGCCATTGGCTGTTTGCATAGAGATTGTCTCTGAAAGGGCAAAACCAGGGATGTCCAGACCCATGGCATAGTTTTGGGCGGTCAGCCCTTCGGGGTTGGAGATGAGCCGAAAGCTTTCTGGCTGCAATGCATCGGTGCCCAGTACAGGCAGCCCCAGGGTAAGACACTGAATCAAGTTGAAATCAACAGGATGCAGGATAGCCACTGTGCCATCGTTGTAAAGCAAGGTACGAAAGTTGGCGGGGATGGTGACTTGTACACCAAACTCATGGAACTCAACGGTTCGAGTGGTGGTCGCGGTAGGGATGTGATTGTCTCCAGGACAAGTCGGCTGGGCTGCCGCTGAAGAGGCTATTGCTGGAGATGAAAGCGGTGCAAGGTTCAGGGCGATCGCACTGGCTAAGGCAAAAATACTGAGGGGCCAGTTGCTAGAACCGTGACGATAAAACATGATGAATAGGACTCCAAAAAGTTGTTGAACTCAAATCGATATGTTGATCATGGCTTGCAGCGGCAATCTACACCATGGGTTTAAATAGGCGGCTTTGATTCATTTAAATAGGAAAAGATGGGCTAATGACCTGGCTAATCACTTGGCTAATCACAGAGGGCGCGATCGCTACCTTCTAAATAGGCTTGGTTTAAGTAAGATTCTAAACGGGTACAGGCTTTATCTAGCAGTGTGTCTAAGCTATCAATTGACCACACCTTAATTTGGGTCGTTGGGAGGTTAGGATGAAGGTGAGCACGTTCATTCAGCGTCATGATGTTGCGCCAGTCAGCCGTCATTGCGGGCGGGCGATCGCTCTCATATTGCGCAATCTGCCGTCCTTGCAAATCCCAAAGCCGGGCCGTTTTATCCGCCCCGCTATAGGTCAAAATCTGACTACCATCAGGACTAAACTGCACCGTGTCAATCACCCCTTCATGACCGATGAAACTTGCCAAAAGATTTCCGTCCAAGCTCCAGAGCTGAAGGTCGCCATTGTATTTGCTAACCACCACACCCTCCCCCTGAGGCAGAAAGACCCAGTCTGAACCCCGTTCAAATTGCAACGGCGTTTCAGCATAGACATACCCCTCATCCGGTTGTGCTAGGGGTTGCGAATAGAGGGTTTCACCAAACTCTACATGGTCGCTGACTGCGAAAATTGTCTGGCTTGTCTCGTCATACCACGCCTCACGCACGATTGCGTTCATTCCCAGGGGATAAACACTCGCAATGGGCTCTCGCTGGGATGGGTTCCACAGTGCTTGCCCACTGCCCTGCCGAACCCAAAAATACAGCGCTCCCCCCGATTGAAAAGACAACAACCTGCCGCCGGTATCATACGTTTGGGTTGTACCCTGTGCTAATGAGGTAAGTCGCAGCTGACGCGCATCCCAAGTCGCTAGATACTGGCCATCAGGGGTCCATCGAAGGTGGCCGTCTAACACTTCGACCTGGTCTACGCGCTGTCCGTCAGCATCCCAAATATTGCTGAGGCAGCGTTCTGTTGCTGCCTCTGATTCACATTCTAAGGTCGCGACATGACTGCCAGAGGGTTGAAAGAACAGACCGATGGATGCTTTTTTGACTGTGTATTCATGAATCAAATGGCCCTCTAAGGTCAGGAGTTGAAAAGTGGATGCTTGTGTCTTGGTATTTTGTTGCACAGTTGCGATGCGATCGCCCTGTTGTATGAATCCGAACGCCTGGCCAGAGGTTTGCCCAGATGGTTGGCTAGATGTCTGTGAAGACTCAGAATCGTCGGCCAGTGGCAAGGTGAGCAACGGACTCCCCTGCCCAGGCAAATCGACAAGGTCAATATCGTCAATCACATCGCCGATAGGGTTAAAGTTGAGCGTGGAGAGATCCGTTCTACCCTCAAAAATACGAGCACCGCTCAACTGGAGATAATCGGCCAGGGGCGTAGCGCGATCAAAGTTATACAGATCGAGCTCGATCAACTCACCGATTGGGTTGCCGTGATCGTTCCAAAACTGTAAGTACGTTCGTCGAAAGCCATCGTAGCTGAGCAATGTGGCATACAAACTGGCATCCTCACTAAACCAGACGTTTACAACCTTGTTTAGGGTTACATCCGTGCCATAGGCAATAATACTGCGCTTCGGCATCTGAGTGAGCAGGGTTTGGAGTGCCAAAATAGGGGCTACCGTAGGATAGGTGAGAACAGATCGCCCGTCTGCCAAAAAGGGTTGTAAAACGTTGCCCAAGCCAACCGCCTCCACCAGATCATCTAAGTTGGCAGGGGTTGATTGTCTGACCAGTGCGAGGGCAGAGCGTTCTAATTGCGTCCCTATGGTCAGCTCGTTTCGTTCTGTTTGGGCGATCGCAATCGCCTGATTGGCCGCATCCAGATTAGCCCGCGCCTGTTCCACCTGCTGCTCGGCCTGCTGCCGTTGGGCGATCGCCTGAGTTGTTTCTACCCTGGCTTTTTGAGTCTCTTGTTTGGCCGCCGCCGCTTCACTTTGAGCTTGCCGCGCTGTTTGCTCAGCCGCCACGGCTTCGTTCAGGGCTGCTTCTGCCGCACTCAGGGCTTGTTCTGCTTTTTCTCTGGCAAGCTGAGTTTTTTCATTCGCTGCCGCAGTTTCGCGATTAGCCTGGGTGATTGCCTGCCGAGCCAGCTTTGCCTGCTGTCGTTCTGCTTCAGCAATAGCTTGGCTCTGGTTTGCGTCCAAGCGAGCTTGCTGGGCCGCGTCTTGAGCGTCTGCTGCTTCCACCCTGGCCGATTGAACCGTCTGTGCTGAAAAAGCCAGTGAGCCTGCCAGTAGTGCCGCAGCCACGCCAAGGACACCGATACCCTGCTTAATGCGACGGTTGGCTTTGCGGTTAGCCGTGGCCAGTACCTGCTTTGCCTGGGCTTCTACAGCCAGCGCCGCTTCTACCTGATCTTTTTCTGCCTCCTGACCAGCGGCCAGATAGGCATAATCTTGGTCACTCAAGCTTTTCCCAGCGGCCCAAGCCTTCGCTGCCTGCAAAGAAGCGCCTGTAAGCAGATACGAGGGAGCTGGCTGCTCAGAAGCCAGCCAACTGTTAAACGATTGCGCATAGGGGCGGATATTGGCGAGGGCTTGGGCCACCCAGTTTGCATTGAAAACGCTACTGTAAATAGGATTGAAAACCTGAAGCTGATTTTGTCGCTTCAGGATCAGACCCGTGAGTCTGAGTTCTCGGTGCTCTGGACTCTCGTTACTTTTAATGCCACCCTGGGCCAAAATTTGCTGATATAGACCCAGCAGCCGGTTTGTTCTTTCGGGATGGGCATAGAAGCGATCGCGAATGGTTCTCAAATGCTCCGGCTCATCTTGACTCTCCCAATTCGTCAAAATATGAGCCTTGACAATCGCTTCGACGGATGGACCTGACGCTGACCCGTGAGTGACCACCAACTGACAGAGCTTTTGGGTCAGAAAGGGCTGTCCTCCTGTCCAGGCTAAAATTTCGCGTAGAACGGTCTCCGGTTCAGCAATCGCGGCTTGAGCTAAACCGGGCTGGAGAGGGCCTTGGGCCTGATCGAACTCGAAACCGTTGAGGGCGATCGCCCGTCCTATATTAAACGGCGTCCGCTTTTTATCCGCAATCAAATCCGCAGGCGTCGCCACCCCCAATAAACAAAATGTCAGCCGCCGATATGCGGCATCATCGGCCCGATTGTTGTAACAAGACCGAATCCAGCTAAAGAAATCATCCGTTGAAAAATCTAGTCCTAAAACGCTATCGATTTCATCGATAAAGATGACAATATTCCCTTGAATCGTGGTGAGCAATCCTTCCTGAATCAATTCTCCCAGTTGTTGAACGGGTGAGAGAAAATCATGCGCCTGCCACCAACCTCGCCAGTCAAAAGCTTTCCCTTCAGCAGATCTTACAGAGCGAAAGTTGCGCATGATGCGATAGGCCAGCCCTTTATACCAGGCACTCTGCGTACTTTCAGTCCCCATCGCTGATAAATCCACCACTCCGCAGGCAATCCCATCGGCCTGAAGTCGCTGCATCACCCGAACTCTCAGGCTCGATTTCCCCATTTGCCGGGAATTGAGCACATAGCAGAATTCACCCGCCTGCAAAGCCTGATAAAGCTGCTGGTCGGCATCTCGAGTGACATACGTTTGATCGTCTAGTGGCAGAGAGCCACCCAAATGACGATAACGGTAAGGTGTCTGTGAAGTCATGATACTAGCGAGCCCTAGAGCACAAGCAACGAAGTTCTTCACGCATCATAACGGCGACTTTCACCGAAGCCAAGTACTCTCCAATGTTTTCAAACTTTCATCCAAACATTGGAAAACTAATTTTTAAAGGCCCCATTTAGCCCAATAAAATCCTATGGGCAAACCGATTTCAGATTGCGATGATGAACCCATCGAGATTGAGACTAGATTGAGACGAGATTGAGACGTTTCCATTTATCTCATACTCAACAAAAACACTCATCTCATACTCAACAAAAACATTAACTGAGAAAAACAATGATCAACAACACGACCAAGAAAATCATCAGCGTTAGCTTTATCCTGTCTTCCGCGCTGATGCCTATACTCGGTTCCGCATCGCCTGCTGAGTCCGCTACTCGACATTGCCGGAACGTGACCATGGCAGTCACGAATAATGCCGGGCAAGAAATCAAAATCACAGACATCGACTATTATGATCCTGATGCTTGGGGGGATTGGCGCTCTGAGCCGATTGGCAGCCACAGAGTCGATGATGGCGAGACCTGGGAGAAAACGCGTCGTCTTGAGAAAGTGAATGAGCAGAACACTCGTATCCGCGTGGAATACAAGCTACGGGATAGCGATGGAGACTGGGGGTGGACACGCCGGGTAGAGTCCGCTGCCGACGTCTGCAATCACGGAACAACCTACACTGTGACCGTGCTCCCACCCGTTGAATAGTAATGCTATCTGCCCTAATCTCTAGTGCTGAGATTAGGGCAGATAGTAGACAGCACATTAGAAGGTTCAGGAACATCCCCCTGTCAAACCTGCATAGACTTGCTAAAATTCTGACCAACAAGCCAGGTGAGCAAATTATGGCCTATTGGATGTCTCCAGAAGAAACCTTTCAAGTCAAATTGACCGCGTTTAGGCTGCGGCTGGCTAAGCTCAACAAAATTAAGCGAGTTGAACCTGACCTGTATCTACAAGCGCTGCGGCAACTGCGCCAGGATTTTGACTATCAATTAGCGACCCATCGTCGCCAGATGCAATTTACCCTGCCTATGCTGCTGGCGCTGGGGTGGGTTCAGGCGCAAGCGTTTTGGATGCTGCGCTGGCCCGAAATCCAAATCGGCTGGCAGCAGGCCAGCCAAAGCTTTCAGGGCAGCTACACAGATAGACAATAGCCGCCGATAGATCTCAGATTTTTGGGGCTGGCGAAGCTGATAACTTCTGGATTTAGTTGAGCAGCCTGGGATTTCACCCCCCTGATATCCCAACTAAACTATTAATTTTTATGAAGGTAGTTCAATCCGATTGACACCTACCCAAACCGCCGTCGGATCAACTCAAACAACGCCCGCATCCCCATTGCCTCTCCCCCCTCGGGCCGCCCTGGCTGGCTGCGCAGGTTATAGGCCATGAAGTCGAGGTGAATCCACGGTATCTCGGGTTTGATGAACTCTTTGAGAAACAGGGCTGCCGTAATTGCTCCGCCGTAGGAAGCATTTGAGATGTTGTTAATGTCGGCAATGGGGCTGTCGAGCATGGGGCGATAGGGGGCATACAGCGGTAGCTGCCATAGGGGATCGTCTACTCGGTCACCGGCTTGCTTGAGGTCGGCTGCGATCGCATCGTCAGTACAGAAATAAGCTGGTAGCTCGGTGCCCACCGCCACTCGAGCCGCCCCGGTGAGGGTGGCGCAGTCGATCAGTAACTGCGGATCTTCGCTGCAGGCCTCCCAGAGGGCATCCGCCAGGACCAAGCGACCTTCGGCATCGGTATTGCCCACCTCAACGGTGATGCCCTTGCGTGAGGTGAGCACATCCAGGGGCCGCATGGCCTGTCCCGCAATGCTGTTCTCCACCGCTGGAATCAGCATTCGCAGTCTAATCGGTAGCTTCATTTGCATGATCAGTTTAGCCAGCCCCAGCACCTGGGCTGCACCACCCATGTCTTTTTTCATCAGCTTCATGCCAGCCGACGACTTGACGTTTAGCCCCCCCGTGTCAAAGCAAACCCCTTTGCCGACCAGGGTTACTTTCGGCGCGCTGATATCTCCCCAGTGCAGGTCAATCAGACGAGGTGGGTCAACATTTGCTTTGCCCACCGCATGGATCATCGGGTAGTTGTGGGTCAGCAAGTCATCCCCGACGGTGACCGCGATCTCAGCCCCATAAGCCGCCGCGACCTCGCGGGCTGTTGCCTCCAAATGGGGTGAGCCCATGTCGCTGGTGGGGGTGTTGATCAAATCACGGATGAGAAAAGTAGCTGCTGTCGCCGCCTGCAGATAAGCCTGGTTGACATTATCGGGCATTGCTAGGGTGGGCAAGGGTTCGGCCCCATTTTGCTTGTAGCGATCGAAGCGATATTGGCCCAATTGCCAGCCCAGGCATAACTGGGTGGCGACTTCAGTTGGAACACTATCTGCCAACGCATAGGTCTGAGCTGGCAAACTTTTACTCAGCCCACCCAATACCCAGACATCTAGCTGCTCAGGTTTACCTACCAAAACTTTTGCCAGATTTCCATCTGCCCCAGGAATCAGGCAGTAGGTGCCTGGTTTACCCTTAAACCCTGATGTGATTTGCCATGCAGCGCTGTCTGCATGGTCTGTTTGAAGCTGGGTTTCATTGACTAAATAAATAGGAACGGTATTGGTCAACAGGAGTCTCCGATATCAACTAGCCGATATCTCCAGCTTAAAGCGTTCTGTGCTGGGATGGGGGGAGAGGGGGGAGAGGGCGCTCAAACTGCTGTCGCACCGTTTCAAGCTCAGCCCGACAGAAACACCCCTCGAGATGATCGTTAACCAGCCCCATCGCTTGCATAAAGGCATAGGCGGTGGTGGGGCCGACAAAGGACCAGCCAAGCTTTTTTAGGTCACGGCTTAGGGCTTTTGAAGTAGCCGTTTTAGACAGCTTCATGAGGGTATCGTAGTCAAACTGCTGAGGGCGTTCATCCGGTGAGGGCTCATATTGCCAGAAATAGGCCGCCAGCGAACCGTACTCTGTTTTTAGCTCACAGGCTTTTTGAGCGTTGTTAATCACCGACTCGATCTTTTTGCGATGGCGGACGATGCCAGCATCATTTAAGAGTCGATTTACATCGGTTTGGGTGTATCGGGCAATTTTCTCAAAATCAAACCCGTCAAACGCCGCTCGAAAGGTCTCACGCTTACGTAAGATAGTAAGCCAGCTAAGCCCTGACTGAAAGCCTTCTAGACAGATTTTTTCAAACAGGCGCACGTCGCTATCGACCGGGTGCCCCCATTCATGATCGTGATATGCCAGGTAGTCTGGATGCTGGCCTGGCCAACAACAGCGGACCCGAGCATCAGGGCCGATCATCAGCCCCTCAGCAAGACTAGACGATGTAGAGTCAGCCATGTTTTCAGGAGATATCACGTGGGTTTGAAACGTATTTTATCTCGTATTATAGGGGACTAAAATGCGTTACGAATTATCTTACTTTTCTAGGGCCATAGACCTAAAAACATCGACTATGCTGAACGTAATCAATCGAACAATTGTCTTTTATACAGTTAAGTTGATTGCGGGGTTATTAGTTTAAAGCGGGGTCGTTCAAAGGGGTTAGTCTTTATCCGAGACAGATTTTTATGGTCTTCACCTTTCCTAAAAGCTCTTTTCTATGTCGCCTTCGCCGGGAAGGTGATCCTTTACGGCAGCCTTTAGAAAAACTGTCAGAAATTTCGGAAAGCATTCACCCTTTAAAGGCAAATTGTTCTGAGTTTTTTTCGTTTCCTGATCTCAGTTCGCGGGCACTGGGTAATTACTTAGATCGGCTTTTTCGGTCGATGACGCTCGATATTCTTGACGAAGCCAGTCTCTCGTTGATTCAAGTCGATCTCCAGGGGGAGATATATGAAGGAATCTCCTATCATGGCAACCGCTACTGTCTGATAGAGGCCTTTGATCTGAGTCATCAGCTAAAAGCCTACTGCATGGCTCAGTGCTTTACTGAACAAGGTCTGGGCTATGTGATGACTGCATCCTCTCTGAGATTTGCGATTTGGGTTGAGGTTGATGCCTATCTGATGACCCAGCGACAGCTCCTCTAAGGAGGCTCGAGCTGGTGCGCACTTTTAGAAAAGCCTAGTAGGATAAGAAAGGATTTTGCTATGTAAGCTCGAAAACCCCTCTTATTCGAACCATGACCGATACCGAAGCGTTGGAGCTGGTCAAAAAAATTGTTGCTCCTGAAACCTTGTCGTATGTGCAAGAGATTGTCTTCAAATTTTCTTGGGAAGGGCGGTTATATCCTCAAATCGCTAAGGATGCTGGCTATCACCCCGAATATATTCGGGATGTGGGTGCTCAACTCTGGCGCTCTCTATCGGATTCCCTCGGTCAAAAGATCACTAAAAAGAATGTGCGGTTCATTTTGAGCCAGTTGGAACTGCCCTCTCCTGATGGATATAACCGCTCATCGAGTCCTATTCAAAATCCCCCCTCCGGTATGAATACGATTTCATTTCCTAGTACGGCCCTGCCGCTTAAATCATTGGTTTATTTGAGTCGCCTTGATCTTGAGTCGCAGGCATTTTCTGAGGTTGATCGCCCGGGTGGTCTGCTGCGGATCAAAGCGCCGGGCAGCCGAGGTAAAACATCCCTGGTGTTGCGGGTGCTTGACTATACGCGTCAGCGCGGTATGCAAACCGTTTTGCTCAATTTCCAAGAAGTCGACGGGGCGATTGCCAGCGATTTGGGGCGATTTTTGCGCTGGTTTAGTCTCAATGTGACCTATCAACTGGGGCTGGAGTCCAAGCTCGATGATTACTGGGACGAAGAACTTGGTCATAAAATCAGCTGCAAGCTGTATTTTCGAGAATATTTACTCAAACAGATAGCGCGGCCCTGGGTGCTGGCCCTTGACCAGGTTGATCAAATCTTTGAATATCCAGACCTGGTGCAAGAATTTTTGCCGATGCTGCGCGCCTGGCATGAAGAGGGAATGGAGCAATCGATCTGGCAAAACCTGAGGTTGGTGATGGCTTACAGCACTGAGGTGTATGTGCCCCTTAAGATCAGTCAATCGCCTTTTAATATTGGCTTAGCCTTACAGCTGCCTGAGTTGACCTTAGCGGAGATTAAAACGCTGGTGGATTGCTACCAGCTTCCCTGGGGTGTCGATGAGGTCAGTCAAGGGGTTGAACAATTGCAGGCTTTAGTGGGGGGGCACCCTTACCTGGTCCAAACAGCGCTGTATTGGCTCAAGCATTCAGATATTGAGCTGTCTGACTTGCTGGCCAATGCACCGACCCAGGGCGGGATTTACGCCGGGCACCTTAGACGCCACTGGCAGGTCTTACAGCGTCAGCCCGGCTTGCTAGAAGCTGTGCTAGAGCTGATTAAATCGCCGCGGGGGGTGCAGCTCGATGCGCTTTGTGCTTATCGTCTGGAGAGTTTAGGGCTGATCAAATTAACTGGCAATACTGCCGTGCTGAGCTGTGATCTGTATCGACAGTATTTTCAATCAATGCTGTTGGAAACTTAACTTTTATGCCAAAGCGCTGTGATTAAATCCATAATGTAAGAATTGTAAGTATGGTGGCGCTGCGCTGACCTATGCAGAGCTATCAGTATCAGGTGGGAGGGAGCTTACAGCTCAATGCTCCCAGCTATATTCTCAGGCAAGCTGATCGAGAGCTTTACGCTGCGCTAAGGGCGGGGGAGTTTTGCTATGTCTTCAACGCTCGCCAAATGGGGAAGTCGAGTCTGCGGGTCCACATGCAGCGACAGCTGGAGCAGACGGGCAGCCATTGCGTTTCGATAGATCTGACCAGTATTGGCAGTGAGCATATCACTCCGAAGCAGTGGTATAAGAGCCTGATTGTAGAGCTGTGCAGTAAATTTGGTCTTTACGATCGGGTTAATTTTAACCACTGGTGGCAAGCGCACGAGGGGTGCTCTTATCAGCAACGGCTACGCCTTTTTATTGAGGATATTTTGCTGGCCTATTTGCCCCAGTCACCTCTATATATCTTTGTCGATGAAATTGACAGTGCCCTGGCGTTGCCTTTTTCGGTGAATGATTTCTTTGCGCTGGTGCGGTATTGCTATAACCAGCGGGCCGAAAATCCTGAATATCGCAGACTGACCTGGGCGCTTTTTGGCGTGGCGACGCCCTCGGAACTGATTAGCGATCCGCTGCGGACACCGTTTAATGTGGGGCGAGCGATCGCACTCAGAGGCTTTCAACCCGAAGAGTCGATGCCCCTGGCCGATGGCCTGCGGGATTGTGTCGATGACCCGGTGGGGGTGCTCAAGGAAATTTTGGCCTGGACGAACGGGCAGCCGTTTTTAACCCAAAAGCTCTGCAAGTTGGTCCGGCAGCATGCCCCTGAACGATCCCAAAATGGGGACATTTCATCGACCCAGACCTTATCGGCTGACTGGGTTGAAGCCCTGGTGCGGAAACATATTCTGACCTATTGGGAATCCCAGGATAACCCGGAGCATTTGCGGACGATTCGCGATCGCATCCTGCGCAATCAGCGGCGGGCCAGCCGGTTGCTGAGCATCTACCAGCAGATATTGGTCTGTGACGAAACCGTGCCCACGCCGATTACAGCTGAGGAACTGCCCCATTGCCCTATCAACGGGGTGCTGTATGACGACAGCACTGACCATCTTGATTTGCTGCTGTCGGGGCTGGTCGAAAACCGACAGGGTACCCTACGAGTCAAAAACCGCATCTATCAAGAAATCTTTAATTTGCGCTGGATCGAAGCTAATCTGGCCGACCTGCGTCCCTATGCCCAGGCCCTCAAAAACTGGCTGCGGTCTGATCAAACCGATGAGTCGCGATTGCTGCGGGGCAAAGCTCTCAAAGATGCCCAGGTCTGGAGTCAGGGTAAGGGGCTCAGTGATCATGACTATCAGTTTTTAGCGGCCAGTCAGCAGTACGAGCAAGCACTCGTGCAAAGTGCTCTCAAGGCATCCCGCGCCCGTGCCGTCGAAAAGCAGCTCAAGCAATCAAGGCGATACACCCAGCAGCTATCGGTGGTGATTGGCTTTCTCTGTATGGCGCTGGTGACCGCCATTACCCTAGGGCTCTATACCCAGATCCAGGGGCGAAAAATCCAGGCTAAGGAAATTGACGCTATTGCCAGCTCGGCTGATGCCCTGTTTGCCTCAGAAAATCGCCTAGATAGCCTGGTGCAGGCAATTAGAGCGGGGCGGCTACTGCAGACCCATCGTATTCCAAGTGAGGTGCTGCGATCTCATGTCAACTCGACCCTGCAACAAGCCGTCTTTGGTATCAACGAAATTAATCGTCTGACGGGTCACAAAGGAGGCGTTTGGGATGTCACCATCAGCCCGGATGGGGCGCAAATTATCTCAGCTGGGGCTGACAACAGTCTGCACCTGTGGAACCGTCAAGGTGAGGCCCAGGCTGTTTTAGAGAGGCATTCGGCTCAGGTGTGGGCCGTGGCCGTCAGTCCTGATAATCAGCTGATCGTATCGGGGAGTGACGATCGCAGCATCCAGCTCTGGGACCGTTCTGGAAAAATGCTCCGCACCTTGCGGGGGCACAGCAAGGGCGTGTTTGCCGTGACCTTTAGCCCGGACAGTCGGTTGATTGCCTCGGGGAGTGCGGATAACACTGTCCGTTTATGGAGCTTAGAGGGTGAGCGGCTCAAGACGTTGTCGGGCCATACTGAGAAGGTGCTAGATGTAGTCTTTAGCCCCGATGGTCAGCTGATCGCTTCGGCCAGTGAAGATGACACGGTGAAACTCTGGAAAGCGGACGGCACTTTAGTGCATACGCTCAGCGGGCATAGAGCAGAGGTCTCGGCGGTGGCTTTTAGCCCGGATGGGCAAACCCTGGTCTCTACTAGTTACGATGGCACGGCTAAACTCTGGAGCCTGGATGGGACGTTACAAAAGACACTCCGCAGACATCAGCTGGGGTTGACCTCTGTGGTCTTTAGCCCCGATGGTGAGCACATTGCGATCGCATCGTGGGATCGTAAAATTACCCTCTGGAGCCGGGACGGCGTCTGGCTCAAAACCTTTGAAGGCCATCGCGATCGCATTCAAAGCATGGCCTTTAGCCCCGATGGTCAGCAGCTGATCTCAGCCTCCCAGGATGAAACCATTCGGATCTGGGCACTCAACCAGTTTGTCTCAAAATCACTGTTGGGTCACCAGGCTGATGTGGTGAGTCTAGCGGTGAGCCCGAGTGGCAGCACCGTGGCGTCAGGGGGAGACGATAATACCCTCAAACTGTGGAATCGACGGGGTGATTGGTTGGCTGATTTATCCCATCCTGATTCAGTTTTGGGCATTGACTTTGGGCCAGAGGGGCAAACCGTGGCCTCAGCCAGCTGGGATCAAAAAGCGCGACTTTGGCGGTTAGACGGTACCCTGCTGACGTCCTTCTCAGGCCATACAGACGCGGTGTGGGATGTGGATATCAGTCCCGATGGGCAGTCCATTGCCACGGCTAGCGCCGATCATTCCGTCAAGATTTGGAATCTCCAGGGGCAGGTGCTCCAATCCTTTGTGGCCCATTCCCAAGAAGTCAGGGCGGTTGCTTTTAGTCAGGATGGCACTCTGCTGGCGTCCGCTGGGTTAGATAGCACCGTCCGTCTGGGAGAAGCTCAAGGCAAATATTTGCAAACCCTCACCGCCCCTGGGGCAAAGTTGGGTTTCATTGATGTGGCCATCAGCCCTGACAATCAGCTGATTGCCGCAGGTGGCTTTGATCGTACTATCGAGATCTGGGATGTCGACGGTCATCATCTCACTACCCTGCGGGGGCATCTCAAAGAGGTGCGGAGCGTTGCGTTTCATCCCACCAAACCGCTCTTAGCCTCAGCCAGCGGCGATGGTCAGATCCGACTGTGGACGCTGAAGGGAGAGCTGCTGATGAGCCTAAAGGGGCATAGTGAAGCTGTCTGGAAGGTGGTTTTTACTCCGCAGGACTACGCCATTGTGTCAGCTAGTGAAGATAAAACGGTGACTCTGTGGAATCCAGAGACTTTTGAAGACATTGATGAGCTTTTGAAATATGGATGTTTCTACATCCAAGATTATCTAAAATATGGCCTCTCCCAGGAAAATGCGGTGGGCTCAGAAATGGCTGATATTTGTGCGCCTTGATCAGCTTACCGACGGCCCCAACGACGACCCCAGCGGTAGCCTTTGCGAACCCAGTCGAGGAACGGATAGGGGACCCGCACCCGCAGCGGTGCTAGTAGGGGCCGATAAAACCAGTAATAAGCTCGTTTGAGATCTTCCCAAGCAGTACAGCTGGGTGGCTGTAGAAAATCAGAAATATCCACCACAAAGCCTCGCCCCTGGTGCATCATCACGTTGCGACCGTGGATGTCGTGGGGGTTGAGGTTGCGATCGCGCGTGTAGGCCAATGCCCGATCAATATCTTGAATCACCCGCTTGGGAATCACCCTGCCCTGGGCCAGACAATCGTAAAGCGTGACCCCATCCAACCGCTTGAGTACTAGAAACCCAGGTTCGGCATGGAAGCAGGTCGAAAACGCGGGGTGAACCCCTAACCGTCGGTAAACCTCGACCTCCTCTGCCCAACCCGCTCGCCCCGGTGCATAAACCTTGACCACAGAATTATGGTAGTCAGGGTGATAGAGAACGGCAGCATAGTTGCCCGTGCCGACTAACTGCCACGGTGTGGGTACCTGGGTCACCACGACTGGGTCAAAAGGGTTGTCGCTGGCAAGGGCAAGCTGTGGCAACAGTACTTGATGAATATTGTTAACCAGCGTCTCTAGTGATAAGAGGGAGGTTGTTTTCATCTGCTCTGGGCACCCAATAGTAAATATTGGATATCGGTAAATTTGAATATCTTCAATTATCGAACGATTAGCTCGAAATAGGTAGCAGGATAATTAATGAACATAATAGAAACCAAGAGTAATCAAATTCATCTTCCCCGGTTTAACCCGATTTAATAAGTATTATCAAACGGCCAGGAATATCCAAGTTACTATTTGGCTAGACTTCGATCCTGTGATTTTGGCTTGTATTCTTCTGTGCCTTGGCGCTTTTGGCCACAGTTATTTGATGACGCATTAACCATGGATAAATTTGAAACACCCCCGCTATATCCTGCTAAAGATCCGTTGCCTTCTGCTGAGGGTTTATCTTCTGTTGAAGATTTATACTCAGCTGAAGATATCGATCTAGAAAAGTTTAATGTCATCACAGGTTTCAGCAAACCTGTAGAAAACATTCAGGAGATATTTAATAAGACAATTATTCTCCATGACGGCACCGAGATGAGTGTCAAAACTGTCGAAACCCCTGGTTTTATAGGAGTTTCTGATCATGAACTTGTGCCAGATCCCCAGGGTAATTCTGTTTCAGGTTATGAACACATTGCCAAACTGCTTGATCGGTATGGGCTCTTGATCTGTACCTATCAAGGCAATGCCATGCGATACGGTATTCCCCTTGATTTTCAAATCTCAGGCCCTGATTGGAATCAAGAGCTTTTTACCCAAGCTTTCATCAAAAATGAAGGATTGCATGCTGCAGGCCTAGTCTCCACCACTAAACCGCCAGCCGCCCCAACAGAAGAAGACAAAAATCGGGTTGTTCACTCATTTGCAGCCTTTGATAAGGCCCGAAATGATACAGGTACGCGCTATCGAAGCGGCATGTTGTCCTACAGCAACAATCTGATCAGCATGGCCCAATGTCTTGTCTTTGACGAGGTGGTTGCCCCCGCGCAGGCAAAAGAGTACATCAACAGCATCATTTGCTGGATGGCGCTGCTCCAGCCCTGCGTTGAGTTTACCAACAATGACTTTGACGGCGGGGGCGATCCGGTGCGCGTCTCAGACCGGCTCAAGCTTAAAGAGTTTCTCAAACAGGGGGCGCTTGCCAGCCTGGGGTCCATCGACGCGGTTGACTTTCTCAATCGACCAGAAAACAAAAGCTACTGTGCTGAATTTATTTACATCTGTTTGAATACGCCCCTTTATCCCTTTAATCAGCAGGGACTTAGCCAGCTATTTGACGGAGATGAACAACAAGCCAAAGAAATTCTCAGGCTTCGCGATCGGCAAAACAGCAAGCGACCCAACTTCTTAAACAAGCTGAGCAGAAACCTGGAATTTGTGAACTATCACATTGCCATGCCCGAGGTGTCAGAAGACTTGCCCCCACTAGATGTCTTGATGGCTCGAGCAGGCAAATATGTGGACGCTGACAGCATTCCTTTCCCACCGCTCAAGCTGGCCCATATTCTCCGTCTGGCCTTCAAAACCCTCTTCCCTCGTCAGCTGGGGGTCGATGAGATGACGTTGATCGAAACCCAGACTAAACTCCTAACGGCCCTCGAACCTATTTTGAGGGAACAACTGGGTCTTAAGGACGCCTCCGATGAGGATCCTAAGGTGATGGCGGTTCGTCAGCTGTTAACCACCATTAAAGAACAGTTTCAATACAAGTTTGACCGTCCCGAGGCATTTGACGCAAAGATGAACGAAATCATGACCAAAGCAGACGAGATGCTGAAGGGGTCAGAGGGTGTAGAGTATTTCCTGCCGCCACGTATCTATGTGGACCTTGGCCAGGGTCGGACCAAGGACGTGTTGCCCCAGGGGTGGGGGTTTAAATTCAAAACGGTTGGCACTCTCATTCGCCGCGAATGCATCAAAACGCCTACACCTTGACAAGAGAACACGATTTCACAGTATCAGGATGGGGGCATTAACGACATGGCAGTCGCTGATATATCTGCAAAGGGCTCAGCGTCTGTAGGCTCTGGCTGAGGCACTGAGCCAAATCATGGCCCCCGTCGTTAGCGGAATGAGCGCCGCAACCCCGCCTGACAGTAACGGATGCTCTCTCAGCACTGGAAAGGACAACATCGAACCGATCACCAGGCCACAGTACAGCAGACCCGCGAAAGGGATCACTAAAAGCGTGATGATAATCGATCGATCTGAAGAATCCATAGTGAGGTTTCCTGGTGCGACAGGTCAGATATGCTTACAGCGTAGCCTATGCTCACCGTGTTTGTTGGGGCATCGGAAACCTGGCGGTGGCTCCAGCAACCGCCAGGCTCAAGCTTTACCCCCCTCTGGAGGATGGCGATCGTGCCAATGCCGCGCAATCTCGACCCGGCGACAAATCCAGACCTTCTCATGGCTTTGTACATAGTCTAAAAATCTAGCCAGGGCAGCGGCCCGTCCCGGTCGCCCACTCAGGCGACAGTGTAGCCCCACGCTCATCATTTTTGGGGCGGTTTCGCCCTCGGCGTAGAGCACATCAAAGGCGTCGCGCAGATAGGCAAAAAACTGATCGCCCGAGTTAAACCCCTGATAGGTGGCAAACCGCATGTCGTTGTTGTCAAGGGTATAGGGGATCACCAGATGGGGCTGGCCGTAGTCATTGACCCAGTAGGGAAGGTCGTCGGCATAGCTATCAGCATCGTAGAGAAATCCACTCTCCTCAATCACCAAACGGCGCGTGTTAGGGCTGAGGCGGCCCTGATAAAACCCCAGCGGACGACTGCCAATCACCTGGGTGTGAATTTCAATGGCTTTGCGAATGTGCTCCCGTTCGGTCTCTTCGCCCACATACTGATAGTCGATCCAACGATAGCCATGGCTGGCGACCTCCCACCCGGCCTCGACCATGGCTTTGCCTGCCGCCGGGTTGCGTTCTAGCGCCATTGCCACTGCGTAGACTGTAACGGGCAGATTGCGCTGGGTAAACAGCCGGTGCAGTCGCCAAAAGCCCGCTCGACTGCCATATTCGTACATCGACTCCATATTGATATTGCGTACCCCCGGCAGCGGCGCAGCGCCCACGGTCTCAGATAGAAACGCCTCTGAGGCCGTATCCCCGTGAAGGATGCAGTTTTCGCCTCCTTCTTCGTAGTTGATCACAAATTGCAGGGCGAGTCGGGCCTCGTTGGGCCACTTGGGGTGGATGGGGGTTTGGCCATAGCCAATCAGGTCGCGGGGATAGGCGGAAGACATGATGGTGTACCTCTAACGCTTCAACTACCGAACAGCTTTGCACAGGACCAGCCCAAATCGTTGCTTGCCGTCGGTCAGATGCTTAAGATAATGTAGACCAAAGTGAGCTAGAAAAGCTGCCATCTCCTGCAGATCAAATTTGCGAGAAATTTCCGTCATCAGCATTTCTCCGGCATCGAAAGTGACCGTCAGATCGAGCTGGCTCAGCCTCACCGTCTGAGCCTTTAGACTCTTCAGGTAAATTTCGATTTGATGATGGGTGTCGTTGTAAAATGCGATGTGTTGAAATTGCTTCAAGTCAAAATTTCCATCAAATTGTTGGTTAAGGTGAGCCAACATATTGAGGTTAAAAGCTGCCGTGATGCCCTGCCGATCGTTATAAGCGGCTTCTAGAGTGGCCCTGTCTTTACGCAGATCAACCCCCAGTAAAAAGTAGTCGCCAGGAGACAGAGCACTGGTCACATGGTGAAAAAATCTTTTGCTTTCCAGTGGGGTAAGGTTGCCCAGGGTACTGCCTAAAAAACAGATCATCCGGGCTGGACACATCGCTGGGGGGAGATGTTGCATTGCCTGTTCGTAGGTGCCTACCAGACCATGAATCTGCAGGTTGGGATAGTCGACCAGCAGCAACTGGGCACTGGCCTTGAGTATGCCACCGCTAACGTCAATAGGCAGATAGCGGAGAGGATGACCCTTGGCGGCATAGGCATCCAGCAAATAGCGAGTTTTGGTGGAACTACCGCTGCCCAGTTCTACCAGTTCACAAGGGCCGGTTAGGGTTGCGATCGCATCGGCCCCCGCCTTTAAAATGGCTGCCTCCATGCGGGTTGGGTAATATTCTGGCAGGGTGGTAATTTGCTCAAATAGCTGGGAACCCCGATCATCATAAAAATACCTGGGAGGAAGAGCCTTGGGGCGACTGCACAGCCCCGCGATCACATCAGCCCCATCTCGCCCTTCTGCCTCCTGCTGAGTCCGTGTGAGATCTGTCAGACACAGTCTGGAGTGAATATCTTGATTTGCCTGACTTCCCTTAAGGCTTTGCGGAGAAAACAACTTCGAATCCTGGTTAAGATAACCAGAAACATTAGGTAGGTCCATAACAAAAAGTAATCGCTGAAAGTTTCAGGCGTAATTTCGACTAGCGTCTTGAGTAGCTCACACACAGATCCCTCAGCTATTAGTGATCCAATATTAGTGCTCAAAACTTTCGAGAGTATTGCTAATACTGAAAAGGGCCATGATCTCCGTTTTATAGGATCCATGGTCCCTATAAAATCCTATAGGACTTCGCCATTGTATTGTTTTGCTAGATTCTCAGCACTCTTTTTCATGAACCTTGGCATCATCTGAGACATGAACCACCCCTTAAACCCTTTTGGCTCAAAATATCTTCTCATGTGTAGAATGGTACCGTTCTCATGCCGCGAGGCCAGCACTACACCTCTGTGATCTTCAAAGTCATTGATTTCCCAAAGTGGTCTGGCAATTAGTGCTAAGTCTTCATCATAATGCTCAATGATATCTGACTCTCCCTCTTTATACGAAACCTTGGTCCCTATGCCAAAGCTACCATCGCTAGTTCCAGAATTATCGATTTCAACCTTTTCTGGAGGGGGTGACACCCACTTGGAGTAATTTTCAAAGTCGGCAACGAGGGCCATCGCCTCCTCCTGAGAAATAGGCAAGAAAACTTTTACTTCAGCCTGAAGCGGGGCGGTAGTGAAGTCTCTGACATTAAGATCTTCAAGATTGTGGGTACTAGGAGATAGTCCAATATTAGGATCACTCTTTAATCCAGAACAGGCCGTTAAAATTGCCGATGACAAAGTAAGCAATAAAATAGATTTCGCAGTTTTCATCTAAACCTCTGTAACTTTCAATTTGTAAAAACTTGCGCACAGCTTAGATAGAACTCTATCTTTACCGCACGCAAGCAATGTCTGAGTTCCTGTTAGTGTCTATAGAGCCCATTTGAGATCTCTAGGCATTGGCTGCAAGTCGCTTGAGCATTAGCCTGACGAAG
>JBCBQD010000060.1:0-15240 GCA_039820425.1 Cyanobacteria bacterium J06635_1
CCCCTTCCCCCCATCTCCCCTTCCCCCCGTCTCCCCTTCCTTATGCACCGCAACCATGCCCACACCCGCCCCGACCTCGGCCACCAGCGTCTCTGGATCTGGCGCGGCTGGCGAATTCGCTATACCTACTTGATGCCAGATAACCCGGAGGCCCAGACGGCGACGCCGCTGCTGCTGGTACATGGGTTTGGGGCCAGTCTGGAGCAGTGGCGGCATAATTTGAGGGCGCTGAGTCATCAGCGCCCGGTGTATGCATTAGACCTCTTGGGCTTTGGCGGTTCGCAAAAGCCAGCGGCGATGCTGGGGGCTAAGGTCTGGCAGGCCCAGGTGTTTGAGTTTTGGCAGACGGTGATAGGGCAACCCGTGATTTTGATGGGGCATTCTCTGGGGGCGCTGGTAGCGCTCACCAGTGCAGCGGGGCATCCGCAGATGGTGAAGCGGCTAATTATGCTGACATTGCCCCTGGCGCGGCAGGAGTTGGTGAGCGGCTGGCTCGATCGGCTATCGCGGGGGGTGGAGAGTGTGTTTGTCTCGCCGCTGCTGCTGCGGCCTTTATTTCAGGTGGTGCGACGGCCCTGGTTTTTGCGTGCAGTGTTGCGAAAAGTTTATCGGCAGCCGGAACGAGTAGATGATGATTTGGTCGCAGCGTTTGCTAGACCGACGGGCGATCGTGGCGCGGCCAGGACGCTATGTTATCTGGTGCGATCGCGGACCACCGCTGACTTTAGCCCCACCACCCACGATCTGATTGAGCAGCTACAAATCCCGATTTTGTTGCTATGGGGGACTGAGGACACAGTTATCCCAATCCGCTGGGCGGAGCAGATTGTGCCGCTTAATCCACAGCTGACATTCCAGGCAATTGAGAATGCTGGACACTGTCTATACGACGAATTACCCGAGGCATTGCACGGTGCGATCGCGGATTGGCTGTAGGGACAAGGTCACCTTGCCCCTACAGGGGGAACGCTGTTGACCCTAGCCCGTTGCGATTGGGGTCTTTGGTGCGACGTCGATGATTCCATTTGCGAATGGCCGCTGCCCTGCGCTGGGTGGGGGTTTTGTACCCATCCATCTCCACCACATTGTCTGCGTTCTCTGAGGGCTTTTGCACCGTATTCAGGCAATCCTCAAGGCTGCTGTAATAGGGTTCCAGAGCCAGTGCCCGCTCCAGCTCGTCAATATCCCGAAATCGCTCATCGAGATCGGTCTTGAGCATCTTGGTCAAAATCCTGAGAAAGTGAGGCGTCAGGTGCACCGAGTTTTGCCAGCGCAGCTCGTGGGTTTCTGGATCGACATCAAATTCCATCGGTGACCGCCCCGTCAGCAAATAAAGACAGGTCACCCCAATTGCATAGATGTCACTGGCATAGCTAGGCCGTAGCGCTAGCTGCTCAGGGGGCGCAAACCCCATGGTGCCAACAAAATGGGTCATCGGGGAAGCATCAGCATCAGGCCCCTCTTCATGGTTCAGGCATTCGCGCACTGCCCCAAAATCGATGAGTACCAGACGATGATCATCGCGGCATCGAATTAGATTAGGCGGCTTAATATCCCGATGGATTACACGACTGCGGTGGATATAGCGCACTACCGGGATGATTTCGTGCAAAAACTGCTTAACTTTAGCTTCTTTTTGAGCGCCAGACTTACGGATTTCTTTACTCAGGGTTTCACCGTGTATATATTCCTGAACCAGGTAAAACTCTCCTTTAAAGGTGAAGTAATCCAGCAGCAACGGCAATTGAGAATGGCTGCCCAAGCGACCCAAGATTCGCGCTTCTCGGCGAAATCGCTGCTTAGCGCGCTCAAGGGCAATGGGGTTGTTGACCTTGGGAAATAACTGCTTAATCACACAAAACGGCGACCCTGGCAACATTTGATCACGGGCCAGGTGAGTCACACCAAAACCACCCCGCCCTAAAATACGGACAACTTCGTAGCGATCTCGAAACAGTTGGCCCGAGTCGCAGAGCTTTTTGAGGCGAGCATCGCGTTTAGGAGAACGAAAATCTGACATACGCGGAACAGAAGGAGACATAAGGTTTCCGCAATCGGAAATGAGCAACGGCTACTCTATAAAAGAAATATGGCCTATCAGGTGTTCAAGCAGTGATTTCGATCGCGGTGGTGCGGTGAGTTGAGCGGTTCAAGGGTCAATAAACTTGGGTAGTGAGAATTTGAAATTGCTACCTTCTCCTAGGATACTGTCAACTTTTATACTTCCCCCCTGCAATTCAACAAGTCTTTTACAAATAGCCAGGCCGATGCCCGTGCCACCAGAGTTGCGGCTGCGAGATCGATCGGCCCGCCAAAATCGCTCAAAGATGTGGGGCAGGTCCTCTGGGGCAATGCCAATGCCGGTGTCGGTCACCTCAACCCAGAGAACATGATCCGTTTCTGACAGCGTGACTGTAATACTGCCCGTCGGCGTGTAGCGTAGGGCATTGCTCAAGAGATTGACTAAAATCTGCTCAACCCGAGCAGGGTCAGCCCGTATCGGCGCAAGCTGTGGCGGCATCCTTAAGGTCAGCATCCGCGCCGGATCATCCACCAGCTGATCTTTAAAGCGATGCACCACCTGGGTCACCAAAGGGGCTAACGCTAGCTTTTGGCGATGAATTGGCAAGTACCCTGCTTCTAGTTTAGAGAGCTCCTGGAGATCGTCAATCAATCGCTGCAATCGAGTCGTCTCACTGATCAACCGTTGATAGGTATCCGGTGATGCCGTCAGGGTCCCATCTGAGAGCCCCTCGAGGTATCCTTTGACCACCGTCAACGGCGTCCGCAATTCGTGGGTCAAATCGCTGACCAGGTCGCGCCGACGCTGCTCAACCCCCTCAAGATCACCGGCCATCCGGTTAAAGCTCAGACCCAGCTGATTAAACTCCGGGATATCCAACGGCGGCACCCGCGCTTTCCAATCACCGGTCGCGTACCGCTGGGTAATCGTCTCCATACGGCCGAGTGGACGAATAATCCGCCGTGAAATCAAATAGCTCACCCCCCCTGCCGCACTCGCCCCCAGCACCACCGACCAAAGCATGCCCCGCTGCCACGCATCGGTAAACCCTTCCAAGATTTGACCGCGAATGTGCTGTACCCGCACCCCACGCCCCTCTAGACGCTCTAAAGTCACCACAAAGTAACGAGGGGTATAGAGCCGACTCACCACCGCCAATGCCAAAATAGCCACCCCCATCACAGCTAAATGGGAGAACAGTAAGCGGGTTCTCAGTGGCAGGTTTTTAGACATTCAGTATCACGGTTCAACCGGAGAATAATTTTAGGGGTTCTAGGTTCTAGGTTTTAGGTTTTAGGTCTTAGGCTTATCACCTATCACCTATCACCTATCACCTATCACTTATCACCTACTAACCCTCATCCTCAAACCGATAGCCCACCCCAATCACAGTCTTAACAAACGTCGGCTGAGACGGATCGGGTTCGATTTTTTTTCGCAATCGGGCGATGTGGGTATCGACCACCCTTTCATCCCCAAAAAATTCATCGCCCCAGAGTTTTTCAATCAGCTGGGTACGGTTCCAAACGCGACCAGGATAGCTCATAAAAGTGGCCAGCAGGTCAAATTCGAGGGGGGTCAGCTCGATCGGTTCCGTTCTTTGATCTAACTGACGGACAGCTGTTCGCTGGTCCAGATCAACGGTAAAGTGAGTTGTGCGATAGGTTTTCGTAGGGCTTTGCTCGTGATGGCGCAAACTTCTTCGCAGCAGGGCACGCACTCGAGCCACCAGCTCCCGAGGGCTAAAGGGCTTAACCATGTAGTCATCGGCACCGGTCGAGAGACCAATGATCCGATCGAGTTCTTCGCCCTTGGCCGTCAGCATGAGGATATAAGGATCCTTGGGGCCAGGCTGTTGACGAATCCGCGCACAGACTTCTAGCCCATCCAAGCCAGGTAGCATCAGGTCCAAAATAATCAAATCTGGTTGAAAAGCCTTGAAGGTTTCAATCGCAGTGATACCATCTCGGCACACCTGACAGGTAAAGTTCTCTTGACTCAAATAAAGTCGAATCAGCTCCGCGATTTCGGCCTCATCTTCTACGATTAGAATTTTCATTGGCAAATCGAGCTCAAACGCGTTGCTAGAGTATCACTTTAACGCTAGAGTAGCCTTCGCTACTTTAACGCTAGACTAGCTTTCGCTATCAGGTAGAATCCTACACACTGTGTATCCCAAAAACGTGTGTCCAAAAAATGTCTTCGAAGGCATTTTCGAAAATACAATCGAATCATTCAGGACATCGGCAGCTGTCCGATTGAGGAAATAGCAATGAACCCTTCCGTATCGGCATTTACCCTGGCTCATCTCACTCAAACCCTCACCAACCATCTCACTCAAACCTTACAGAAAGGCGTTGCGGCGCGCTGTGCGATCAATCGGGGCAAGCTTATGGTGCTGGTTGAGCATCACGCTGAGCAGCCTGTAAACAGTGCCCCTATCTTTGAGCAAGTAGAAGGATTGGTCCGCCAGCAGCTAACTGAAGCCGGGCTGCCGGAAGAGGCATCAGACCTGGTAACCGCCGCCGATGAGGTCAATGTGCAGGTCTATATTAAGCATGCAGCTGCCAGCCAACCCCAGGATATGCATCGGTTTAGCTGGCAGATCAGCGAGGGGTTTGATGCGGTGTTTGGAGAGAAAGCGATTACTGACGCCGATGCCCATCCCTTCGAACCTACTTTTCCAGAAACCTTAGAAGACCCTTCCGAATCTGAGTTTGCTCAAGATGCTTACCTGGGCGACCTCCCCGAACTCGATTCTATGGAGGATACGCTCGCCTATGAGGGCACCGACGAAACAGAGGCCATGACCGCGGCTGAAGCTTTGGGAAACAGCTTTGAAACAGCAGAATTTGAAGGTTCAGAAGACATCCATGTGGAGGCAGCGGATCTTGGGCTTGAGTATGACGGCATGGTGGTCGAAGATCCTGACCTGACGACAACGGAGCTAGAGGCCGAAGCCCAGGCGCTCTGGGGTGAGGCCCCCGAGGCCGATCCTGACCAGTCCCCCCCGGATGTGGCCGCCGTCGATGAGTCGGATGTGCTCAATCGGACCCCCACCAAAAAGCGATTTGAGCTGCCGGTTGAGCCCAGGGCCTTTGCGGCTGGCTTACTGGCAACCTTGGTGGTCGGCGGTCTGGGCTATGTGCTAACGCGCCCATGTAACTTTGGCAGGTGCGATCGCATTACCAAAGCCGAGGCCCTCGGCGACGCAGCACGGGTTGCCCTTAGCGATAACCCTTCCCCCCAGACCGTGCTCGACATGCGAGACCAGCTCACCACCGCGGTGCAGCAACTGCGCCCCGTCCCCCCCTGGTCGTTTCATCGAGACAATGCCCAGGCACTCTTAGAGACCTATCAAGGGGAAGTCAACGACCTGGACAGCGTGATTGACGCCCAGCAAGAAGCTACCGTCGCCGCCGATCAGAGTCAATCGCCCCCTCATCCGATCAAACATTGGCAAACCGTTGCTGACCAATGGCGAGATGCGATCGCGCTGTTAGAAAGCATCTCCCCCGAGAGTACGATCTATAACGAAATCGTCGCCCCCAAACTGACCGAATATCGCAATAACCTCAACACTATCGAAGGGCGTGTTGCTGCCGAACAAGCCGCCGACAATAGTGTCAACCAGGCCCTACAGTCCGCTCTACTCGCCACCAAACTGGCCGAAAAAGCCACCTCCCTCGAAGCCTGGGAAACCGCCCTACGCCAGTGGGAAAATGCGGTTCGTCAGCTCAAACAAATCCCCAATGGCACCCTGGCCTATGGCGAGGCCCAAAAGCTGCTGCCTAAGTATGACACCGAACTTAGCAAAGTCAGAAACCGCACCCGCCAGGAGCGCGTCGCCAACCAGTTTTACAACGAAGCCGTGCGCTACGCCGCCGAAGCCCGCAACTACGAATCCCAAGACCAGTGGACCCTGGCCATGATGAACTGGCGCAATGCCCTCACCCAGGCCAAAGGCATTCCCCAGGGGACCGCCCGCCACTCAGAAAGCCAAAACCTGCTCAAAACCTATCAGGCCTCCCTCGAAAAATCCCAAGAAAATCTGCGGCAAGCCACCCGGTTCCAAAAAGTTGAAGGCAATATCAACACCATCTGCGGCAGCGCTTTGCAATATTGCAAATACGCGATGAAAAACGGCAAGGTGCAGCTCACCATTGCCGCAGGCTACGACGATCTGATCGAGCTATCAATCACCCCCCCCGATCAGCGCCCAGTACCCGCTGCCAATCAGCAGATGGTGTTTCAAGCAAACAACATGCTAGAGCGTATCACCAATGTTGGCAAGCAAACCCAGCTACAGATCGAGCTATACGACGCAGGCGGCGCATTTATCGCCCGATATCAGCCTGATTTGAATGGGTATGTGAAGCGGTAGATGGTGGGTAAGTGGGTAGTGGGTGGATGAGGAGACGCGGAGAGACGCGGAGGTAGGGGCTGGCCTTGTGCCTGTCCAGGCCAGGATTATACGCAATCAACCGAGAGCCACAAATGTCTTACAGTCAGTTCAAAACCCTGGGTCAAGCCCTTGATGCGTTTGAGCTAGATCTTCAGGAACAGGGATTTTTCCCAGACATTAAGCCCATTTCACCCTCTGAGGTGCTATCAAGCTACCTCAAAGATACCTTACCCATCGTCTCGATTACCGGGAGTGAAAAGGCCAGATCGGAAGGCATCATTTATCCTGTGCTCACCGAAGTACGGCGAATTTTGCACAAGCAAATCTCTCTATTTTCGGGCGAGGAATTTAACGTGGATGCAGAACACGGGCTTAATGAGATCTGCGATTTTGTCCTAAGCCGTTCACCCAAGCAGCTGTTAATTCAGGCTCCGGTGGTGATGATGGCCGAAGCCAAACGAGCCGATTTATCGGTGGGCATTGGTCAGTGTTTGGCGGAGATGGTGGCTGCCCAGCGATTTAATCACCAAAAGATGTCTTCGATTGAAACCATCTATGGCTGCGTCACCAGCGGCAGCCAATGGTTATTTCTGCGACTTCACAACCAGACCGTGACTATCGATCCAATTGAGTATGCATTGCCCCCAGTTGACCAAATTTTGGGCTATCTGGTTTGGATGGTCAGTGAAGGGTAGTGAGCATACAGCTGCTGAGCTTCGAGACTGGTCGTATTCGACGGGGCTGGGTGAGACCGTTACAACCCCCGGTATGATTTTCACCGAGGCCGATAATGTCATTCCGGATGTGGTTTGGATCAGCAAGGCTCGGCTGGCTAAGGCTTTAGACGACGCCGGACATCTGACGGCTGCACCAGAGCTAATTGTCGAAGTGCTCTCCCCAGGGGTAGACAACGAGCGACGAGACCGAGAAACCAAGCTGAAACTTTATACCAGTCGGGGGGTGCAAGACTATTGGATTATTGACTGGCGCTTAAAACAGATCGAAGTTTACCGTCGTCAGTCGGGGCTTTTGCAGTTGTTGGTCACGCTATTCCCAGGCGATACGTTAACCTCTCCCCTGTTACCAGGGTTCGCTTGCAATGTAGAGCGCTTGTTTTTGTAGTGCTTATTCCTCTTGTGAACAAAAACAAATGGCGTTACTGGCGTTGGGTTTCGTTCCTGGCGCTGTTGGTGAAATATTTTGCAATCTAGCCAACATCCTGAAAGTCCCCTAAATCTCCAAATTCTGGGGGACTTTGAGTACGCACTCGCTGGCAACCTCTTAGCAACTGTGGAAATCCTAAAACCCCCAAGGTTGGGGGTGGGGGGCCTTCGGCAGCTTTTGCTTCATTGCCGATGTTGCTAAACATGAATTTCGCCAACAGCGTCTGTTCCTCAACTGCAACCTCCTACCTGATTTGGATGGTCGATGAAAGCTAGGAGGCCCCAGAGAAGTATCATCCCAGTTTGGATTGTCGAACATGCTCAATGACTTTGATCAACCTTTCAAAACCATCCTCTTCCCAAGAGTCTAACCAGTGAATATCCCTGAGATTGAAATCGTATCAATATCTTCTTTCTGAGAAGCTTGATCGCCTCCACAAAGCAACACCACGATTTCTAAGCAACACCACGATTTCTGAGCCCATCAAGTGAATCTCAGTAAGGGGAGAATGCGGAGACGCGATGAGTCAAGTCATGGGTGATTTAAAGGGCGATTTCGTCGATGGTGTCGAGGTCGAGGTGGGTTGCGATCGCAACCGTCTGCTCTAGCGATGAGCCCAAGCTACACCGCTGGCACCGAATTGCAAACGGGCAGCCATCACATAGCCCTTTTGTGACATCAACCTTAGGGAAATCCGCCATTGCCTGGCGCTGTTGGGTTAGCCGTTGGGTCAACGTTTCGAGGTCCTGTCGGGTTTGCCCATGGCGCTCAGCCGAATAGTTAAATCGATAGGATTCGGGGGTGAGTGCCCCGGTTTGCTCATCACGATTGCGCACAAACCAGTAGGTCATCGAGACCTGCGCTGGGTCGAGATCGGTGGTCTCGGTCAATACATATAAATAGAGACGGGTCTGCCAATGGCGTTCTAACCAAACTCGCTGCTGAGGACGCAAATAGGTTTTCCAATCCACAATCTGGCCCTGATCAGGGGATAGCACCACCAGGTCATAGATCACCGTCAGCAGATAGCCATTAAAGGCCAGCATCCGCTGATGCTCACTTTGGCGAAGTCCGCCAGGGCCCGGTTCTTCAAATAGATCAGGGGCGGTTTGTCTCAGGGCAGCCACGCTATCCGTCATTTCTGCGTCCGCCGGGGCCATCACCTCGATGGGTAACCCCAACGCTTGCTGCTGCATCAACAAGTGAAACTGGTTTCCCCAAAACGCCCTCGACTGCTGCTCTGGCTCAGCGGGGACTGAGAGTGAATCGAGGAAAATGTATTGGAACTTGCGATCGCAGGTCTCCAGCAGCGTCAGGTGGGATTGGGAAAGGGGCAGGGTGGGGAGGGGCATTTTATCTATCCCCCACTTTCTGCAACACAAACACACTGCCCTGATTTCCCCGACCGATGCGCATGTCCTTATCCAAATAGGTGACCTCCAGCCAGCCGGATTGGTTTTCCCGTTGGATTTCAAAGTCGATGCCCTGCAGTAGGTTAAATTTTTGGGGTGTTTCTAAGACCTTAATGAAAGAATTGGGGGACTTATAACCCAGCAATCGCTGTAGTCCAAAGATGGCGCGCTCAAAATTTACGTTGACCCGCTGGTCAGACACGGCTTCAAATCGAGCGGCGACGGATACCAAACCTTCCAGGTAGGGCAGGGTGGCGACTTCAGCGATGTTAAAGATACGGGTCTCGGCCAGGCGCACACATTGATAGATATTGCCCAGTTTGACCAGGGGAACCCGATCGATGCCGAGTAGCTCGGTGCTTGTGGTGTAGAGTAATCGCCAGTTACCGTCGAGTAGCTTAGTGGCTTCCAGGGGATTGGGCGTCGGATTGCGATCTTCCAGGCGGGCAACGGCGGATAGAATGGCCTGATTCTCGGGTTTACTGGCCAAAATGCCTCGGTTTGTGGGTGCGATCGCATCGAGCAGCTCAGCTTTTACCAACATAGTTTGTTTATGAGGAAGGTCATTTGGGGTATCTAAAGGGGGAGTAAGTGGGTTTTAGGTTCTAGGTTTAGGGCTTTAGTGGCTTTGGGTTACCGACCCGACTAAATACTGGTCAACTATTACCTGTCGCCTATCATCTAACTCCTTCCATCTTGGATTCCAAAGATTGTTTAAAAATTGCTTGATCTTTTCTAAATCAGCAGGTATTGATTACGGTGATAAACTAGAAGACTGAAGTTATAGAGCATCCATACTTTGGATGCCCTCTACTTTAGTTAGCCTACCGCTTGGGTCTAGGCTTCGCTATCGAAGCTTTAATTGGCCTAGTAGCGGTCTTTGTAACTCCTCAAGCAACCTTCTTTTATGAGCGACTTTAACCCGTCTGTCCGTCAGATTCCCCGTAAACAGATGGCCGATGTGATTCCAGAGCGACGGGATGCCTCTATTTTGGGCTGGATTGAAAAAAGTGGTCGGATGATTCCTCGGGAACCTGTGCCGTCTCCCCTGGATGAGCCTGATAGCGAAGAAATCTCTGATCTGATGGGCAATGAGGACAGTAGCTTTGACGATGCAGATGATGATGATGATGGTGACATGTCTTTGAAGGACGACGACTAGGGTTTCGTGATCCGGATGACTGTTTTTTTCAGTCAGATAACGGATTTTTTTGAGATTTCTCGATTTTGCCCTAGACATTTTTACAAAACGTCGTAGAATCGATGTCAATTCAGGTTTTACTGCCTGAGCTAAGTAATTCTTCTCATCGGGTTCAACGTATTTTTCGGAACCGTATTTTTCGGAATAGAGGAAGAACCTGTTGAAGTGTGTGGTGTGTGAAGGAAAAGATTTGTGGATGCCAAGTTTTTTACGTCTAAGTCAGCAGGACTTTCGGGCGTAGGGCTATCCCTGGTGTTGATGATGGGGCTGATTGCCGCGGCTTTTGGGCTTGATTTTGCAGCCGGTCGTACCTTATTCGAACCAGGTTTATCCTTACCCTTTTTAGTGTCTGCTGTGGGCTCAGCCCTCCTAGGGTTCGTCGTTGTCCCTGTGCTCAAAGCCCTCAAGGCTGGGCAGTTTATTCGTCAAGAGGGCCCTCAAGCCCATCTTAAGAAAGCCGGTACTCCCACGATGGGCGGGATCTTTTTTATCCCGGTGGCCTTGGTGATAGCTCTGCTGTTTACCGGCGGCAGTCCAGATACTCTAGCAGTCTGTCTACTAACGCTGGCCTTTGGCTTTATTGGTTGGATAGATGATTGGCAAGTTTTGAGACGCCGTTCAAACAAAGGCATTTCACCGCGTATGAAGCTGGCGCTTCAGATTGGCTTTGCGGTGATCTTTTGTGCGTGGGCACTGGCTAATCAACCGACAGAAATTACGACCATTGCGTTGCCGCTTGGGTTGAGTGTGCCCTTAGGGCTTCTATTTTGGCCTCTGGCTGGCTTTGTGCTTGTTGCTGAGAGTAATGCGACCAACCTGACCGATGGGGTTGATGGGCTAATGGCAGGTACCGGTGCGATCGCGCTGATGGGCTTAGGCATTTTGGTTGCGCCAACCCACCCTGACTTAATGGTTTTTTGTGCGGCGTTGAGTGGTGGTTGTGTTGGCTTTTTGGCCCATAATCGCAACCCGGCTAAGGTGTTTATGGGGGATACGGGTTCGCTGGCGTTGGGCGGGGGCCTGGCAGCGGTCGGCATCCTCAGTGGCAATTTGTTTGGGCTACTGATTGTGACCCTGCTGTTTTTTGCCGAAACCTTGTCGGTGATTATGCAGGTGGGTTACTACAAATTGACCAAGGGCCCCGATGGTATTGGCAAGCGGCTCTTTAAGATGGCTCCGCTACATCATCATTTTGAGCTATCGGGTTGGACCGAGATTCAAGTGGTTAGCGTCTTTTATTTGGTGTGTGCGGTTCTGGCTGTCACGGCGGTGGGTTCCCTAGCGTAATAGCGGGTAAGTGCGCTGCGCTGGTGAGTAGGCGAGTGCGCTGCGCTGGTGAATAGGTGAATACGCTTGTCGATCTAACCCCATATCACCACCTCACTTCATAAAGGCACCTCTTTGGCGGGGTGCCTTTATCATTAGGTTAGTTTTGGTCTCAACGCTGGCTTATGAATGCTCCCTTAAGAACTTTGGGTACGCCCCCCAATGCCTGGCAGGTGGATGAATCGACCGCTGATCTGAGTCGCCCGGCATTGCTACCTCGACTGGTCAACTTTAAGGCGGATACTAAGCAGCTCACGATTGACTTAGCCAAAACGGCTTGCCTGGTGATTGACATGCAAAACGATTTTTGCCACCCAGACGGTTGGTTGGCTCATATCGGTGTGGATGTGACGGCGGCTAAAAATCCGGTGGGGCCGTTGCAAAAATTGCTGCCTGGGTTGCGATCGCACCAGGTGCCTATCCTCTGGGTCAACTGGGGTAATCGCCCCGACTTGCTCAATATCAGTGCCGGGCTGCGTCATGTGTATAACCCCACGGGTGTTGGGGTGGGTCTAGCCGATCCGCTGCCTAAAAATGGGGCACCGGTGC
Source organism: Cyanobacteria bacterium J06635_1 (assembly GCA_039820425.1). Taxonomy (GTDB): domain Bacteria; phylum Cyanobacteriota; class Cyanobacteriia; order Phormidesmidales; family Phormidesmidaceae; genus SIO4C1. The sequence continues at coordinate 12,081 of JBCBQD010000060.1, forward strand.
TGACCAAAGGTAGCTGGGCGGCTGCTGTGATCGATGAGCTAAAGCCTGAGCCCGATGATATTCAAGTCGATAAGTATCGTATGAGCGGTTTTTGGGATACGCCCCTTGACAGCATTCTCAAGAATCTGGGCAAAACGACGCTACTGTTTGCTGGGGTCAATGCGGATCAGTGTGTGCTGTGTACCTTGCAAGATGCGAATTTCTTGGGGTATGACTGCATTTTGCTGCGGGATTGCACGGCGACGACCTCGCCGGAATATTGTATGCAAGCAACTGTCTACAATGTGAATCAATGCTTTGGCTTTGTGGCAGATGCGGATGCGGTTTTGACTGGGATTTGTCAATAGAAGATACATAGCTCCATAAAGGCCTTGGGAACGCCTCCTGCTTGGGGCTAGATGAATTTTCGTTTCATCAATACTCAATTAGTCATCAGTCATTTGTCTTGGGACTTACCCGGTTTCATTCAAGCTAGGAACCTCTCCCCCATCCCGCGCCTCCCCAAAATCACCCAACCGGGTGCCGCCATCCCCCATCCGCATCGCGCAGCATAGGAACGAAACCATCCAAACCATCGATAAGGAGTTCCCAAATGCGCGATCGCAGACTTGCAGCCCTCAATATTCGCCGTGAAGCCGCCGAAGTAGCCGCTAACCGTGAGCATCCCCCCCATGTGAACAATGGCGAAGAGCTAAGCTATCGAGTCGAAGGTAAGCCCTCCCACATTGCTAACTTCACTAAGGGCTTACCCCACGCAGACAATGGCCTGCTGAGCGACCCTGACGACTACCAGCAGTTTCTACGCGCCATCGATTCGGGGGATGTCCAAGACTTTCGAGACACGCCCCTCGGCCCTCCAGGCCAGGACGGTCAACCCCACCCCACCTGGAAATCTCAAATCGCCCAAGGTCGCGCCGTACGCGCCTGGGAAAGCCAGGGTGCTGGTCAAACCTTTGATCTAGAAGGTCCGGATGCGCAAGCGGTAACCATGCCACCCGCGCCGGTTCTTGACAGTGACGAGCTGATCTCTGAAATGCTCGAGGTCTATTCCATGGCGCTGCTGCGGGATGTGCCATTTGCGGACTTTGACACCAACGAAGGCGTCGGTCGCGCCTATGAGCGTCTGAATGCCGCTAAGTGGATTGCAGCACCCGGTCAACGGTTGAGCAAGGCCGAGCAATCGCGCCTGCGGGGTCCCTTTAATCGTCAAACCGTTTTTCGCGGCATCACCCCAGGCGACTGCGAAGGCCCCTATCTGTCTCAGTTTTTGCTGATTGGCAATACCGGACTGGGCAAGGCTCAAGCGGTGGCGGATGGTCAAATCCAGTACGGGTCTATCCGCGTTGACCAGCGGGTCAGGGTAGCCACCCCTTATAAGGACTACATGACCACCTGGGAAGCCTGGCTGGATGTACAAAACGGCGCTGACCTGCGCGGGTTAGAAAGCTACAGCGACTATCCCAAGTATCGCTTCATTGCGACACCGCGAGACCTGGCGACCTATGTCCATTACGACGCGCTCTATGAGGCCTATCTAAACGCCTGCCTGCTGTTACTCAGCATGGGCGCGCCGTTTGATCCGGGTATTCCCTTCCAGGGGAGCGACTACCGCGATAAGCAACAGGGCTTTGCTCAGTTCGGCGGTCCCCACATTCTCTCCCTGGTAACCGAGGTTGCGACCCGCGCCCTCAAGGCAGTGCGCTACCAAAAGTTCAACGTGCATCGTCGGCTGCGGCCCGAGACAGTAGGCGGTCTGCTCAACCGCTTTTGCAACGGTGACAAAGCCGGGGTTGAGGTAATGGGCAATCTGGTCAACGGCTTTGGCTCAGAGTTTCTGTCTGAAATCGCCGGGCATAACCAACAGCAAAAAGATAAGAATGGTTGCGATCGCGGCCAGGATGCAGACCACGGCTATGGCAGCTCCTTTCTGCTGCCAATGGCCTTCCCCGAAGGCTCCCCCATGCACCCCGCCTATGGCGCAGGCCATGGCACCGTCGCCGGGGCCTGTGTGACCATCCTCAAAGCGTTCTTTGACCATGGTCATGAACTAGATACCTGCTATGAGCCCGCCGCCGATGGTAGCTATCTCCAGCAATACGACTGCCCGATGGACAGAAAGCTCACCGTCGAGGGTGAACTCAACAAGCTGGCCTCGAATATCTCCATTGGCCGCAACTGGGCCGGTGTGCATTACTTCAGTGATTACATCGAGTCGATTCGTCTGGGCGAGCAAATTGCCCTCGGCATTTTGGAAGAGCAAAAACTCACCTATGGTGAGAACTTCTCGATGACGGTGCCGCTGTTTGATGGCGGCACGGTAAGGATTTAGACCTTATCCCCAGCCTCGTCTCCTCAGTGCTTAGCCGAGCAGCTTCCTTGATCGTGTAAGCGAGGCGGTGCGTGGACATATAACATTCCTGAATCGGTGCTTATCTGTCAAAGATGACGGATAAGCACCCTATTTATAGTACTTAACTGTCAAAAGTGACGGATAAGATCCCGATCCCCTGGAGTTATACGTCAAAAGTGACGGATAGGTTCTATAAATTAGGGTGTTATCACCCAAAAATGGCGGATAAGATCCGGAAGTGAGGATCTTATCTACCAGATTTGACGCTGAATCTATAGTTAGACCGCTGGGTCACGGGTAGGAATAGCTTATACAACTTGTCCGAGTATGTAAGTTACGTAAGTTTCTCGTTGGAGAAAAGTTACAGTGCTTTGGAATACTGTTACACAGATCCTGTTCGGCAGCGATGAGAAAGTTATACTTGTTGCAAATTAATGATTTTAATGTAGAAATCCTGTATGAGCAGTACGAATCCAATCAAAACAATCCTAGTGTTAACGGCGAATCCGAAAATCTCTTATAGGCTGCGATTGGATGAAGAGGTTCGGTATATTAGGGGCGGACTGCAACGTTCTAGCAATCGTGATCAATTTAAGTTAGTTGCGGAATGGGCAGTCCGACCAAGAGATATTCAACGAGCAATGCTGGACATTCAGCCAAATATTGTTCACTTCTCTGGACATGGGGCGGGGAATGATGGGCTGGTTTTTGAGGATGAAACCGGAAGTCCAAAGCCAATCGAAGGGCAGGCTCTAGCTAGATTATTTGATTTGTTTTCTGACACAGTAGAATGTGTCGTTCTAAATGGCT
>JBCBQD010000060.1:15250-24634 GCA_039820425.1 Cyanobacteria bacterium J06635_1
CAATAGCTCAGTATATTGAAAACGTCGTTGGAATGACCCAAGCAATTAGTGATAGGGCCGCAATTGAATTTGCAGTAGGCTTTTACGATGCACTAGGAGCCGGTCGCTCAGTTGATTTTGCTTATAAACTTGGCTGTAGTGCGATTGCATTAACAGGAATTCCAGAACATTTGACACCGATATTCATACAAAAGACTAACGAGAAAAATCTTACCGAATCCCCTATAAACTCTCCTATTCCTACAGTTTCTTCTAAAGATAAAAAAATAGAGTTGTTTTTGTCTTATTCTCATGCAGATGAAAATCTGAGAGATGAGTTGGTCAAACATCTCACATTGTTAACTAGACAACAAGTGATTTCTGCTTGGCATGATCGAAATATTAGTGCAGGGACTGAATGGGCTAGTCAAATCAGCCAACACCTAGAAACTGCAAGGGTGATTCTGTTATTAATTAGTGCTGATTTTCTTGCTTCTGATTATTGCTATGACATTGAACTGCATCGGGCAATGGAGAGGCATGAAATGGGCGAAGCCCGTGTTATTCCTATTATTTTACGACCGACTGATTGGGCTGACGCTCCATTTGGCAGACTTCAAGCTTTGCCTAACAATGCAGAGCCTATAACTACATGGCAGAATCGAGATTTAGCGTTTGCGAACGTTGTCAAAGGAATACGTTTGGTTTGCGAAGAATTACTGAGAGAAGAGACAGTCAGAAATATTATAACAAGTGGCGGAAACTACATAGAAAGTTCAGGGTATATAGATGCCTCTAAAGAACGATTTGAAATACATAACGTATTTAAGACTTACGGTGTTCCAACAATTACTTTTGTTGAACCACCCAATTTCCATCTAATTAAGCTTGCTCTAATACAACCTGGAGTTGGTGTTGTTATTGAAGGACCCTCTGGAATTGGTAAAACGACTGCGCTGAGAAAAGCACTTGAAGAAGCCAATCTCGCAAACGAGTCTTTCCAGGTCAAGACTTTAAGTGCCAGAAAGTCGGAAGATTTATCTAGAATTAAATCAATACAGCAATGGCACAATGGAGTAGTAATTATTGATGATTTTCATCGACTAACAATAGATTTGCAAGGAAAACTTGTTAATTATCTTAAGTATCTCGCTGATAATGAATTGCCCAAAAAACTGGTGATTGTTGGTATACCAAGCACGGGTAAGCGCCTTGTAAACTTGTCATTTGATGTTGCAACAAGAGTTAAACGCTTCAAGCTTGGAAGAGTAGATGATGAAATTATTCTCAAGATGATTGGGAGGGGTGAATCGGCTTTAAATGTAGTCTTTGATCGTAAAACAGATATCGCCCGCTCTGCCAATGGGAGCCTCAATATAGCTCAATTTTTATGTTTTCATCTAGTAGCGCGGGAAGGCATTATTGAAACTCAGCAGAATACCGAACTCATTGCAGGTAATCTTGAGATCGTAATTTCGGAGATTATGAGTAACGAGCTGTCTCTAAAGTTTGAGGACACCGTTAGATGTTTTGCTTCTCTGGACAATTACAATGAAAGAACTTGTATTGAGCTTTTAAAAGAATTGGCTCGTGATTCAGAAGGATTTTTATCTCTTAAACATATACAAGATTCTAGACCTGAATTACATGAGGGAATCAGTAAGTTTATAGAGGAAGACTATGTTCATATCTTATATGAAAGGTGTGCAGACAGCAGCAAATTCTTGCTGTATGATCAGCATCTATGTGCGCTGATTGTAGATGATCCTCAATTAGTATTTTACTTGTCCAATACACCTACGGAGCGTTTAAGAACAATGGCGGGTAAGGTTCCAAATATATAATTTAAATAAGCATTGACACTGTTTCGTTGTCATTGCACGATCTAACAAGCCAAATGCAGCGGACAGAATAGCTATACTGCTTGAGTTGCTGAAATTACTAGCTGCCGCTGATTTGGGACGTTAGCGAGCAATCCTGAGAGTTTTCGAACACTCTAGCTTCTTTGAAATAGTGTGAGCTACAGTCACTCATTCAACAGCGTAAAATCAAGCTTATGAAGCTGTACTGGATGAATGACGCTACCCCTCGATGGAATACCAATATTACGAATTTCAGGCGATTGATCGCCCGCTGACCCAAGCAGAACAAGACTATGTGCAAACTTTATCAAGTCGGGTAAGACCCACCGCCACGAGAGCTGTTTTTACCTATAGTTATGGGGATTTTCATGGGGAGCCATTATCGGTTCTAGAGAAATGCTTTGATGCCATGCTTTACATGGCGAATTGGGGCAGCTATCAATTAGCGTTTCGTTTCCCCAAATCAGCGGTCAATGTCCCTGCACTGGAGGCTTACTGTGTTGACAACATCATTGAGGTTTCCACAGCATCAAGATATGTAATCCTCAATATCGAGATTCATGAAGAGGAAGGGGGTGGCTGGATTGAGGAAGATAATCACTGGCTGAGTGCGTTGATACCGTTACGACAGGCCATTCTTCAAGGGGACTATAGGGTTTTATATCTAGCCTGGCTACAGGCAGCAGCGATTTCTGCCTACTTGGAGGAGGATGCACAAGAACCCCCGGTTCCACCCAATATGCAAAAACTAAATGCGCCCCTCCAATCATTTGTTGACTGGTTAGACATAGATCCGGATTTAATTGCAGTGGCCGCACAGGTTAGTCAAACACAAAAGGAACAGAAAGAACCTTTCAAAGACTGGGTGAATGCACTCTCAGACAAAGAGAAAACAAAACTGCTCTTGGAAATTGTTACAGGAGACTCGGTGATTGCCAGCCAGCTTCAGGCTCATTTACGTCAGAAATTTGCTAAAGTCCCTAAACTCCCCTCTACATCGGAGGTTGATCGGCGACACTTTTCAGAGTTAAGAACCCTGGCTGATACACAATATTCAGAGCGTGAGGCACAAGCAAAAGCAGCGGCCAAAGCCAAGCGCCGTAAGTACCTCGAATCTTTAAAGCCTCAGCGAGCAAAGATTTGGGAAACTATCAAAGATCTGATTGCGCGCAAGCAGGCGCAGCCCTACGATCAGGCAGTCCAACACCTGGTTGACTTGCGGGATTTAGCCGAGTTAGAAGGTGATTTGGATCTTTTCCAGTCTCGAATTCGACAAATGCAAGCAGATTATTCGAACCGTTCGGGTTTATTAAGGCGGATGCGTGAAGCTAAACTTCTGAGGGGAAGGAATTAGCCATTAACGGCCTACGTAGAAATTTATGGCTGGCCGAAGGCTAATATCTGCGCAGTGCTGAGGTCAAAGTCTGGAATGACGGTGGATTGGAGGGTGCGATCGCACTCATAAACCGTATCCTCATACTGACCATCGACCCAAAGGCATACAGTAATGCGCTGTTCTTCTGGATCGATAATCCAATATTCAGCCACGCCCCGGGCAGCGTATTCAGTGCGTTTATAGCGGTAATCCCGATCCCGATTAGTTTTCCCGGATGACACGACTTCGATGATCAAACTCGGCGCAGGCATGCCATGGCGTAAAACAGCTTGCTTTGCGCCCCTGATGGCAGCATAAGAGTCTTCTGAATGGACGAGCAAATCAGGCAAACGGCAGGTAGCACGACTACCGCTAACTTCGATTTCGATATTCTTAGAGGCCAGTCGTTGAATGGGGAAGTACTTTGCCAGCTCAAACAGCAGGAACTGAGCAATTAGAGCATTGAGAGTACTCTCAGTTGGTATTTCCAAAAGGGTTCCATTTTCCAATTCGTAGCGGGTATCTGTGCCGTCGTCGTAGGCCAGATAGCCTTCCAGGGTCATGGGTTGGGATAGACGGGTTACCGCTTGTGTCACGGGTGGAGGGCTCCAACGATGAGGTACTGCAAGAGCAGTGAATAATACTCAAAGTTTAGCAAACCTGTTTTGGCAGGCTGGTAACATCTGCATATCGTTCGTTGCCTTCATCTCCAGAGGTTCAAAGCCAATCAACTCCAATCCTCTCCGCCCTTGGTCCGTGCAGCCTTATAAAGCGTCTTAACTTGGTGCAGCTCTCGAGTTTTCTCAAACAGCTGCGCTTCTGTTAGACCCCAATTGTCTAAAACCTTATCCAGGTCAGCCTGAATATCGCGGGCACCTGGAAAACCGTCATAGCGAATCCGCAGGCGGGCCAGTTCCGCCAGGTTAAGATCGTCAGGCTCGGCCTTGAGTAAGCCGTTAGCGGCTTCGCGGTCTTTTTTATATTGGGGGTGTTGTTGGTCTTTTTGTTCAGACATAAAAAAGGGAGCAGGGGAGCAGGGGGGATGGGGAGGTTGAGATAGGAGAAGGCAGTGGACAGTTGCATCGTAGGATGGGCTAAGCTGCCGCCCCAACCTCAGCGTAGACCAACCCATTCAAACTGCGAGCCCATCTTTGCCGATAGATTCAGCCAACCGATCCAACCGATGAATCTCACAAGCCCATACCAATATAAGCCGATCCGTTCAACCAGCGAACCCATCTTTGCCAATTGATCATTTTTCGAGAATTCTATGCTTCGTTTTTCCTTCGCGTCTTTACTGGCAAGTATTACAGGAGCTGCTTTGTTCGCCCTGATACCGCAATCAGCCGCATTCAGCATGTGTCGAGCTGAGTTGGGGGACAGGTTGGATGCGATCGCAACCCAACCCAACCTACGCCGTGCCCGCCTGGGCATTCAGGTAGAAACCCTGAGCCGCGCCCACGAGAATCGCGAGGTCGTTTACGCCAAAGACGCCGACCATTACTTTGTCCCTGCCTCAAATGTAAAACTGCTAACCACCGCTGCCGCCCTGCGTCGCTTAGGGCCTGATTTCAAAATTCGCACCTCGGTCTACAGCATAGAAAGTAACGGCCTCACCACCCTCTATGTCGTCGGCCAGGGCGATCCCACCCTTGGTGATGAACAGCTTAATGATTTAGCCCAACAGCTTAGCCAACAGGGGCTCAGCCGGGTCAGCAACCTGCTGGGCTACGACGGTCACTTCCCTGGGCAAACGGTGAACCCCAACTGGGAATGGGAAGACGTGCAGGCAGGGTATGGTGCCCCCGCCAATAGCCTCATGCTCAACCAAAACGAACTGGGGTTAACCCTATTTCCCCAGGCTGTGGGGCAGCCCCTGCGGGTTGAGTGGGACGACCCGAGTTTGACGAACCAATGGCGCATCGAGAACTTTTCTAAAACCGTCAGCGCCAGCGAACCTGAATTTGTTGAGATTGGCCGCGACCTGGGGCGACCGATTTTGCGGGTATACGGTCAGCTGATTGCGGGCGCTGCCCCAGAGACCGCCTCGGTCGCCGTCCCTGACCCAGGTCGCTATTTTGCCCAGGCCCTACAGCAGCGGCTTCGAAACCTGGGGGTTTCCATTGCCCAAACCGACCTCACGGCCCAGCCGGTTCCCAGCGGCGCATCAGAGCTCGCCACCGTCACCTCCCCCCCCCTGGCAGATTGGCTGATTCGCACCAACCGCAATAGCAAAAATATCTACGCCGAAGCCATCCTCAAATCCCTGGGGATCACGGTAGCACCTACCCCCGTCGAAGAGGCCACCACCGCCGGGACAGACGCCGTTAAAACCGTCCTCCAACCCCTCGGCGTCGATCCCGACAGCTACGAGATTGTGGATGGGTCGGGCCTATCTCGCCACAACCTGGCGACCCCTACCGCCTTTGTCGATACGCTGCAGGGCATGGCCTTTACCCCCGAAGCCCAGATTTACCGCAATTCCCTCGCCGTCGCCGGACAAAGCGGCACCCTCCGCAATCGGTTCCGCGATACCATCGTGCAGGGGCGTCTACAGGGGAAAACTGGAGCCATCAGCAACAACGCCGCCCTCTCGGGCTACCTGGAGCCGCCCAATCACCCCCCCGTGGCCCTGAGCATTTTGCTCAACCACGTCAACCAGCGCGGTGCCACCCTGCGGCAAGTAATTGACGCCCTTGTGTTAGAAATAGCTCAGCTAGAGGATTGCTAATGGCAATGGATCCATTTCAATCAAGACAAAACCAGCTTGAGGCTTATTACCAGCAAATTCAAGCGGTGATTCTTTCGCGGCAAAATCCGGTTTCTGGCCTATTGCCCGCCAGTACCGCTGTGACCACCCACGGCGACTATACCGATGCCTGGGTGCGCGATAACGTCTACAGCATTTTGGCTGTATGGGGGCTAGCGCTGGCCTATCGCAAGGTCGATGAAAACCAGGGCCGTACCTATGAGCTAGAGCACAGTGTGATCAAACTAATGCGGGGGCTGCTGTTCGCAATGATGCGCCAGGCGGCTAAGGTCGAGAAATTCAAAGAGACCCAAGATCCCCTGAATGCGCTGCACGCCAAATACAACACCTTCACAGGGGATGCCGTGGTCGCCGACCACGAGTGGGGGCATCTCCAGATCGATGCGACGTCAATATTTTTGCTGATGCTGGCTCAGATGACCAGCTCAGGGTTGCAAATCGTTTATACTCCCGACGAAGTTGATTTTGTCCAAAACCTGATCTACTACATCGGTCGGGCTTACCGCACACCGGACTACGGTATCTGGGAGCGGGGCAATAAGCTCAACCACGGCAAGCCAGAGCTGAACGCCAGCTCAGTGGGCATGGCCAAGGCAGCCCTGGAAGCCATGAACGGCCTCAACCTGTTTGGGGTGCGGGGGGGCCACAGCTCGGTCATCCACGTGCTGCCCGACGAGATCGCCCGCACCCGCATTACCCTCGAGGCCCTGCTACCCCGAGAATCGGGCTCTAAAGAAATCGACGCAGCGTTGCTCAGCGTGGTGGGCTTTCCGGCCTTTGCCATCGACGATGAGGCCCTCCGCGCCGAAACCTTGCAGGCGATCATCGACAAGCTCCAGGGCACCTACGGCTGCAAACGATTTTTACGAGACGGCCATCAGTCCGTCTTAGAAAACACTGAACGGCTACACTACGAACCCGGTGAACTGAAAGAGTTTGAACATATCGAGTGTGAGTGGCCGCTGTTCTTTAGCTATTTGCTGCTTAACAGCCTGTTCAGCAATGAGCCGAGCCAGGCAGACTTTTATTTTGAGCGGCTCAAGGCCGTGGCTGTTAACAAAAACGGGCACGATTTACTGCCCGAGGTCTATTATGTGCCCCCAGACGCGATTGAGGCCGAGCGGACCAATCCCCATAGCCAAACCCGATTACCGAACGAAAATATTCCGCTGGTGTGGGCCCAGAGCCTTTACTACCTGGGGTTAATGATCCAGGACGGGCTGATCACACCGGGCGATCTCGACCCGCTGGCGCGCCACCTCAAAGCGGGCCAAAACCGTCGCCCCATCGTCCAGGTCGCCCTCCTGGCAGAAGACCGCACCCTACAGCAGCAGCTCGCCAACTACGGCATCGAAACCCAAATACTAGAACAAATTGAGCCCGTCCAGGTGCGCCCAGCGATGGAGCTATCTTCGCTCTATGACCAGATTGGTTGCAACGAAAAGTTGAGCCTATCGGGCCGACCCGTTCGCCGGTTACGTAGCCTGACCACCGCCCGCATTTTTCGTATTCAAAATGAAACGGCGGTCTTCTTACCGGCGTATCTCGACATCCAACAGTTTTATTTGACCCTCGACTACCATTTCCTGGTGGCCCAAATCCATAGCGAATTGGCCTATATTCATGAACAGTGGAACGAACCCGGACGCCCTACGGTCACGCTCATGCTCACCCACAGCATGTTTGAGCTGGGGCACAAAGCCATCGAAGAGTCGCCGCTGCTCAAGCTGATTTTGGAACTCAAGGACGGCAGCTGCAATGGCGTGCCGGTTAAAGTCGGGACCCTTTTTCAGCTGATGCTGACCGCTGCTACTGAACGAATTGAAGAAGAGCGCGTTGCGATCGCACCCTTCTCATCCTACAAAATGCCGATTTCGGCCTACCTGCCGATGTCAGCATCCAGTACATGCCCCCTGACCCAAATGCAGGAACTCGATTTAGAGCGCGAAAAAGATCCCGGACAACTGCTCAAAGCACTCCGCATCTCCGATAACCTGTACGAGCAAATTGAACTGCTCAATAACCTCACCCGGCTTGAGGGTCTGGGTTTTGACACCGGCTGGGGCACCGATGCCCAAGAAAGGGTCACCCTGGCCGACCTGCTCAACGAAATCTACACCAAAGCCGGTCGTCTAGAACTGTGGGCCATCCTTCGCCGGGCGGCCGGACTGCTCGACAAAGTGGATATTGGGCTGTCCGATGCGGTCACCGAGCTGCTGGTGCGCCAAAAGCAAATTGCGGTGGGCAAAGCCTACAGTCGGGCTTCGCTGATGACCGACCCGATGCCCCCCAGCGACATCGTGCAAAAGATCAGCGAATTTTGCGGCGAAGATATTCGCGATCGCGTCCTCACCCAGGAGTTACTGATTGACCTCAGCGTCTTGATTAAGTCAGAACCCGAGCTATTTGAGGGGCTGATGACCCTGCGGGTGAGCTATATGATCCTGCTGCTCACCAATGAGATCAGCCGCGAACAGCACCTCAGCCAGCCCGATGCCTACGAAACCCTGATGAAAATGAGCCCCTTTGACATCAAAATGCAGCTGCGGGGCGTATTAGCTGGCTACGCAGGTCTGGACAAAACCCTATTCCGTCAAGAATCTCTCCGCGCCCGTCCTTTGCAGGCGGTGCAGTGGGTGGTCCTCCCTCAGGCCGACGAAGATCTGCCCCCCGACGAAGACGACTGGTGGCATAAGCGCCAGCGAGAAGGCAGCCTTAACCGCGTCCCCGAAGATTTCTACCCTCGCATCTGGCGTACCTTTAAGCACTGCCACGGCATCGTCATCGGCGATAAGCTCGAACGCCGCAATCGGCTGATTAGTGAAGTCATCCTCTCTGACACCACCCCCGAAGAACCCGACTTTGCCCGCCGCATCGAACACCTGCTCAACAAAATCCAGGCCCCGGAATATCGCCAGGTCAATGTCGAAGCCATGATGGAGCTGTCTGAACTGTTTGACCGCAACCCCGACTGGCAAATCGAAGATGACATTGTGTTAGACGTTCTGGTCGGTCACGCCGTCCGCCTGGCCTGGCTCGACGGGGATGCCAATCGAGTCCATCGCTATGACCGAGACAAAGCCAGCGCCTGGAGATCGTTTTACCAAACCTCACCCCACACCTGTGCCCAATACATCGTTAAAGCGATGCAGTTTTTGTTGGAGTTGGGAGAAGGTCAAGGGGAAAAGGGGGAATGGGCTTCGACATGAGCGCGACTCGACTGAGCGCTCGCCGAACGTCTCAGCCGAATGGTAGTGGGTAGTGAGAGAATCGTAGGGTGGGTTGAGCCGCTAATCGGCATCACCACAAACCCGCCTCTACAAATCAGCGAACCCACCATTCCGGAAATGTCATAGCCATCCGATGTTCCAAACCACCCGGCGACGTTTAGCCCTCTG